>JASJBF010000002.1 GCA_030066685.1 Kiloniellales bacterium | reverse complement strand
CGGGCTCATGCGCCGGCCGGCAAGCCAGAGCTGGACCTCGTTCAGGCCCCAGCGCTCCTTCGGGTCGTCGTAGAGCAGACCGCGCAGCAGCTCCGTCATGGCCGGCGACAACCGGCGGCTGCCGACCAGGGCGGCGTAGGATCCCCGGGTGATCTTGCGCAGGATCAGCCCGTCGTCGTCTAGCTCGGTCACCGGCGGCCCGCCGGAAAGCAAGGTCAAGACCAGGGCACCGAGGGCATAGAAGTCGTCGGAGCGGCGGCCGGCGCCGCGCGCGCTTGGCAGCGCTTGACCGGATTCGATGGTCTCGCAGGCCACCGGCTGGAACAGGCCCGGCAAGGCGCTGACGCAGTCCCCGAGGACCACGTCCCGACCCTCGGCACCGCAGAAGAAGAGGTTGTCGGCGCGGATTGCACGATGCGCGATGTAGAGCGCGCCGAGCTCCTTGAGGGTCGCAAGCAGCGGCGGCAGCACTTCGTGGCTCAGGCGGGTCTCGCCGAGGGGCTCGAAGCGGCCGTCCGGCCGGTCCGCCAGGCGCTTTCCCTGGAGCTGCGGGAACACCAGGATCTCGCGCTCGGCGTCGTCCGGCGACCAGTGCAGGGTGCCGATCGCCCGCGGCGCGAGAAGCCCGGCCAGCTTGACGCGCGCAAGCTTGGTGATGGCGTCGCGGCGCGGCTGCATCTCCGGCCGGCAGACCAGCGCGAAGACCGGCTCCGAGGGAGTCTTCAGATCGCTCGCCAGGTAGGCCAGGCCGGAGGGCTGGTCGTAGAGCGGCAGGCGCCGCGCCGGGTCGACCTGGAAGCGCCCGGCGATGATCGCGTCTTTTCCTGGTTCCGCCACCCTGGGCCCGAGCTCCTGGTTGGGACCTGCTCCAGGCGCCGCGGCGCCCGAGTGAGGGAAACCCTAGCTGTCTAGGGCAAACAGAGCGTTAAGGCCTACCCCCGAGGGATTATCCGAGGAAGGGATCGCGGACCAGGATGGTGTCGAGCCGGTCCGGGCTGGTCGACAGCAGGGCGACCGGCGCCTGAATCAGCTCTTCGATGCGGCGGATGTACTTGACCGCGGTCGCCGGCAGCTCGGCCCAGGAGCGGGCGCCGCGGGTGCTCTCCGTCCAGCCCTCTAGGGTCTCGTAGACCGGCTCGGCCGCGGCCTGCAGGCTCGGGCTGGCCGGCAGATGGTCGAAGGCCTCGCCGCCGATCCGGTAACCGGTGC
Organism: Kiloniellales bacterium; assembly: GCA_030066685.1. Lineage (NCBI taxonomy): Bacteria > Pseudomonadati > Pseudomonadota > Alphaproteobacteria > Rhodospirillales > Kiloniellales bacterium. Next base: position 334,768 of record JASJBF010000002.1, on the reverse strand, counting down.
AGACCTGGAGCGTCTCCAGCCCGTCCAGGACGTCCAGCTTGGTGAGCGCGATGCCGGAGATGCCGCCGAGGCGGATCGCCTGGCGCACCAGGACCGCATCGAACCAGCCGCAGCGTCGGCGGCGGCCGGTTACCGTGCCGAACTCGTGGCCGCGCTCGCCGAGAAGGGTCCCGATCTCGTCGTGCAGCTCGCTCGGAAAGGGCCCGGCGCCGACCCGGGTGGTGTAGGCCTTGGTGATGCCCAGCACGTAGTTCAGCGCCTGGGGCCCGACCCCGGCGCCCGCGGCCGCCTGGCCGGCGATGGTGTTGGAGGAGGTGACGTAGGGAAAGGTCCCATGATCGACGTCGAGCAAGGCGCCCTGCGCGCCCTCGAAAAGGATCTTGCGACCCTGGCGGCGCAGCGCGTGCAGGCTTTCCCAGACCCGGCCGGCGAAGGGCAGGATCTTCGGCGCCAGCTCCCGCAGGCGGGCGATCAGCTCTTCCCGGTCGACCTCGGGCTGGCCCAGGCCGCGCAGCAACGCGTTGCCGTGCAGGAGCAGGGCGTCGACCCGCTGGGCCAGCAGGTCGGCGTCGCCGAGGTCGCAGACCCGGACCGCGCGCCGGCCGACCTTGTCCTCGTAGGCCGGGCCGATCCCACGGCCGGTGGTGCCCAGCTTGCCGGCGCCCCGCGCCGCCTCGCGCGCCCGGTCGAGCTGGCCGTGGATCGGCAGGATCAGCGAGGCGTTCTCGGCGATCTGCAGGTTCTCCGGGGTGATCGCCACGCCCTGGCCGCCGAGCCGCTCGATCTCGTCTAGCAGCGCCCAGGGATCGATCACCACGCCGTTGCCGATCACCGAGAGCTTGCCGGGCCGCACCACGCCGGAGGGCAGCAGCGACAGCTTGTAGGTGACGCCCTCGACTTGCAGCGTATGACCGGCGTTGTGCCCGCCCTGGAAGCGCACCACCACGTCGGCGCGCTCCGACAGCCAGTCGACGATCTTGCCCTTCCCTTCGTCGCCCCACTGGGCGCCGACCACTACGACGTTCGCCATCATTCCCCCTGCCCCGTTCCTTAAGGGGTCATTCCTCCAGCGCCCTGGCCACGCCCTCGACGAGGATATGGCCGCAGCCCAGACGTTTAGCCTCCGCCGCCGCGTCGGCGGTGGGATCGAGGCCGGCCAGGGTCACCCAGCCGTCCCGGCGCAGCTTGCGCGCCAGGGCCGGTTCCGTGCCGGAAGGCAGGAACAGCCTCTTCGCCTCTTGGCCCTCCGGTGCGGCGCGCAACACCGTGTCCATGTAAAGGGTGAAGCCCACGGCAGGCTCGCCTTCGCCGCTTCGGCGCTCGATCTCGTAGCGCCCGCCGCGGCCGAGCTCGCCGCGTACGCCGCGGGCGAAGACCACGAAGCTCAATCCGGTCTGGTACTCGAAGCCGCGGTGCTCGACCGGGTCGACCGTCACCGTGAGCTCGGGCGCGGCCGCGCTCAGCAAACCCACGACCTCGGCGAGGCGCTCGATCTTGTGGCGCGCCGCCGCCGGCAGCGAGAGCTTGCGGAGCCAAGTGACCGCCGCTGCCGCCGGTCCGGTCGCGCGCAGCAGGGCGATCAGCGGCGCACCCTTCGACCCCGTTAGGCGTTCGGCCTCGGCGGCGTCCTTACGGTCGAGGGCGTGACGCAACTCACGGCGCGCGGTCGCCTCCAGCGGCAGCTCGGCGACCAGCAGCGGAACCAGGGTCGGCAAGGTCAGGTCGACCGAGAGCCCGGCAGCGCCGACCGCGGTCAGGGCCTCCCAGGCGAGCAGGATCAGCTCGGCCTCGGCGGCGGCGGAGTCGACGCCGATCAGCTCGGCGCCGGCCTGGCCGAACTGCCGCTCCGGACGCAGCTGGCTGCCGCGGATACGCAGGACCTGCCCGGCGTAGCAGAGCCGCAGCGGCCGGGGCGCGCCGGCCAGACGGCTGTCGGCAATGCGCGCGACCTGGGTGGTGATGTCGGCGCGCAGGCCCATCATCCGCTGGCTGACCGGGTCCATCAGCCGGAAGGTCTGATTGGCCAGAGCGGCGCCGGCGCCGGAGAGAAGCGCCTCCTCGAACTCGATCAGCGGCGGCTTGACCCGCTCGTAGCCCTGGGCCGCCAGACAGGCGAGCAGCGCCTCCCCCGTTGCCGCCTCGCGGGCGGCCTCGGGCGGCAGCAGGTCCTGGAGACCGGCCGGCAGCAGGGCTTTGTCGTTCTGGCTGTCCATCTCGCTTTTCCGGAACCCCGGATTTCCCCGCCGCGAGCCGTAGCCGCCGGCAAGGGCGCGGTCAAGCCTCCTCGCCGCCCTGCCACGCCCGCAATCGGTCGTTCCCCGTTGCGCCGCCCAGCCTAGAAGTGGAGCAGCACCACCTGCTTGATCTGCGGCAGCGCCGTGATCCGGGCCAGCACCGCCTCGGCGATGGGCTCGTCGACGTGGACCAGAGCGAGGGCGTCGCCGCCCGGCTCGACGCGGCCCAGGTGGAAGGTCGCGACGTTGACCTTGGCGTCGCCCAGGATGCTGCCCAGGCCGCCGATCAGGCCGGGCTTGTCCTCGTTGCTGATGTAAAGCATGTGCGGGCCCAGCTCGGCCTCGACGGCGATCCCCTTGACCTCGACGATCCGGGGCTTGGAGCCGCCGAAGAGGCTGCCGGCGACCGAGCGCGGGCCGCGTTCGGTGGTCACCGTCAGGCGGATCAGGGTCTGGTAGTCGGAATCCCGGTCGTGCTTGACCTCGGTGACCGCGATGTCCCGCTCGCGGGCCAGGACCGGCGCGTTGACCATGTTCACCGAGTCCAGGATCGGGCTCAGCAGACCGGTTATCGCGGCCTGGGTCAGCGGCCGGCAGTTGAGCTCGGCGACGTGGCCCTCGTACTCGATCCGGACCTGCTTGAGGCCGGTGCGGGTGAGCTGCCCGGCGAAGGAGCCGAGCTGCTGAGCCAGGGTCATATAGGGCGCCAGGCGGGCGGCGTCCTCGGCGCTGAGCGAAGGCATGTTGAGCGCGTTGGTGACGGCGCCGGTCAGGAGGTAGTCGGCCATCTGCTCGGCGATCTGGACCGCGACCTTGTCCTGCGCCTCGGTGGTCGCGGCACCGAGGTGCGGGGTGCAGACCACCTCGTCGAGGCCGAAGAGCACGTTCTCGCGTGCCGGCTCCTCCGAGAAGACGTCGAAGGCGGCGCCGGCGACCTGACCGCTCTCGATCGCCGCGCGCAGGTCCGCCTCGACGACCAGGCCGCCCCGGGCGCAGTTGATGATGCGCACGCCGCGCTTGGTCTTCTTCAGGGCCTCGGCATCGATCATGCCGGCGGTCTGCTCGGTGCGTGGCACGTGCAGGGAGATGAAGTCGGCGCGGGCCAAAAGGTCGTCCAGCTCGACCTTCTCGACGCCAAGGTCAAGGGCGCGGTCGGGCGAGAGGAAGGGATCGTAGGCGATCACCCGCATCTTCAGGCCCTGGGCCCGCTCGGCGACGATCGCGCCGATGTTGCCGCAGCCGATGATTCCCAGGGTTTTGCCGGTGACCTCCACGCCCATGAAGCGGGACTTCTCCCACTTGCCGGCCTGGGTCGAGCGGTCTGCCGCCGGAATCTGCCGGGCCAGGCCGAGGAGCAGCGCGAGGGCATGCTCCGCAGTGGTGATCGCGTTGCCCGAAGGCGTGTTCATGACCACGATGCCGTGCTGGGTCGCGCCCTGAACGTCGATGTTGTCGACGCCGATGCCGGCCCGGCCGACGGCCTTGAGCCGTTCCGCCGCCTCCAGCGCCTCGTCGGTGACCTTGGTCGCCGAGCGCACGATCAGGCCGTCGAAGCCCTTGATCTTCTCGACCAGCTCTTCGGGGGACAGGCCGGTCGCCACCTCGACCTCGACTCCGCGGGTCTTGAGAATTTCCTCGGCCAGGGGGCTCATCTTGTCGGAAATCAGAACCTTGGGCATTCGGCTATCCTCAGGCGGCGGCGCGTTGGGACTTGATCAGGCCGAAGGCCCAGTCCAGCCAGGGCAGCAGGGCTTCGATGTCAGCGGTCTCGACGGTCGCCCCGCCCCAGATCCTCAGCCCCGGCGGCGCGGCGCGGTAGGCGCCGATGTCGTAGCCGGCGCCGGCCGCCTCGACCTCGGCCGCCAGCGCCTTGGTCGCGGCCCGCTGGGCCTCGCCGGAAAGGCCTAGGAACCAGGGATCGACGACCTTGAGGCAGATCGAGGTGGTCGAGCGAGTGGCCGGGTCAGCAGCCAGGAAATCGACCCAGGGCGTCGCTTCGACCCAACGCGACACGGCCGCGAAGTTTGCTTCGGAGCGGGCGATCAGGGCCGGCAGGCCGCCGATTTCCTCGGCCCAGCGCAGGCCGTCGATCGCGTCCTCGACGCAGAGCAGCGAGGGCGTGTTGATGGTCGCACCCTCGAAGATCGCCCGGTCCAGCGCGCCCTTCTTGGTCAGGCGGAAAAGCTTGGGCAGCGGCCAAGGCGGACTGTGGCTCTCGAGGCGCGCGACGGCCTGCCGCGAAAGCGCCAGCATGCCGTGGGCCGCCTCGCCGCCGAGGACCTTCTGCCAGGACCAGGTGACCACATCCAGCTTGTCGAAGGGCAGCGCCATGGCGAAGGCGGCCGAGGTCGCGTCGCAGATCATGAGGCCCTGCCGGTCGGCCGGGATCCAGTCGCCGTCCGGCACCCGGACCCCCGAGGTCGTACCGTTCCAGGTAAAGACGACGTCGCGGGCGAAGTCGACCGCGGAGAGATCCGGCAGCGCGCCGTAGCCGGCGCGCAGGATCCGCAGGTCATCGAGCTTGAGCTGCGTCTCGGCGTCCGTCGCCCAGGTCTCGCCGAAGCTCTCCCAGGCCAGGATGTCGACGCCCCGGGCGCCCAGGAGCGACCACATGGCGAGCTCGACCGCGCCGGTGTCGGAGCCCGGCACGATCCCGAGCAGCCAGTCCTCCGGCAGCCCGAGAATCCGGCGCGAGCGGGCGATGACCTCGGCAAGCTTCGCCTTGCCGGCCTTGGCGCGATGCGACCGGCCGAGCACGGCCTCGGAAAGCGCGTCCGGGCTCCAGCCCGGACGCTTGGCGCAGGGACCTGAGGAAAAGCAAGGGTTCGCAGGCCGCCGCTCGGGCGGCGCGGGGCGGGACATCGGGTCTCTCCGTGGTTTCAACCAGGGCCGTGGGGGCAACGGCGGCGAGTGTAGAAATCATGTTGCAGTGCGTCAATGCGATGCAAACAACCTTGGCCGGAGCCGCGGAATCGGGCCATCTTGTCAGGAACCGGGGGATTCGCGGGCGCCGTGCTCGCGCCCGGGTTGCAAGAGAACCATGACCTTCGAGCAGACGGCCATTTTCCTGATCCTGGCGAGCACCCTGGGGCTCTTCATCTGGGGCCGCATCCGCTACGACGTCGTGGCCGTGATGGCCCTGCTCGCGACGGTCGTCACCGGCCTGGTCTCCGCCGAGGGGGCCTTCGCCGGCTTCGGACACCCGGCGGTGGTGACGGTGGCCGCGGTCCTGATCCTTTCCCGGGCGCTGCAAAGGTCGACCTTGACCGAGCTTGCCGCCCGTCTGCTTCGACCGACGACGGGCACCCCGACTCTCCACGTCCTGGCGCTGACCGGACTGGCCGCGATCTGTTCCGCCTTCATGAACAACGTCGGCGCCCTGGCGCTGCTGCTGCCGGTCGCGATCATGAGCGCCAACGCCAGCGGCCGCCCGGTCAGCGGCCTGCTGATGCCCTTGAGCTTCGCGTCGCTGCTCGGCGGGCTGATCACCCTGATCGGCACCCCGCCCAACATCATCATCGCCAGCTTCCGCGAGGAGGCCGGCGGCAGCGCGTTCACAATGTTCGACTTCGCCCCGGTCGGCCTGGGGGTCGCCGCGACCGGCCTGCTTTTCATTTCCCTCCTGGGTTGGCGTCTCCTGCCCAAGGAGCGCAGCGGCAAGGTCGAGCCGAGCATCGACTTCCACATCGAGGACTACCTGACCCAGGTCAGGCTGCCGGAGGAATCGCCCTACGTTGGCCGCCGCCTGATCGAGCTGGAGAACCTGGCGCAGAACAACCTGGCCGCCCTGGCCCTGATCCGGCGCGGCGACCGCATGCTGGCGCCCTCCGGCTACCTGCGGCTCCAGGCCGGCGACATGATCGAGCTTGAGACCGACGCCGCGACCCTGAAGCGGGTCGTCGAGGAGGCGGCACTGGAGCTGGTCGGCGCCGCCGAGTACGGCGCCGAGTCCTTCCGTTCCGAACGGGTCGGCCTGGTCGAGGCGGTGGTCACGCCCGGCTCGCGCATGGAAGGTCTGACCGCCCGGCACCTGCGCCTGCACACGGCCTTCGGTCTCAACCTCCTGGGCGTGGCCCGGCAAGGCCTGGCTCTGACCGAGCGCCTGGGCGGCGTCCGTTTCCAGGCCGGCGACGTGCTGCTGCTGCAGGGCGAAAGCGAGGGCATCCCGGCCGCGCTGACGACCCTGGGCTGCCTGCCGCTGGCCCAGCGCGAGCTGCCCACCCAGCGCGCCGCCGCCGCCTCGATCCTGGCGCCCGGCATCTTCGGCCTGGCGATCCTGCTCACCGTCCTGGGGCTGCTGCCGCTGCAGATCTCCTTCGTCGCGGCCGTCGCCGCGCTGGTCCTGCTGCGCGAGATCAGTCTGCAGGACCTCTACGAGGGCATCGACTGGTCGGTGATCATCCTGCTCGGCGCCATGATCCCGGTCGGCGTGGCGCTGGATTCCACCGGCGGCACCATGCTGATCGCCGAGCCGATCATCAGGCTCTCCGACAACCTGCCGGTCTGGGCCCTGCTCGCCCTGCTCATGGTTCTGACCATGCTGCTCTCGGACGTCATCAACAACGCCGCGACCGCGGTGCTGATGGCGCCGATCGGGATCACCATCGCCCAGGGCCTCGGGGTCTCGATCGATCCCTTCCTGATGGCGGTCGCGGTCGGCGCCTCCTCGACCTTCCTCACCCCCATCGGCCACCAGTCGAACCTCCTGGTGATGGGGCCCGGCGGCTACCGCTTCGGTGATTACTGGCGGCTCGGCCTGCCGCTGGACATCCTGATCGTCGCCGTCGCCGTGCCCCTGATCCTGCAGGTCTGGCCGTTGTAGGCCGCTACAGTGGGAGCGCGAGGCAGCGCACCTCAGGCGGCCGCGTGCAGTCGTAGGGCTCGCTGTCGACGAAGCCGGCCCTGCGATAGAGCCGCTCGGCCTCCGGCATGCGGGCGCTCAGGGTCTCCAGGTAGAGCAGCTTGCACTGCCGCCCCCGCGCGCCCTCGATGCAGGCCTGCAGGAGGGCCTCGCCGAGGCCCCGCCCGCGGGCCTCGGGGGCGACGTAGAGCCGCTTCATCTCGCAGGCCCCGGGCTCGGGCAAAGGCCGCAGCGCGACCACGCCGCGCGCCTCGGACCGCTCGCCGGCAAGCCAGATCCCGCCGGCGGGCTCGGCGTAGGCGCCGGGCAGGGACGCCAGTTCGGCCTCGAAGTCGGCCAGGCAGACCTCGGCTTGCAGCCAGGCCGCGTAGGCGCGGAACAGGCGACGGACCTCGTCCAGGTCCGCCGCCCGGGCCGGACGGATCCGCGCGCGCCGGTCAGACATGGGTCCGGTCAGACATGGATGATGCCTTCCAGGTAGGGCACGACCCGCCCGGAGATCATCACCCGATCGCCCGCGAGGGACAGATCCAGCGCCCCGCCCCGGGCGGAGACCTGGCGGGCGCTCAGCTCGGTCTTGCCCAGGCGCTCGGCCCAATAGGGCGCGAGGACGCAGTGCGCCGAGCCGGTCACGGGATCCTCCGGGATGCCGCCGGCGGGCGCGAAGAAGCGGGAGACGAAGTCGCAGGTCTCGCCGGGCGCGGTAATGATAAGCCCGTCCTCCGGCCAGACCGCCACCAGATCCAGGTTCGGCGCCGCCGCCAGCACCTCGGCCTCGCTCTCAAGCACGGCCATCAGCTTGTCCGCCGCCAGGACGGCCTGAGGCGCGAAACCCAGCGCCTCGGTCACCTCCGCCGCCCGCTCGACCGGCTGCGGCGCCAGGGCCGGGAAGTCCATGGTCAGCCGCTCCCCGTCGCGCGTGACGACGAGTTCGCCGCTGCGGGTCCGGAAGACCATGCGGCGGGCCTCGGGGTCGAGGTAGGTCGAGATCACGAAGGCGCTGCCCAGGGTCGCGTGGCCGCAGAGATCGACCTCCTTGGCCGGCGTGAACCAGCGCAGGTCGTAGGCCCCGTCGGCCTTCACCAGGAAGGCGGTCTCCGAGAGGTTGTTCTCGGCGGCGATGGCCTGCATCACCTCGTCCGGCAGCCAGGTCTCGAGCGGGCAGACGGCGGCGGGGTTGCCGGCGAAACGGGCTTCGGCGAAGGCGTCGACGACGTAGATCGGCAAGGTCATTTCGATGTCTCCAGGTTGGCGGATTGACGCCGGCCGCCGCTCTGGGCCAGCCAGACGCCGGACAGGATGACGGCCGCGATCAGGAGCAGGACCGGCTCCAGCCTCTCGTTCAGGATGATCGCGGCCAGGACCAGGCTGATGAGGGGTTGAAGGAACTGAAAGCTGCCGATGCGCGCGATCCCGCCCTTGGCCAGGGCCCAGTACCAGAGCGCATAGCCCAGCACCGAGGACACCAGCGCCAGATAGACGATGCCGAGCCAGGCCTCGCGGCCGGCGTCCGGCAACTCGGCCAGATCGATCAAGGCAGCCCCGGGCAGAAGCAGCAGCCCGGCCAGGACCAGTCCCCAAAGCGTGACCTGCCAGGCATTGACGTTGGACGCGGCCCGGGCCCCGGCCACGTAGCCGAAGGCGGCCGCGGCACAGCCCAGCAAAACCAGTAGATCGCCGACGACGCTCGCCTCGGCTTGGCCCTCGGTCCCGCGGCGGAAGATAAGCCAAAGCGTGCCGGCGAAGGCGATGGCGCAGCCGAGCCACCACCGCCCGCCCGGCCAGCGGCTGTCGACCGGCACCGCGATCAATCCGGCCAGGACCGGCAGGCTGGCCATGATCAGTGCGGCATGGCTGCCGCTGGTCATGGTCAGGCCGAGGGCCAGGAGAATCGGCCAGAGAACGTTGGCGCCCAGGGCCGCGGCCGCGAGGCCGCGCCAGGCGGTGGCGCCGCGCGGCCGTTCCCTGAGGGTCAGAACCGCCAGGGGCAAGGCCAGGAGGCCGGCCAGCCAGGCCCGCGACAAAGCCACCGCGAGGGGCTCCATCTCCGCGACCGCCAGCTTGGTCGCGATCACGGTGCCGGCCCAGAGGGTGACGGTCACCAGCGCGACCGCCCCCACCAGGCGCCCCGACACCTGCGCTGGCCTCTCAACGGCGGCGGTCACGGCCGCGCCACCCTCGTCAGGCCCGCCAGAAGGGCTTGCGCGCCTCACGGTCGGCCTCGGCCCGCGTGATGCCCATATCCTTCAGCAGGTGATCGTCGAGGCCGGCCAAGGCACGCCGCTGGGCGGCCCGCTCCTGCCAGAGCAGCAGGCCTTCGATGATCCTGGCGAGCAGGCCGGAGGACGCGAACCCGGTTTCCGGCGCGATCCCTCTCGGCGACGCGCCTCGGCGGGTCGAAAACGAGACGGATGTCATCTGACCCTCCTAGATTGTATCTATTCATCCTTGATTGTCTCGGTACATTTATCTAGATTTCCGATATTGTTTGGTCAATCGGAACATTGTCCCCATGACAACTTGGCGACCCAATCTCGAAGACCTCAGCGGCCCGCGCTACCTGGCGATCGCCGAGGCCCTGGCCCAGGACGTCTCCAAGGGACGCCTGGCGCCCGGCGACCGCCTGCCGACCCATCGCGACCTCGCCTGGCACCTCGGCGTCACCGTCGGCACCGTCAGCCGGGCCTATGCCGAAGCCGAGCGCCGGGGTCTGATCGCCGGGGAGGTCGGCCGCGGCACCTTCGTGCGCGAGCAACTGCCGAGCGCCCCGCCGACCTTCCAGGATCTCGGCGACGAGGACGGCCTGATCGACCTGTCCTACAACTTTCCGGCGCTGGAGTCCGACCACGCCCTCTTCGGCGAGGAGCTGGCGGGCATGGCACGGGATCCCGAGCTGAACCGCCACCTCGGCTACCTGCTGGGTCCGGGTCGGGAATCGCACCGTGCCGCGGCTGCCGACTGGCTGAAGGGCGCCGGGCTGGAGGTACCGCCGGAGGAGATCGTGGTGACCTGCGGCGCCCAGCACGCCATGTTCCTCGCTGCGGTCGCTCTGACCCGCCCGGGCGAGGTGATCCTGACCGAGGCCCTGACCTACTACGGCATCAAGTCGATCGCCGAGGCCTTGGAGCGCCAGCTCTACGGGGTCGCTCTGGACGATCAGGGCCTGGTGCCGGATTCGCTGGAGGCCGCGATCCGCTCCAGCGGCGCCCGGGTGCTCTACTGCATCCCGACCTTGCAGAACCCGACGACCACGGTCCTGCCGGAGGCCCGGCGGCGGCGCATCGTCGAGATCTGCCGGCGCCACGACGTCATGATCATCGAGGACGACATCTACAGCTTCCTGCTCGATGCGCCGGTGACGCCGTTGTCCGCCCTGGCCCCGGAGCGCAGCTTCTACGCCACCAGCCTGTCGAAGTGCGTGGCGCCGGGCCTGCGCATCGGCCTTCTGCGCGCGCCCCTGGCCTTCCACGACCGGATCGCGACCGCGCTGAGGGCCAGCACCCTCATGCCTTCAGGCTTCATGGCCGAGCTGGCGACCCGCCTGATCCGCAGCGGCAAGGCCAAGCAGGCCGCGGACGCCAAGCGCCGGGAGGCCGAGGTCCGCCAGAGCCTGGCGCGGGCGATCCTGCCGGCCGGCCATCTGGTCACCCACCCCCGCTGCTTCCACGCCTGGCTGACCCTGCCGCGGCCCTGGCGCCACGAGGATTACGCCGCGGAGGCCCGTCGGCGGGGCGTCATGGTCGGCTCGGCCCGGGTCTTTGCGGTCGGCCGGCAGCCCGTGCCCCACGCCGTGCGCCTCTGCCTGCACGCCGCTGCGAGCCGGGCGCAGCTCAAGGCCGGCCTGGAGACCCTGAGCCGGATCCTGGATCAGGCCCCCGCCGGCACCCCGGCCCTGGTCTAGTTCGAGGGCCGCTCGAGACACGCGACCCTCCTGAGCTGCGAGCCGTTCAGCGAGGGCGGCGGCGGGACATTCGCGCACCTCTTCAATCGAATCAGCCACATCCGAGGGACCGGGACGGAGCCCGAAGGCGCCTCCCGAATCCGGCGATCGCCGGCTTGCGCCGAGCGTTCTGCCCTCTCCCCGGGACGGTTTTGGATTAAGCTCAAAAAAATATATCTATAGACAAATTTTCTTTATCTATATCTGATTTTCTGGCACACTTAGAATCCGACATCACAGATTGCCTTGCTGTTGGGGCGGAGGCTGACTTGACGGAAAGACTGACGGAGCGCCAGGTCGCGGAGCGGCTCGCCGGTTTCTATGACCGCAGGTTCGGAGGCAAGGACCGCGGTCGCTTCCGTATCTCGATGAAGCACTTCAAGCTCTTAACGCAGCGCAGACGCGTCCCCGCCGAGACGGTCCGGAAGATCGGCGAGGAGCTCTTCGAACTGGGCTTCGTGCTGATCGATCTCGAGACCTTCTTCGTGATCCTGCCGCAGCGTTCCTTCCGCAACTACCGACGTCTGAGCGACAGTTGCGTCGCCGAGGCTCTACCCGGAGGCTCCGCGACAGACTCCTTGGCCGAAATCACCTGAGTGCGCGGGACCATGAAGCCGCGGCGTCGGAAACGCGAGCAACTCGTCGTGGGCTGGCGCGAGTGGATTGCGCTCCCCGATCTGGGCGTCGAGCGCATCAAGGCAAAGCTGGACACCGGCGCCCGGACCTCGGCGCTGCACGCCTACAGGGTCAAGCCCTTCAGGCGAGGTGGGCGCCGCTTCGTCCGGTTCTATGTGCATCCGGTCCAGCACCGGCGGCTCCCCGAACTCCTCTGCGAAGCGCCGATCGTCGACGAGAGAGTCGTCACAAGCTCCAACGGCAGACGGGAGCAACGCTACGTGATCGAAACGCCGCTCAGAATGGGCGAGCAGGTGTGGATGATCCAGGTAACCCTGACCAATCGCGACGAGATGGGCTTTCGCATGCTGCTCGGTCGACAAGCACTGCGCAAGCGCCTGCTCGTGGACTCGGGCACCTCTTTCAAGCTTTCACACGGCCGGCGCAGGAAACAAAAGAGACCGACAGGAGAAGAGGAATGAAAATCGCGCTTTTGGCACGCAACCCGGACCTCTATTCGCACAAGCGGCTGGTGGAGGCTGCGGAGCAGCGCGGACACGAGATCGATATCATCAACACCCTGCTCGTGTACATGAACATCACCTCCCATCGTCCGGAGCTCCGCTACAAGGGCGAGAAGCTGCTCGGCTATGAAGCGGTGATTCCACGTATCGGTGCGTCGATCACCTTTTACGGGCTCGCCGTTCTGCGGCAATTCGAGATGATGGGCGTTTGGCCGCTAAACGAGTCGGTGGCGATCGGCCGCTCGCGCGACAAGCTGCGTTCGCTTCAACTCTTGGCACGCAAAGGCATAGGCCTGCCGGTCACAGCCTTCGCCCATTCCACCAAGTTCTCTGAAGACCTGATCGACATCGCCGGCGGCACGCCGGTTGTGATCAAGCTGCTGGAAGGCACTCAGGGAATCGGCGTCGTCCTCGGAGAGACGCACAACTCCGCCAAATCGATCATCGAGGCTTTTCGCGGCGTCAAGGCGAACATCCTCGTGCAGGAGTTCATCAAGGAAGCCAGCAGCGAGGACATTCGCTGTCTCGTCGTCGGAGAGAAGGTCGTCGCGGCCATGAGGCGCAAGGGAGCGGAGGGCGACTTTCGCTCGAACCTGCACCGCGGCGGTTCGGCCGAGGTGATCAGGATCACCCCGGAGGAGCGCTCGACCGCGGTGCGCGCAGCGGCGACCATGGGGCTCAACGTCTGCGGTGTCGACCTGCTGCGCTCGAACCACGGACCGGTGGTCATGGAGGTCAACTCCAGCCCGGGACTCGAAGGCGTCGAGAACGCGACGGGAATCGACGTTGCCGGCAAGGTCATCGAGTTCCTTGAGAAGAACGCCAGGCCAAACAAGACCAGGACCCGCGGACGAGGCTAGCCCGGGCGCAGCGCTGCGTTGCCTCCGTCCTGGGGAGGCACCGGCTAACGCCGATATCGGCGCAGGCGGCCAGGAGCGATGGGAGTAGACACGATGGAAGAGGTGTCCCTTTGGTTCAAGGAGGCCAGCGCGGCGGCCTCACGCCTGATCGGGCAGTTGGTAGAGTTTCTGCCGACTCTGGCCGGTGCGATCGTCATCCTATTCGCCGGCTGGTTTATCGCGCGCATCCTGCAGTCCCTGGGCGTCAGGTTCGCGAACTGGCTGAACGGCCTTTTCGATCGCCGCTTCGGGGCTGAGCAGGCACGCCGTCTCCGTATCTCCAATGCCGGGGTCAAGCTGATCGGCAACGTGACGTTTTGGGTCATTATCCTCTTCTTCGTCACTGCGGCGACCCGGGTGCTCGGGCTCGACGCCTTCTCCGCCTGGCTCGACCGGGTGGTAGTTTATCTGCCCACCCTGCTCGCCGGCGGACTGATCATCCTGGTCGGCCTGTTGATCAGCACGCTGGCCCGCGACTTGACCACCGCCGCCGTCGCCTCGGGAGGCTTCCCGCACGCCGAGCTCTTCGGCGGAAGCGTACAGGCGGCGATCTTCGTGACCGCCCTGGTTCTGGGCATCAATCAGATCGGCATCGACGTTACGCTACTTATCACGTTGATCGCGATCCTGGTTGCAGCGGTCGTGGGCAGCCTGGCCTTGGCTTTCGCACTAGGGTCGCGCAGCTTCGTCGGCAACCTGATCGGCTCGCACTACCTGCAGCAGCAGTATCAGCCCGGACAACGTGCGAGGATGGGTGGTGTCGAGGGCGAAATCCTCGAGCTGACGCCGGTATCCGTCATTCTCGCGACGACCAAAGGCCGTGTTGTCATTCCAGCCAAGGTCTTCAGCGAAGAGACGACGACGCTCGTAACGGAAGCGCCCTCCGATGAATAGGGCAACCGAACTGAGCATTGCGTTTCTAGAGGCCCGACCTCTTGGCGCGGCGCGTGCGCTGGAGCGGATCCCGCCCGAGGACGCGGCCGCCTTCCTCGAGGAAGCGCCGGAGATCAGAACCGCCACCGTGCTCAGTCAGATGCAGCCGGCGCGCGCAGTCGCGATCCTCGAACGTGCGAGTCCCAAGAAAGCGGCCGCCGTGCTTTCCAAGACGACGGTGCACGCGCGCTCCGTGCTTATGCGGGCACTGCCGCCTTCGACCAAGGATGCAATCCTGGCAGCGTTTTCCAGGCGAGAGGCCGCGGCTCTGCGGCGCTACCTCGCCTATGATGTTGGCACGGTCGGCGCTTGGATGGACGCACCAAAGGCGACCTTTGCGCCGGACACCGCAGTCAAAGACTGCCTCGAACGGATTCGCCGAAGCGGCACGCGGCTGGGGTCTCTTCTGTTCGTGATCGACGAGGACAAGAGACTACGCGGCGTCGTCGATGTCGAGGGCTTGCTGGGCGCTAAGGACGACGCCTTGCTGGGCGAATTGATGCAGAAGAATTTCACCCGGGTGTCTCCCAATGCCTCCCTCGCTGCGGTGGTGTCCCTGCCCGCCTGGGATCGTGCCCTGTCGCTTCCCGTGACCGATCGCAGTCGCCGCCTGGTCGGGGTTCTCCACTTCGACAGCTTGCGCGAGAGCTTGCTCGTCGAGCGTGGGCCGGCGGAGGGCCCGCGGATCAATGTGCTGGTCGTGCATCTCGTCCAGGCCTTCCTCGTCGTACTCGCCGGGTTGCTGCATACGGCAACGGCAGCGCCCAGCTTGAGCCGGCTAGCAAGCGATGGGGAGAGTTGAAATGCCGGGCGAGTCCGCAAAGGCCGTCGCTCTGCTGAACCAAAGCTACCTTCACGACTTCCCTCTCGATGCAGCCAAGCAGATCGAAGCGATGCCTCCGGCCGAAGTTGCGCAAGCGCTTGTCGAGCTGTCGGCCGAAGCGGTGACCTCTCTGTTCGTATGGTTGGCGCCCGACATCGGGGCGAGTCTGCTGCGTCATCTGCCGGCTCCTCTGGCAAAGCATGTTCTCGAGGACATGAGCCCGAACGCCACACTGCTGCTCTTGGGCCAGTTCGACGACGAAGAGCGGCAGCAACAACTGGCGCTTCTGGACGAAACCCTTCGTCGGGAACTGCAGGCGCTGATGGAGTACCCCGACGACAGCGCGGGCCGTTTGATGGACAGCAGAGTGGGGGTCTTCCGTCCCGGCATGACCGTCGCTCAGGCGCTGGAGCGCTTGCGGGGGTCCAAGCTGCGAGACCGCCACTCGGTGTTCGTCATCGACGACGACAACCGTCTCTCGGCCAAAGTCGCGATCCACGATCTCGCCATCGCCGATCTCGACCAGACCCTGCACGAGATTTCCGAGCCGGCAAGCGTCGTCGTGCAGGCGACCGCGCCAAGAGACGAGGTCGTCGCCCTTCTGGAGAAGTCACGGCTGCCGAACATCCCCGTGGTCGACCTCGATGGTCGGCTGGTCGCTGTGGTTCGCTACGCAACCTTGGTCAAGGCGCTGGAGGAAGAGGCGAGCGGCGCGCTCCAGACGATGGTGGGTGCCAGCAAGGACGAACGCGCGCTCTCCAAGGTTTCCTTCGCCGTGCGCAAGCGTCAGCCCTGGCTGCAGGTCAACTTGCTGACGGCTTTTCTGGCGGCAGCGGTCGTCGGCCTCTTCGAGGACACCATCGCGCAGGTGACCGCACTAGCCGTGCTCCTGCCCGTCGTCGCCGGTCAGTCCGGCAATGCCGGCGCGCAGGCGCTGGCCGTGACCATGCGCGGCCTTGCGCTCCGTGAGATCACGGTGCGCCATTGGCTGGCCGTCATGGTCAAGGAAGTCAACGTCGGCTTGATCAACGGCCTGGCCATCTCGGTCACCTGCGGCATCGGCGTCCTGATCTGGAGCGGCTCGGTCGGGCTGGTGCTGGTGATCGCGATGTCGATGGTGCTCGCGATGATCTCAGCGGGTTTCGCCGGTGCTGTCGTGCCGATCGCGTTGAAGCGCCTCGGTCAGGACCCGGCCCAATCGTCCTCGATCATCCTGACGACCGTCACCGACATCGCCGGGTTCTTTTCGTTCCTTGGCATCGCCACCTTGCTCATGGGAATGCTGTAGGCTTGGTACCGCCTTTGAGTCTCGGGCTCGTGCAAGGTCAAGAATGCGGAGTTGTTGAAGTTATGGTGGCCAAGACGGCGCGCAAGCGACCAAGGCAGGAGAGAAGCCCGATAACCCTCGGTAACGTCGAGGTTCGAGCGGGTCAGCGCTGCACGATCGATCTGCCGATCGCCGAGCTTTCGACGCACACGCCGATGACCATGCCGGTGCAGGTCGTCCATGGCAGAACCGAGGGACCACGCCTTTTCGTCAGCGCGGCGATACACGGTGATGAAATCAACGGTGTCGAGGTCATCCGGCGCCTGCTGAGGCTCAGCGGATTGCGCCGATTGCGCGGTACCTTGATCGCCGTTCCGATCGTCAACGTTCTGGGGTTCGTCTCGCAATCCCGCTATCTGCCGGACCGGCGAGACCTCAACCGATCCTTCCCCGGTTCGCTTCGAGGCTCCCTCGCGGCGCGTCTCGCACGACTGTTCCTCGACGAAATCGTGAGCAAGTCGACGCATGGTATCGACCTGCACACGGGCGCCATTCATCGCGACAACTTCCCGCAGATCCGGGCAAACCTTGACGACCCGGAGACTGAGCGGCTGGCACAAGCCTTCGGCGTGCCCCTTCTGATCAACGCCGGATTGCGCGAAGGCAGCCTACGAGAGGCCGCCAGCCGGCAGAATGTGCCCGTCATAGTCTACGAGGCCGGCGAGGCCCTGCGCTTCGACGAAGCCTGCATCCGGGCGGGTGTCAAAGGCATCGTTCGGGTCATGCGCGCCCTGGAGATGCTCTCCGCTTCAAAAAGAAAGACCGCGAAGCTGAAGCCGCTGATGATCGGCTCGAGCAGGTGGATCCGCGCACCACAGAGCGGCTTGCTGCGAGCCACCACATCTCTGGGCAGTCAGGTCAAGGAGGGCCAAGTCCTCGGTGTCGTCGCCGACCCTTTCGGTGAGAACGAGATCGAGATTCTGAGCTCCGTCAGCGGCGTTGCCATCGGGCGCAGCAACTTGCCGCTGGTGCACGAGGGCGACGCGCTGTTTCACATCGCCCAGTACGAGGGCGGGCAAATCGTCGGGCGCTCCCTAGACAACTTTGAGCCAGAAGCCGCCTACGAACGCGGCCTGACTTCCGAGCTGGCCGACGAACCGCCAATCGTGTAACCGAACCAAGCCGGATCGCCGTCATACGACCACACCCCGGGATTGAACATCGATTGTCCTTGCAATACAGACGCTAACCGCGCCGCGAACCGATCTCGCCGGCAATGTTGCGGCTGAAGCGCTCGACCACGCGGCTCATGCCCTCGGCCAGGTCCTCGGGGGTCGGCCCGGCCTGCTCGGTCAGATTCGCCGTGCCGGTCTTGAGGAGCTTCTTGCCGCCCTTGCCGTAGAGCGACCAGCGCGCGGTCAGCTGGACCAGGCCGGTCGCCTCGGCGTCGAAGCGAAAGATGTCGATCTCGACCTGGTAGTCGAGGCTGGCGGTGCGGCGGCGGGGCAGCCGATAGACCCGCTCGGTCTTGAGCAGCGCGGAGAGGTTCGCCGCCATGGCTTGGCTGAAGAGCTCGTCCAGGGGCTCGCCCCAGCGGTCGAACTCGGCTAGGGCCAGCTTAGTCGAGCTGTCGCGGGTCACGATCTGCGGGCGGTTCAGGTACTCCGGCATGGAGATCGGCCCGACCCCGACCGAAAGCGGCTTGGCCGACTCGCCGGCCTCAGCCGGCGGCAGGCTCGAAAGCAGGTAGAAGCGCGAGGGCTGGCTCTCGGCGCAGGCCGCCAGGATGCAGGACAGCACCAGCACGGCCAGGAGACCGGCGTGACGCGGGCTTGTGGTCTGGATCATTGATCGGCCCCCCCTTTGCCGCTCAAGAGCGCGCTCGGATTCTGCTCGAGGTAGTCCGCCAGCACCCGGATCGAGCGCGCCGCCTCGGTCAGCTCCTGCAGGAGCTGGGACAGATCGTAGCGAATCTGAGAATTCTCGCTGACCATGCTTTCGGTGGAAACCAAGGTGGCCTCGGCCGCGGCCGAGGTCTTGCGCAGGCTGTTCACCAGCGGGCCGACCTCCTCGTCGACCTTGCCGAGCAGGCTCTCCAGGCTGGCGAGCGAGCGGTTGAGATTGGCGACCGCGTCGGTGACCTGCGGCGAGGCGACGAGCTCCTGGGCCGACTGCACCGTGGCGCGCAGGTCGCCGACCAGTTCCTCGAGCTGCAGGTTCGACACCTTGTCGAGGACATCGCCGACCGATCGGGTGAGCTGCTCGATCTCCGAGGGGATCGTCGGCAGGACCGGGTAGACGTCGCTGTAGTCCACCTTCTCCGGCGGCGCGTCGGGGAAGAAATCCAGGGCGACCAGCAGCTGACCGGTCAGCAGGTTGCCGGATCGAAGCTGCGCGCGCAGGCCACGCTCGACGAACTCGTCGAGGGGGCCGTAGGCCGTGGTCTCCTGTTCGCCCACGATCGTGAGTCGGGAGGGCTCAATCGTGATGACAACGGGGACGCTGAAGTCCTTGGTGCTCGTATCGTACTCCAGGCGCACGTCCTTCACCGTGCCGATCCGCAGGCCCCTGAGCTCGACCGGCGCGCCGGGGTTGAGGCCGCGCACCGAGCCGTCGAATTTCAACAACAGGGGCAGGCGCTCTACGATCTCCGCCTCTTCGACGCTCTCCTCGCTGTCGTAGAGCACGAACTCGGTATCGGGAGTGCTCGGCTGCTGCCGCAGCGCGCCCAAGGGGGTGCTGAACACGATGCCGCCGGCGAGGAGCGTCTCGAGGCTTTCGGTCTTTACCTCGAAGCCTTCGGCCCCGACCTCGATCTGGAAACCGCTGGCGTTCCAAAAACGCGTTTCGTCGCGCACCAGCCTGTCGTGCGGCGCCTGAACGAAGGCTACGAAAGTGACGCCGCCGGCGTCCTCGTTCAGCTCGTAGCCGAGAATCTGACCGACGCGGATGCCGCGGAAGGTGATCGGGTCGCCGGGGCCGAGCGAACCCAGCCGGTCCGACTTCAGGCGGTACTGGGTGCCGGGCACGTCGGAGGTAATGACCGGCGGCACCTCGAGACCGACGAAGTCGCGCCGCGGATTGCCGCCGCCCGGGTCGATCTCGACGTAGGCGCCCGAGACGAGCGTGCCGAGTCCGGAGACGCCGCCGGCCCCCAGCCGCGGGCGCACCACCCAGAACCGGGTCTCGTCGTTCAGGTGCGGCGTCGCGGATTTGTCCAAGGTCGCCTTGATCACGATTCCCGAGAGGTCGTCCGTGATGTCGACCTCCTCGACCAGGCCGACGTCGACGTCCCTGAACTTGATCTTGGTCTTGCCGGGCTCGAGGCCCGCCGCGGTCTTGAAGGAGATCGTGATCTCCGGCCCCTGCTCAGAGATCGTGGTATAGGCGAGCCAGATCGCGATCGCGCCGGCCACAACGGGGATCAGCCAGACCGTGGAAATCCCGCGGCGCTCTTCGATCGCGATCTCGGGTGCGTCCGGCGCCGTCCCGTTCTCAGCTTGCTGTGACACCTGCCGCCCTCCCTTCGATGGCTTTCGTTCTCTTGCCCTCTTCCATGGCGTCCCAGATCGTCCGCGGATCGAAGGACATCGCCGCGATCATGGTGATCACCACGACCGCCGCGAAGGAGGTGGCGCCGACTCCGGGCTCGATGGTGGCAATCGCGCCCAGCTTCACCAGCGCCGCGAGGATCGAGATCATGAAGATGTCGATCATCGACCAGCGGCCCACCGCCTCGACGATCCGGTACAGCAGGGTCCGGTCCCTCGGCCGCCAGCTGGATTTGAGCTGCACGGAAACCAGGAGGAAGATCATGCCGACCAGCTTCATGACCGGCACGGTCACGCTGGCGAAGAACACCAGCAGGGCGAGTGGCCACATCTCGGCCTCGATCAAGTGGATGACCCCGCTGATGATGGTGTCCGGCGCGCCCCTGCCGAAGGAGATCACGGTCATGATCGGATATACGTTCGCCGGGATGTAGAGAATGAAGCCGGTGATCACCAGGGCCCAGGCCCGGTTCATCCCGTTGGGCTTCCGCCAGTGCAGGGCCGTGCCGCAGCGCTCGCAGTGCGGATGCCGCGCCTCCGCCGCCCGGTTCAGATGGGTCACGAGGCCGCAGGTGTGGCAGCCGAAGGGGCGCGTACCCGCCAGGTCCGGCGGCGACAACGACGGCGCTTTGCGCCCGGGTCGCCGCCGGTCGATGCGCTCCCAGACCTCCTCGGGCTCCAGGGCCGCCTCGCCCGCGGCCAAGAGAACGATCAGGGCGACGAAGCAATAGAGCGCGGTCCCGAACTCGATGGTCGCCATGTCCGACAGCTTGACGATCGCGACCAGCACCCCGAGGAGGTAGACCTCCATCATCGCCCAGGGATGCATGATCTCGATGTAGCGGAAGACGGTCTTGAGCCGCGGCGCCGGCTGGTCGAAGCGCACCGCAACCAGGACATAGATCGTGCTCAGCACCTTGATCAGCGGAATCAGGATCGTCGACAGCAACACGAGCAGGGCGAGCGGCCAGAGGCCCTGGTTATAGAACTCGACGACGCCGGAGATCAGGGTGTTGACCTGCTCGCGGCCCTCGAGCTTGAAGGTCATGAAGTTGAAGGAGTTGGACAGGACCAGGAACAGCAGAGCCGCCAAGTGCAGGCAAAGCGAGCGGTCGATGCTGTCCGGCTTGCTGCGGTAGAGGACGGCGCCGCAGCGCCCGCACTTGGCCTTGGACGGCGCGGCCGTCTCCACCCTTCGGTAGAGCGCATCACACTCATGGCAGACCACGACCGACCGGTCCGCATAGGCCACGGGTCGCGTGGTCATCCGCCTCCCCACACCGCACGACAGATCCTGCGGATCTGCCCTGGGAGACAATTCAGAGCTTAGCGCTCGAAATGTCTAGCTGATTCTGGAGGCGGTCCTTCAACCCGGGCGAGCCCGCTGCGGCGGCGGCCTGGCGTCGGGCCTCCGCGATCCGGCTCAGTAGAGCGTCGCCCGCTGCCGCGCCGGGAGCCCGGCATCGTAACCTTCCGCGTCGAAGCCGGGCTTGGCGGCCCTGGTCATCTGCCCGGCCGTCGGGACCTCGCCGGGATCGATCCGAAGGTCCGGATCCCAGAGCTTGGCGCGGGCCAGGGCCCTGGCGCATTGGAAGTAGACGGAATCGATCTCGACCAGTATGACGCTCGCCGGCCTCTTGTCGCCGACCGCGAAGCTCTCGACCAGCTCGGGGTCCGTCGTGATCGTCGCACGACCATTGACGCGCAGCGTCTCGTTGATTCCCGGGATCAGGAACAGCAGGGCGACGCGCGGGTCGGCGAGGATGTTCCTCAAGGTATCGAGCCGGTTGTTGCCGCGCCGATCGGGCACCGCGAGCGTCTTGTCGTCCAGGCAGCGGAACAGCTGGCCCTTTGCGTCGCCTCGCGGCGAACAGTCGAGCCCGCCGGGCCCGGCGCTGGCGATGGCGAAAAAGGGTGCCGCCTCGATCCAGCGGCGGTATTCCGGCGTCAGAGTGCCGGTCTCCTTGGCCAGGGAATTCTCGTTCACCGCCCCGTAGAGGGCTTCCAGGGCTTCGAGCGACGTGATTGCGTGGCGATCGGACATGGGGCCTGACGAACCTCTCTCGAAAGCGACGGGCCAAGAACGGCGCCGCGGATTATGGGTCTTGTCGGGGCCGAAGGCTAGGCGTCCAACTCGAGCCCTTGGCCGATGGGGCTCGCCGAAGCGATGCAGGCCGCCGCCACTTCGGGGTCCGCAAGCTTGCTGAGCAGCCAACGGTCGAGCTCGACGCCGGCCAGACAGCCCGCCGCAGTCGCGATTCGCTCGTGGGCGACGAAAGGCTCGGCAAGAAAAGTGACGCCGTAGCCTTCGAGCTGCGCCCTAGCGGTGGGATAGGTGGTCGCAGTCTTGCCCTCGAGCAGGCCGCTGGCCGCAAGGACCAGGGCCCCGGAGCACTGGGACGCAACCAGTTGGCGCGCCGGATCGAGCGACAAGCGATCGAGGTAGTTGCGATCTTGGGCGAGGCTTCGGGTCGCTGGGCCGCTGGCGTGCAGCACGGCGTCGGCTTCGCGTGCCTCGTCGATGGCCCCCTGCATTTCGATCTCCAGGCCGGCCGTGGAGCGGTGGCGCGCCGCGGTGCCGAGCAGCCGGACACGCCACTGTCCAAATCGCTCCGGCGCCTCCTGGCGCGGGCGGTTCAGAAGGTCCCAATGCAAGAAGACGTCGAGGTCCGTGAAGCCGTCGAAGGCGATGATGGCAAGGATCGTCATGGCTGGCGGATGGTAAGACTATCCGGTCGCGATCGCACTTGATGGTCTGCCATGGCAACATCCTGGCCGCTGTAAAGCCCTGAACACTTTCATTCTTGGGCCATTCCAAGGTTCTCGGCCCCAAGCCGTGTTCCCTCGACGCGGGCCCTGATCTTGGCGAAGGCGGTTTCCCGCGCCGTCGAGGTGTCGTCGCCGAAGGGGGAGAAGCCGCAGTCGTCGGTCGTGCCGAATTTTTCGTGCCCGAGATGCTCGACCGCCTCGAGGGTGCGGTCACGAACGGTGTCCGCGCTCTCGACCGTCTCGTTGATGGGATCGATCACGCCGATGAAGACGGTCTGGTCCGGCCGCCGTTCGCGCGCGATCAGGTCCAGCACCCGAGGCCGGTCCGTCTCGCTCGCCATCTGGATGAAGAACCTGCCGGCCTTGATGCCGAAGAGATCCGGCAGCAGCTCGGCATAGTCGACGTCGGCGGAGTGAGTCGAATCGTGATCGCCGCCCGGGCAGGTGTGCACGCCGATCCGCTGGCGCTCTTCGGCACCGAAACGGTCCAGCACGGCGTTGTTCAGGGCGACGAAGTCCCGCAGGAGCCCGCGGGAGGGATCCAGCTTGCAGGACAGGCGACCTTCCGTGAAATCGATCTGCACGCTCTCCGCTCCGGCGTCGAAGGCAGAGCGGATGTCCGCGGCGCATTCCGTGATCAGGTCGTCGATGAAGGCCTCGCGCGGGTAGCCATCGATGCCGTCCTGCGGATAGAGCAGGCTCAGCGCCGAGGGCGCGATCACGGCCTGCTTGATCGGCTTCGTCGCATGCCGGCGAGCCTGGGCGACAAAAGTCCCCGAGTAGGTCATGTAGCGGAAGGGGCCCGCCGTCAGCCGCGGCAACTGACGCGAGTGCCCGTCAGCGAAGGGGATCACGACGCCGTCGGGCGCCAGGGTCGCCAATCCGTCGATCGGATAGGTCGCGAAGCTGGGCTTGGACTGCTCACCGTCGGTGATGACCGGCGATCCCGTGGCCTCCATGGCGGCAATGGTCTCGGCGACCGCACGATCGACGGCCTGGTGCAGACCGTCGGCGTCCAGCCTCCCTTCGCCCTGCTTCTTGAAGGCATCCAGAAGGTAGTCAGGACGCGGCACGCTGCCGATCGGCTCCGTCGGGATGGGCATGACATTTCTCCCCATGGTTGTCCGCCGGTGCCGATAGTGACTCGCGGAACGCCGGATGTCACCAGAGGGAGGCCGTTCGAGGGCCGGCGCGATCGCGACTTAGGCGCCGTCGAAGGGCCGGACCGTGACCCCGTGGTCGACCGGTCCCTGGCCGCGCCCGAGGCCAGGGTTGCGCTCAATGGCCAGGCGGAGGTAGCGGCGTGCCCTCTGCACGGCGGCGGTCACCGCGAGCCCCTGCGCCAGGCCGGTGGCGATCGCGGAGGCCAAGGTGCAGCCGGTGCCGTGGGTGTGCTCGGTGTCGATGCGGGGCTCCTCGAAAACCTCCAGCACCTCACCACGGCGCACCAGAACGTCGCGCAGGCTGTCGCTCGCCATGTGGCCGCCCTTGAGCAGGACGGCACCGGGGCCGAGTTCGGCGAGACCCAAGGCCGCCGAGACCATGCCGTCGCGGGTTTCGGAGATCGCGCCGCCCAGCAGCGCCGCGGCCTCCGGCAGGTTCGGGGTCAGGACCCCGGCCCGCGGCAGCAGGCGTTCCTTGACGGCCGAGACCGCGTCGGACTCCAAGAGGGAGGCGCCGCTCTGCGCGACCATCACCGGGTCGACGACCACCGGGAGCGCCGGATCGAGCTCGGCCAGGACCTCGGCGACGGCCTCGATCACGGGAGCGGAATGCAGCATGCCGGTCTTGACCGCGTCGGCGCCGATGTCCTCGACCACAACCCGCATCTGCTGCTGGATGAAGGCCGGCTCGACTCCGACCACCCCGTAGACCCCGGTCGTGTTCTGGGCGGTCAGAGCGGTCACGGCGGTGGCGGCGAAGCCGCCCAGGGCGGTCACCGTCTTGATGTCCGCCTGGATGCCCGCGCCGCCCCCGGAGTCGGAACCGGCGACGATCAGAACCCGTCCCTTCATGGAACTCCCCCTCCGCCTCAGCCACCCGGTGCCGCGGCAGCCTCGGCGATGGCGTCCGCGATCCGCTCGACCACCCGGGACAGCAGGGCCTCGTCCTCGGCCTCGCCCATGATCCGGATCACCGGCTCCGTTCCCGACTTGCGGATCAGAAGCCGCCCTTCAGCGCCCAGGGCCTTCTCGCCCTCGGCGATGGCGGCCTTGACCCGGGCGTCGTCCTGGGGCGCGCCGCCATTGAAGCGGACGTTCTTCAGCTGCTGGGGCAGCGGCGTGAAGACCGCCGTCACCTCGCTGGCCGGCCGCTGCGCCTCGATCAGCACGGCCAGGACCTGGAGCGCCGCGATCAGTCCGTCGCCGGTGGTCGTGTGATCGGAGAGCACGATGTGGCCGGACTGCTCGCCGCCCAGGTTGCAGCCCCGGGCACGCATCTCCTCGACCACGTAGCGGTCGCCGACCGGGGTCCGGTGCAGCTTGAGGCCGGCGCCCTCCAGGAAGCGGGCCAGGCCGAGGTTGGACATCACCGTCGCGACCACGCCGCCGCCGGCCAGCGCCCCGGCCCGGCTCCAGGAGCGAGCGATCAGGCCCATGACTTGGTCGCCGTCGATCACCGCGCCGGTCTCGTCGACCAGGATCGTCCGGTCGGCGTCGCCGTCGAGGGCGATGCCGAGATCGGCGCCCTGGGCGACCACCGCGCTCTGCAGCCAGCTCGGCGCCGTCGCGCCGCAGTCCCGGTTGATGTTGAGTCCGTCGGGATTGACGCCCAGAGGCACCACCTCGGCGCCGAGCTCGTAGAGCACCGTGGGTGCCACCTTGTAGGCGGCGCCATTGGCGCAGTCGACCACGACCTTGAGGCCGTCGAGCCGGCGCTCCTTCGGGAAGGTGTTCTTGGCGAACTCGATGTAGCGGCCGGCGGCGTCGTCGAGGCGCCGGGCCCGTCCCAGGTGCTCGCTGGGCGCCCGGTAGGCGGCGGTGCCCTTGGCGATCCGCGCCTCGATCTCGGACTCGACCTCGTCCGAGAGCTTGTAGCCGTCCGGGCCGAAGAGCTTGATGCCGTTGTCCGGATAGGCGTTGTGCGAGGCCGAGATCATGACCCCCAGGTCGGCGCGCAGCGAATGGGTCAGCCAGCCCACGGCCGGGGTCGGCATGGGACCGAGCAGGACAACGTCCATGCCGGCGGCGATGAAGCCGGCGGTCATGGCCGGCTCGAGCAGATAGCCGGAGAGCCGGGTGTCCTTGCCGATCACCACCAGATGGCGGTGCGCGCCCCGGGTGAACTGGGCACCCGCCGCCATCGCTACGGCGAGGGCGGTCTCGGCGGTCACCGGCTCCTGGTTCGCGGTGCCGCGGATGCCGTCGGTTCCGAAGAGTGTCTTCGCCATTTCACCTCTGTTTGCTCGACCCCGGCGTCGCGCTTCAGCCGAAGGACCGTTGAGACTACATCCTCTTGTTGCGCCAAGGGGTCAAGTCTTGGGCGATTCCGTGGCGGGCGGCGCGGCGCGGATCGCCTCCCAGACCCGGACCGCCTGCACCGTCTCGGCGACGTCGTGCACGCGCAAGATCTGGACACCGCGCGCGAGGCCGGACAGCGCCGCGGCCAGGGAACCGGGCAGCCGCGCCTTGGGCGGCGCCTCACCGGCAAGCCGGGCGATGAAGCTCTTTCGGCTGACGCCGAGCAGGATCGGGCAGCCGAGGCCGTGGAAGATCGCCAGCGACTCCAGAAGGGCCAGGTTGTGGGCCAGGGACTTGCCGAAGCCGATGCCCGGATCGACGGCCACGGCAGCGCGCGGAATGCCGGCTTCGAGGCAGGCCTCGAGACGGGCCTGCAGGAAATCGTAGACATCCAGGACCACGTCGTCGTAGCGCGGCGCCTGCTGCATGGTCTGGGGCGCCCCCTGCATGTGCATCAGGACGACGCCGCAGCCGGCCTCCGCCACCAGGGACAGGCTCCGCGGATCGCCGGTCAGGGCGCTGACGTCGTTGACGATGGCCGCGCCGGCGGTCAGGGCCTCGGCCATGGTGGCGGCATTGCGACTGTCGATGGAGACCACGGCGCCCTCGGCGGCGAGCGCCCGGATCACCGGCAGGACCCGGCCTTGCTCCTCGGCCGGCTCGACCGGTGCCGCACCGGGTCGGGTCGACTCGCCGCCGACATCGAGGATGTCCGCGCCCGCCGCGAGCATCGCCTGCCCGTCGGCGACGGCCCGGCCGGGATCGAAGCGGTCGCCGCCGTCGGAGAAGCTGTCCGGAGTGACGTTGATCACGCCCATGATCCGGGTCCGGTCCAGGGCCAGGCCGGCGAAGGCCGAGCGCGCCCGGCTCAGGCGGTCGCGCAGACTCGCGCCGGCCTCGTCGCCGGCCTCGGCAGCGACCCTGGCCAGGGCTTCGCCGAGGGGCAGGCTCTCCCGCTCGGCGGGGCCGGGCGCCGAACGCCACGCCACCTCGGCCGCCGCGAACCGCAAGGGTCCGCCGGCGAGCGGCAGACCTTCCGCGGCCGACGCCGCGGCGTCGAGGCCCAGGGGTCGGAGATAGATCGAGCCCATGACCGCAGGGTTATAACGACCTGCGGCCCCGCCGGGAAGCGGGGCCGCGGAGGCTTCTATTCCTATCGAAGGGGCGTTCAGCTGCCGGGCTGCGGCTCCGGCTCCAGCCCGCCGGGCGAGTCCTTGCCGGAGCTGGCGCGGCCACTGGAGGGCACCGAGCTCTTGCGGCCGCTTGGCGGCTCGGTCCCGGTGTCTTCGCTGCGGTCCAGCTCTTCGCCCTTGATGATCCGATCCACCTCATTGCCGGAGAGGCTCTCGTACTCGAGCAGGCCCTTGGCCAGGAGATGGAGCTCGTCCATGTGCTCGGTCAGGACCTTGCGCGCTAGGGACTCGGCCTCGTCGATCAGGCGCCGGATCTCCTGGTCGATGATCTTCGCGGTGTCGCCGGAGATGTTGTGGGAACGCGCCACGGAATGACCGAGGAAGACCTCTTCCTGGTCGTTGTTGTAGCGCAGCGGGCCGAGCTTGCCGCTCATGCCCCATTCGGTGACCATGCGCCGGGCCCAGTTGGTCGCCTGCTGGATGTCGTTGCCGGCGCCGGTGGTGACGTTCTCGTCGCCGTAGATCAGCTCCTCAGCGACCCGGCCGCCATACATCATGGCCAGCTTGGCTTCGATCTCGCTCTTCTTGAAAGTGAGCCGGTCGCGCTCGGGCAGGTTCATGGTCACGCCCAGGGCCCGGCCGCGCGGGATGATGGTCACCTTGTGCAGCGGATCGTTGCCGGGCACGTAGAGGCCGACCAGGGCGTGCCCGGCCTCGTGGTAGGCGGTGAGCTCCTTTTCCTCCTCGGACATGACCATGGAGCGCCGCTCGGTGCCCATCAGGACCTTGTCCTTGGCGTTCTCGAAGTCGGCCTGGGTGACCACCCGCTTGCCGGCGCGGGCCGCTAGCAGGGCCGCCTCGTTGACCAGGTTGGCGAGGTCGGCTCCGGAGAAGCCGGGGGTGCCCCGGGCCACGGTGCGCGGGTCGACGTCGGGCGCCAGCGGCACCTTGCGCATGTGGACGCGCAGGATCTTCTCACGGCCCAGGATGTCCGGGTTGGGAACCACGACCTGGCGGTCGAAGCGGCCCGGGCGCAGCAGCGCCGGGTCGAGCACGTCCGGCCGGTTGGTCGCGGCGATCAAGATGACCCCTTCGTTGGACTCGAAGCCGTCCATCTCGACCAGGAGCTGGTTCAGGGTCTGCTCGCGCTCGTCGTTGCCGCCGCCCAGGCCGGCGCCGCGGTGGCGTCCGACGGCGTCGATCTCGTCGATGAAGATGATGCAGGGCGCGTTCTTCTTCGCCTGCTCGAACATGTCGCGAACGCGGCTGGCGCCCACGCCGACGAACATCTCGACGAAGTCCGAACCGGAGATCGTGAAGAAGGGCACGTTGGCCTCGCCGGCGATGGCCCGGGCCAGCAGGGTCTTGCCGGTCCCCGGCGGGCCGACCAACAGCACGCCCTTGGGAATCTTGCCGCCCAGGCGCTGGAACTTCTGCGGATCGCGCAGGAACTCAACAATCTCCTCCAGCTCCAGCTTGGCCTCGTCGATGCCGGCGACGTCGTCGAAGGTGACCCGGCCGGTCTTCTCGGTCAGGAGGCGCGCTCGGCTCTTGCCGAAGCCCATAGCCTTGCCGCCGCCGGCCTGCATCTGGCGCATGAAGAAGATCCATACGCCGATCAACAGAAGCATCGGGAACCAGGTGATGAGGATGCTGAGCAGCGGGCTCATCTCCTCGGGAGACTTGACCGTCAGCTCGACGCCGTTGTCGTTCAGGAGGTCGACCAAGCCAGCATCGTTCGGCGGCGCGACCGTCTTGAAGCTGCCGCGGTCCTTGAATTCGCCGGTGAGCTTGTCGCCCTGCATGGTGACGTTGCTCACCTGCCCCGCCGCGACGGCGGCACGGAAGTCGGAATACGGCACCTCTTTAGGAGCGTGCCCGACGCCGGGCCCGCTCTGGAAGAGATGGTACAGCGTGAACAAAAGCAGGACGATTGCGATCCAGAGTACGGCGTTACGGCTGAGATTCACAGTTCCGTTTCCTTAAAGCGCCTGGGCTAAGGCGAGCGCATTTTGCGCCCAGTCCACTGCCCGGCGTTTCGCTCCCTCTGTGCCAGTAGATAATGTCCCACAGGCTCTAAGCAACAGTAAAGCCAGAACTCGTGAGCGCGGCAGAAGGCGCGAAGTTGCATGTCCTCACGAAGACCCCTTTGGACCCCTTTCGTTTATAACCCATATGGGGTAGCTCTCTTAACCCTAAAGCGTCAAAGATCGCGGGCAATCCAGCCCGGGCCGGTGCCGGCAGAGGCACCATGCGGAGCTCAGGTCGGGCGCCCACCAGCTCCTCCCAAGCCGCCTTGCCGAGACCTCCAATACGCAGGGGTGTAGGCTCGATGCCCCGGGACAGTGATATTTCGAAGCGTCCATCCCAGCGCACCTGGGAGCCGGGCTGCACTTCAAGAGTCTCTACGGCCGCGGCCTCGCGAGCGATCAACAGAACGTCGCCGCGGCGTAGAATTCGGCAGCCGCCCAGAGTCGCGCCGCGGAATCCGGCCTCGGCGATCCGGGCGAAGAGGCTGCTGAGCCGCTCCCAGCGCGGCGTGTAGGGCCGGCCGCCGACGGTCGTCACGGCATGTGCCAGGGCGCGCAGCCCGACCTCCGCCTCGGCGGCACACAGCGGACGCGGGTCCAGGCGGATGTAGCCGGCCGGGTCGATCCGGGCCGCCCGGGCCAGGAGCGCGGCCACCGCCCCTTCCAGAGCCGCCCGGGCGCGCCCCAAGTGCCCCGCGGCCGCGGCCAGGCGTCCGGCGCTGAGCCCCTCCTCCGCCAGGGCCGGCAGGAGCCGGCGCAGCCGGACCCGGGCATGGACGGTGTCGACGTTGCTTGGGTCCTGGATCCAGTCGATTCCACGGGCCCGCAGGGTCGCCGCCAGGCGCTGTCGCGGCAGCGCCAGCAGCGGTCGCAGCACCACGGCCTGAGGCAGCGCGACCTTGGCCGACATCGCCGCCAGTCCGTCGAGGCCGCTGCCGCGCCCGAGCCTCAGCAGCAGGGTCTCAGCCTGATCGTCGCGGTGATGGGCCAGCAGCAGGTGTAAGGTGCCGCTGCGCGCGCAGTGATCCAGAAGAAGGTGGTAGCGGGCGGCCCGCGCCACCGCCTGCAGGTTGGCGGCCGGAACCGGGCCGCGCCAAGTCAGGATCCTGTGTGCGATGCCCAGCGGCCGAAGCAGGCGCCGGACCCGGAGCGCCTCGGCCGCCGAGCCGGGCCGCAGGCGATGATCCACGGTCACCGCCTGGACCGCGCCACCCCGCGCCACCGCCCAATCGTGGCTCAGGACGGCCAAGGCCAGACTGTCGCTGCCCCCGGAGGTCGCCACCGCAAGCTGCGGTGCCGCGCCAAAGGGTCCCAGGGATTCGATGAGATCGGCGAACTCCGCTGCGCTGACGGGCCCGGTCTCGGCCGTGGCAGCGGGGTCTTGGCCGGTCACTTGCAGCCCAGGCGTTCCCGCTCTAGGGAGGCACGCTGGAGCACGCTTCCCGAGGCATCCGGATAGCGCTTGAGCAGCTCGCTGAAGGCGCCGCAGGAGTCGTCCTTCTTGTTCAGCTGCGCCAGAGACATGCCGAGCTTGAGCAGGTTGTCGGCCGCCTTGGTGCTCTCCGGGTAGCGCTGGAAGCCTTCGGCGAAGGTCACCGCCGCTTGGCGGAAGTCACCGCGGACGTAGTAGGTCTCGCCGAGCCAGTACTTGGCGTTGCCGGCCAGAGGATCGTCGGCGTGCTGCTCCAGGAAGTCCTTCAGCGCCGACTCGGCCTCGACGTAGTTGGCCTGGCGCAGCAAGCCGAAGGCGTAGTCGTAGTCGGCCTTGACCGAGCTGCCGGGCAGGCCGCCGCCGCTCGGCGCCGGCGCTGCCGCCGCGACCGACCCGGTCTGCGGCGCCAGCGAGGTCGGCTGTCCTTGGCCCTGGCCCTGGCCCGAACGCAGCGCCTCGACCTGAGCACGCGGCACCTCGCCCAGGACCTGCGGGGTTGCCGGGTCCGCGGCTGCCAGGCCGCCGGGCTGACCGGCCGGGGCCGCCCCCAGGGCCGGGCCGCCCTGGCCGCCTTCCGCCGGGAAGCCGCCGCCCAGGCGGGCTTCCAGTTCCCGCAAGCGGAAGTCGACGTCGCCGACAAGCTTGTCGAGGCGCGCCGCCACCTGGCTGACCTCAAAGTTGGCCTGCTCAATCTGTCCGGTCAGGTTCCGCAGCTGGTTCTCGAGTTCGTTGATGCGGGTATGCAGCCGGGCGGCGACGACCGGCTTGACGTCCTCGCCGGGCGCGATCGCCGCGCCGGCACCCGGCGCCGGCTGCGGAACCTCGCCCCCGGCATAGACCTGCCGCTGCAAGGTCGAGATCTCGCGCTGCAGCCGGTCGACCCGCTGGATCAGGTTCTGCAGGTCGCTGCTTTGCGCCACGGCACCGGAACTGCCGACCGCCAGGAGCACCGTCGCAGCCAGCAGGGGCATGGCCAGGGCGGGGCGCAGGCGGGCTCCGATCGCTTGGGGACGGGGCAATCTGGGCTCAGGCATCTCGGGCATCGTCGCTGTTCGATCCATCGTCGCCTTTCAAGGGAGTGCCAAATCTAGCCGGGGTTGTGGGCAAAATTGTGGCATCCGCGCCTCGATGCAAGCACTTGCAACGCAAGGCCCCAAAACGCAAGAGGCCACCCTGCGGCTCATCGACGGGCGATCGAGCCGGCAGGGTGGCACTCAGCGTCAGCTTTCGTCGTCGGCAGCCTATCAGTTGACGACAAACTGCGAACGCCGGTTCTGCGCCCAGGCCTCCTCGTAGGAACCCGGAACCGCCGGCCGCTCTTCACCGTAGCTGATTGTGGTCAGGCGTCCGGCGTTGATGCCGAGGGCGATCAGGTAGTCCTTGACGGCATTGGCACGGCGCTCGCCCAGAGCGAGGTTGTATTCGCGCGTGCCACGCTCGTCGGCGTGACCCTCGAGGGTCAGGGTGACCGCCGGGAAGGAGTTCAGCCAAGCCGCCAGGGCCTCGACCGTGCTGCGCCCCTCGGGCTTCAGATCGTACTTGTCGAAGTCGAAGAAGACGCGATCACCGACCTTGTCGATGAGGTCCTCCTGCGATCCCGGCTGAACCGTGTCCCGCGTGACCGGCTCCGACGGCGTCGACGGGGCTTCCGTCGCCGTCGTGGTGCTGGACGTGGTCTCCTCTTTAGGCGTTTCGCAGGCAGCCAAAAGCAACAAGGCTGCAAACATGCTGAGTACTTTGAACCGCATTGTCTACCCTCTCAGAACCATCCGGGGAAGCGAATGAGCAGTGTATGTCCCGCACCACGTGAGTCCTTGTCAAGCACGGGCTGCTCCTTGATCCGGCTGCCGTTTATTGGAATTTGGGACGGCGGTGCCGGGGGGATTAGGGAGATGCCGAAGCGGATCTGCATGATCCGCCATCCCCCTAAGGATTGAGCGGAGACCACGCCGGGTCGGAGCCATCGATAGGCGTGATCATTTCGCGTTCGTTATAACCGGTGAGGTCTATTGTGTACAGCTTGGTCGAAACTTGGCCCCTTTCATTGGATTGACCTTGCCGGAAGAAGGCGAGGATGCGCCCGTTCGGCGCCCAGGTCGGCCCCTCGATCCGGAAGTCGTTGACCAGCATGCGTTCGCCCGAGCCGTCGGGGCGCATGACGCCGACGTAGAACTGGCCCTGATGAATCCGCGTGAAGGCGATGAGGTCGCCGCGCGGCGACCAGACCGGGGTCGCATAGCGGCCCTTGCCGAAGCTGATCCGGCGCACGCCCGAGCCGTCGCCGTTCATGACGTAGAGCTGCTGGCTGCCGCCCCGGTCGGAGTTGAAGATGATCTTCGACTTGTCCGGTGAGAAGGACGGCGAGATGTCGATCGAGGGATGGTTGGTCAGGCGCCGCAGGCTGCGGGTCCGCAGGTCCATGACGTAGACGTCGGAGTTGCCGTCGCGGGCCAGGCTCATGATCACGTCGTTGCCGTCGGGCGAAAAGCGCGGCGCGAAGGTCATGCCCGGGAAATCGCCCAGGACCTCGCGCTGGCCGGTGTTCAGGTTGAAGAGATAGACCCGCGGGATCTTGCCGATGTAGGAGACGTAAGTGATCTCCTGGTTGGTCGGCGAGAAACGCGGGGTCAGCACCAGCGAGCCGCCGTCGGTCAGGAAGCGGTGGTTCTCGCCGTCCTGGTCCATGATCGCCAGGCGCTTGATGCGCCGGGTCTGCGGGCCACTCTCGGCGATGTAGACGACCCGGGTGTCGAAGTAGCCGTCCTCGCCGGTCAGGCGCTGGTAGATCGCATCGGAGATGATGTGGGCGATCCGGCGCCAGTTGGTCGGCGTGGTGAAGTAGGCAAAGCCGGTCATCTGCTTCTCGGCGTAGACGTCCCAGAGCCGGAACTCGACGTTGAGCCGGCCGTCGGCCTGCTGCTGGATGCTGCCGTTGACCAGCGCCTGGGCGTTGATCAGGCGCCAGTCGGCGAAACGCGGTGCGGCACGCAGGCTCTCGGCGTCCTGGATGAAGGCACGCTTGTCGACAGGCCGAAACAGGCCGGAGCGTTCGAGGTTCGCGGCGATCACACCTGCGATATCGCGGCCGATTTGCGCCTGCTCGGCCTCGTCTCCGTAAAATTCGGTCACCGCCACCGGTATCGGCTCGACGATGCCACGCGTGATGTCGATCCGCAGCTCGGCCCGCACGGGCGAACCGAAGACCGCAAGAGCGAGGAGGCCGAGGATGGCGACCGCCATCTTCCGATGTACCAAGTGTTTCATTGTCCCAACATCTCCGACGGATCGAAATTGAGAAGCATGACTCGCCAAGCGCTGTAGTCCTTATTCGGCGTAGGCAGAGGGCTGCAACGCCTCACCGCCCTGTCGGCCGCTTCGGCAGCGGCTCTGAAGAAGGGATCTCTAAGACGCGATAGGTCTTCAATCTGGGTTCGTTGGACCGTGCCATCGACATGGAGGTAGACCCGGAGCCCAACAATCAGCTTCTCCGCATCTCGCGCCCCAGCCGGTACGTTCCAGCAACGTGAGACGTGCCGAATGATCGCGTCCTTCTCGCTGATCGTCACTCTCTGATCAAGAGCCGATACCTGCTGTCGGGACTGCGGCGCCTCCTGCTTCTTCTCCTCGCTGGGCGTAGGAATTTCCTTCTTCAGCTGGTCGACGTTGTTCAGGATCGACGCCAGCCGATCCTCCTTCGGCTCTTCCTTCTTCTTCTCGGGCTTTTTGGCCAGCTTCACCTGCGGCTTGCGGTTCGGTCGGGGCGCCGGCGGTTTCGGCTTCGGCTTCTCCTTGACCTCTTCCTTAGGCTCGGGCTTCGCCTCGGGCTCGGGCAGGGGCAAAGGTTCCGGCTCGGGCTCCGGGGTCGGCTCCGGCGGCGTCGGGTCGGGCAGCGCCGCCTGCTGCTGCGGCTCCGGGGCTGGCTCGGGCGGCGGTGGCGGCGCGGCCACCGGGCGCGGCGGCGGTGGCGGCGCGTCGGGGATCTCCTGCGGCTCTTCCACCTCCGCGACCTTGGGCTCCGGCTTCTGCGTCTTGCTCGGCTTGGGGCGGGTCAGATCGTCGATGGTCGCGATCTCGACCGGGATCGGCGGCGCGACCTCCAGGTCCCGGCCGAAGTCCGGCAGGCCGACCGCGATCACGATCAGCACCGCCAGGTGCAGCAGGGTCGAGGAGATCATGCCACCGCGCATGGGCTCAGCCGTCCTTCTTGCCCTTCTTGGGCTTTCGGGTCCCCGGCATCTCGGCGATCAGGGCGACCCTTCGGAAGCCGGCGAAGTTGACCGTGCCCATGACCTCCATGATCTGGCCGTAGGAAATCGACTGGTCGCCGCGCACGAAGATTCGCGTGTCCGGCTTGTTCTCGGTGATCGCGACCAGCCGGGGCACCAGGTTCTCGATCTCGATCTGGCTGTCCTGCAGGTAGATCTCGCCGGACGCGTCGACGCTGATGACCAGCGGCTCCTCCGGGTCCGAGATCGTCTTGGCCTGGGTCTTCGGCAGATCGACCGGCACGCCGACGGTCAAGAGCGGCGCGGTCACCATGAAGACGATCAGCAGGACCAGCATGACGTCGACGAAGGGTGTCACGTTGATCTCGGCCATGGGCCGGTAGCGGGCTGCCCGCCCGCTGCCGCGGCTACTGGCGATCATAGGTCCTGCCATGCTAGCGGGCCTCCTCCATCTGGCGGGACAGGATCGCCCCGAACTCGACCTGGAAGGCCTCGAGGCGCGCCGCATAGCGGCCCAGGTCGTTGGACAGCTTGTTGAAGGCGATCACCGCCGGGATCGCCGCGACCAGGCCGAGGGCGGTCGCGAAGAGCGCCTCGGCGATGCCCGGCGCGACCACCGCAAGGCTGGTGTTCTTGGAGGCGGCGATCGAGGTAAAGGCGTTCATGATGCCCCAGACCGTGCCGAAGAGGCCGACGAAGGGCGCCGCCGAGCCGACCGAGGCCAGGAAGGTCATGTGCCGCTCCAGGCGGTCCATCTCGCGGCCAAGGGTGATTCCCATGACCCGCTCGACGCGCTGCTGCAGTCCGTTGCGGGCTTGCTCCGAAGCGGCAAGGCCCTTGGCGATCGAGCGGCGCCACTCGCGCATGGCGGAGACGAAGAGAGCCGACATGGGATCGGTCGGCCGGCTGTCGAGGCGGTCGTAGAGATCGTCCAGCGAGCCGCCCGACCAGAAGGACTCCTCGAAGTCCTCGGCGCGGGAGCGCAGCCGGCGCAGCCGCGAGATCTTCTCGAAGATGATCGCCCAGGTCCAGAACGAACAGAACAGCAGGATGATCATGACGATCTTGACCACGATGTCGGCTTCGAGAAACAGCCCCCAGACCGTCAGATCGCTGGCGGCGGAGCCGCCCAGTGTGAGGCTATCGACCGATTCGTTTGGCATGGCTAAACCCGTTCTTCCGGAAAGCAAAAGGGGAGCAGCGCCCGGCGCAGGGGCTGCGGGATGGGCGACGGCTTGCCGTCGAGGCGGATGCAGGCGATCCGCGCCCGGACGCTGGCGAGGTGCTCGCCCTCGCGGGTGATGCGCTGGACCGCGCGCGCCGCCGCGGCGCTCAGCTTGACCAGGCGCGAGCGCACCTCGAGCAGATCGTCCAGGCGGGCCGGCCGGCGGTAGTCGACGCTGCAGTCCCGGACCGCGAAGGCCAGGCCGTAGTCCTCGGACATGCTGCGCTGGTGAATGCCGAGCAGGCGGAGCATCTCGGTCCGCGCCCGCTCGGCGAACTTCAGGTAGTTGGCGTAGTAGACGATGCCCGCCGCGTCGGTGTCCTCGTAGTAGACCCGCAGCGGCATGACATGCTCCACGCCGTCGAAGCGTCCGGACAGGGCCTCGATCATGCCGGCCCCTCCCCGTCGTCGCCGACGGCCTCGGCGCCCAGGAGGTCGAGCTGATCGAGACCGCGATCGGGGGCAGGCAGGCCGAGGTAGCCGTAGCCCGAGGCGGTCAGGACCCGGCCCCTCGGCGTGCGCTGCACCAGGCCCTGCTGGATCAGGAAGGGCTCTATGACTTCTTCCAAGGCGTCGCGCTGCTCGGCCAAGGCGACGGCCAGGGTGTCGACGCCGACCGGGCCACCGCCGTAGTTCTCGGCGATGCAGCCGAGGTAGCGTCGGTCCATGGCGTCGAAGCCCAGGCGGTCGACGTCCAGCCGGCGCAGACCGCGGTCGGCGACTTCGGCGTCGATGCAGGCCTCGCCGTCGACCGCGGCGAAGTCGCGGACCCGGCGCAGCAGCCGGCCGGCGATGCGCGGCGTGCCGCGGGAACGACGCGCGATCTCCTCGGCGCCCTCGGCGGTGATCTCCGCACCCAGGACCGAAGCACCGCGGCGCACGATGCCGCCCAGCTCCTCGGCCGAATAGAACTCCAGGCGCTGCTGGATACCGAAGCGCTCGCGCAGCGGCGTGGTGAGCAGTCCGGAGCGGGTGGTCGCGCCGACCAGTGTGAAGGGCGGCAGCTCGATCCGCACCGAGCGGGCCGCCGGTCCCTCGCCGATCACCAAGTCGAGCTGGAAGTCCTCCATCGCCGGGTAGAGGATCTCCTCGACCGCCGGCGAGAGGCGGTGGATCTCGTCGATGAAGAGCACGTCGCGCGGCTCGAGGTTGGTCAGGATCGCGGCTAGGTCGCCGGCGCGGGCGATCACCGGCCCCGAGGTCGCCCGGAAGCCGACCCCCAGTTCGCGCGCGACGATCTGCGCCAGGGTGGTCTTGCCGAGCCCCGGCGGGCCGAAGAACAGGGTATGGTCCATGGCCTCGCCGCGGGCGGCGGCGGCCTGCACGAAGACCCGCAGGTTCTCGCGCAAGCGCGCTTGGCCGACGAAGTCCTCCAAGCGCTGCGGCCGCAGGCTGGCCTCGGCCTGATCGGCGGTGCCGGTCTCAGGGCCCACGAGACGGGCGTCGGGACGGGCGTCGGGGCGGGGATCGGTCATGACGCCAGTTCCTTCAGGCCCTCACGGATCAGGGTCTCGACCCCGGCCTCGGCGCCCAGGCGGCGGCTGGCTTCGACCACGACACCGAAGGCCTCGCTGCGCCGGTAGCCCAGGTTGACCAGGGCGGAGACCGCGTCCTCGGTGGTTGTCTCGACGCCGCCTTCGGTCGCCACCAGCACCGGGCCGAGGGCGACGGCGTCGACCTTCTCGCGCAGCTCGGCAGCGACCCGGCCGGCCAGCTTCGGGCCGACCCCGTTGGCCCTGGCGAGCGCCGCCTTGTCCTGCGCAGCGATGGCCTTGGAGAGCTCCTGGGGCGGCAGGGCCGAGAGGATCGCCAAGGCGTGGCGGGCGCCGACACCCTGAACGGTCTGCAGCAGGCAGAACCAGTCCTGCTCGGCCCGGTCGATGAAGCCGTAGAGCCGGATCTGGTCTTCGCGGACGTGGGTCTCGATCAGCAGGCTGACGCCGCCGCCCTTGGCCGGCAGCCGGCCGAGGGTTCGGGCCGAGGCGAAGACTAGGTAGCCGACGCCGCCGACGTCGAGGATCATGTGATCCTCGTCGGTGGAATCGACCAGGCCGGTCAACTTGCCAATCATGCCGGCTCCTCCACGGCCGCCGTCTCGGCAACCGGTCGATCGCGCCAGCGCCGCCGCGTCGCGCGGTGGTGGACGTGGCAGATCGCCACCGCCAGGGCGTCGGCGGCATCCGCCGTACGTACGCCGCAACCCGGCAGCAGCTGGCGGACCATGACGGCGACCTGCTCCTTGCTCGCCTGGCCGGTCCCGACGATCGACTTCTTGACCACCAGCGGCAGGTACTCGGTCACCGCCAGTCCGGCCAGCGCCGGGGTCAACAGCGCAACGCCCCGAGCCATGCCCAGCTTCAGGGTCGAGTCCGGGTTGCGGTTGACCAAGGTCTCCTCGACCGCCGCCTCCTGCGGCGCCTGCGCCGCGATCATCGCCAGCAAGGCCTCGTGCAGCTCGCGCAGCCGTCGGTCCAGGGTCTGCACCGGATCGGCCTCGATCACGCCGTGCGCGACGTGGCGCAGGCGATTGCCCTCGGCCTCGATCACGCCCCAGCCGGTGCGCCGAAGCCCGGGGTCCAAACCGACCACCCGCATGCTCTCCCCTCTTCCTCCGCCGTCGAGGTCAGGCCGTCATTCGGGCCAGGACCTCGTCGGCGATTTCGAAGTTGGCCGAGACCCGCTGCACGTCGTCGCTGTCCTCCAATGTGTCCAAAAGCTTGATCAGGCCGTCGGCCTGAGCCTCGTCGACCGGCACGGTGGTCTGCGGCTTCCAGGTCAGGCCGGCTTCCCGCGGCTCGCCGAATCGCGCGACGAGCGAATCGCGTACCTCCGAGAACACCTCTGGGGCGCAAACGATCTCATGGCCCTCGGCGTTGGAGTCGACATTGTCTGCGCCGGCCTCGGCCGCCGCCTCGAAGATGCTGTCGGCATCGGCAGTCTCGCCGCCGTAGAGGATCGAGCCGACCCGCTCGAACATGAAGGCGACGCTGTTGGTCTCTCCCAGGGCGCCGCCGTGCTTGCTGAAGGCGGCGCGGACCTCCGAGGCGGTCCGGTTCCGGTTGTCGGTCAAGGCCTCGACGATGACCGCCACGCCGCCCGGCCCGTAGCCCTCGTAGCGGATTTCCTCGAAGTTGGTGTCGTCGTCACCGCCGCTGGCCTTCTTGATCGCCCGCTCGATGTTGTCCTTGGGCATGTTGGCCGCGCGCGCCGCCGCGATCGCGGTGCGCAAGCGCGGGTTCATGTTCGGGTCCGGCAGGCCCGTCTTGGCCGCAACGGTCAGCTCGCGCGACAGCTTGGCGAACTGCTTGGCGCGCTTCTTGTCCTGCGCGCCCTTGCGAAACATGATGTTCTTGAACTGTGAATGACCGGCCATCGCCGCCCCAATCTAGATCTCGGGGTGAAGTCGAGAATTTTACCATATTTTGTGGTGGACAACCTCGGACTTCGTCGAGGGATAGTCAACCAATATGGCGACATTTGGGCGCCCGGAGCCAGCGATACCGGGCGATTCAGCGCAAATTGGAGACTTTACCCCGGCTTAAGTTCGAACCGCCAGACTGCACCCCCAAGTCGGCGTGGCCCCGGCGCCGCGCAAGCGAGGGCAGATGCAGCCGAAGATAGAACTTCCGGATATCGCCTCTGACCCCCTGGGTGCAGCGGGCCCGGTCACCCAGGCCGAGATCGAAGGGCGCCTGGAGCGGGCCGCCGGCCTGGTCGAAGGCTTTGCGGAGAAGACCGCCCTGCCCGCCTTGGAGGCCTGCCTCGCAGCGGCCGTCGGCCAGGGCATCGGGGATGGCCCACCGCTATCGACCCTGGCCGAGGAGATCTCTCGACAAACGGCGACGCTTCAGGACGAGGTCGAGCGTTTCCTGAGCCACATCGACGGCTGCCGCCAGGCCTGATCCGGCCTCAATCCGGTTCGCTTGGCGCCAGCAAGCCGCCGGCGCGGACGGGCTCGACGCGTTTCGCCAGGCCGCTGGAATCCGAAGTCTCGACGAAGACCCCGCAGAGCGTGCCCGGGCCGTTGGCCGGCGCCAGGCGCTCGGTCGGCAGCTTGCGGGTGAAGCGGGCGATCGGCACCGCCTTGTCCATACCGATGACCGAGTTGTAGTCGCCGCACATCCCGGCATCGCTGAGGTAGGCGCTGCCGCCCGACAGGATCATGGCGTCGGCGGTGGGCACGTGGGTGTGCGTGCCGACGCAAAGCGACACCCGGCCGTCGACCACGTGCCCCATGGTCATCTTCTCGCTGGTCGTCTCGGCGTGGAAGTCCAGCACCGCCGCATCCACCGTGGCGCCCAGGCGCTGCTTGGCGAGCTCCCGCTCGACGCAGGCGAAGGGGTCGTCCAGCGGGTCCATGAACAGCCGGCCCAGCACGTTCAGGACCAGGACCTTCTTGCCGCCCGGCGCGGCGAAGACCCCGGCGCCGCGGCCCGGTGTGCCTTCCGGGTAGTTGTGCGGCCGCAACAGGCGCGGCTCCCGGCCGATGAAGTGCAGGGCCTCGCGCTGGTCCCAGGAATGGTTGCCGCCGGTGATCACGTCGACGCCGGCGGCGAAGAGCTCCTGGCAGACCTTCTCGGTGATGCCGAAGCCGCCAGCGGCGTTCTCGCCGTTGGCAATGACGAAGTCCAGGTCCAGCTTGCGGCGCAGCCGCGGCAGATGCTCGGCCACCACCTCGCGTCCCGAGCGGCCGTTGACGTCGCCGCAGAAGAGAATCCTCATGCCCGCTCCAGCCCGGCTGGGAGGTCCCGCGGCGCGATGACCTCGCGCTCGGTCACGATCCGATCGAGCGCCTCGTCTCCGGCCTCGACCGGAACCTCTTCGACCTCCTGGGCGGCGAAGGCCAGGCCGATCGCGAGCACCGGACGGCGCCCGCGCAGAGCGGCCAGGGTCCGGTCGTAGAAGCCGCCGCCATAGCCGAGCCGCCGGCCCCGGCGGTCGAAAGCGAGCAGCGGCACCAACAGGATGTCCGGCTCGACGGACGGGCAGTCCGGGCCGGGCACCCGGGTGCCGAAAACCGCCGGCTCCAGGGCGGCGTCGGGCCGCCAGCTCCGGAAAACCAGCGCGGCGCCGGACTCGACCACCACCGGCAGGCAGAGCCGCCGGCCCCGCGCGGCCAGGGCCTCGAGGACCGGACGCGGGTCCAGCTCGTCACGCAGCGGCCAGTAGCCCGACACCCTCGCCTCCGCCGGGATCACGAGCGCATCGAGCAGGCGCCGACAGACCTCCGCCGCGGCCGACTCCCGCTCTTCCGCGGCCGCGCGCCGGATCTGGCGAGACGACCTGCGCAGGGCGGCCTTGGCTTCGAGGGTCTTGGTCATGGACTGCAGGCGGATCGGACTCGAAAGCAAAAGGGACAAGCGGTGCCGCAAAGGCCGTTGGCCGGATATCATCCTCTGTGGCCTGCTTACGCAGGTGGGCGCCATATACCGGAACCACGGCTCCGGCAGGGACAGCTCCCTAGAGGGTCGTATTGGCCCCAGGGATCGAAAGG
Source organism: Kiloniellales bacterium (assembly GCA_030066685.1). Taxonomy (NCBI): domain Bacteria; kingdom Pseudomonadati; phylum Pseudomonadota; class Alphaproteobacteria; order Rhodospirillales; species Kiloniellales bacterium. Next base: position 293,351 of record JASJBF010000002.1, on the reverse strand, counting down.
CCTGACGCACCCCGCAGCACCGCCGATGAACAAGCTATCTAGGAGGTCCCGAGCGTCGCGGCAATGCGCTCAAGCCGCTGCGCACAGGCTTCAAGGGCCTCGGCCACCTCGACTTCGCGTTCCTCGAAGGCGGCGATCACCTCGCCATTGGCCTCGCCGTCGCCGTTCCGGCCCGAACCGAGCTTGCTCATGGCCTCGTGCAGCTCGTCGGCGATGAGCAGGCTCGCCATGACCAGAAGGCGCGGCTCGCCGATCTGGCCGACCGCGGCGGCCAGATCGTTCACCCTCTGGTCGACATAGGCGCCGAGCCGGCGCAAGTGGTCCTCGTGGCCATCGTCGCAGGCGATGTCGTAGTTCCGGTTGTTGATCGTCAGCGTGATCTCGGCCACGTCAGGTCTCCAGCAAGCCTTGGATCCGCTTGATCGCGCGATCCAGACGCACCGCAACCTGGTCCGCGGCCTCGCTCAGTTCCTGGTTCTCGCGCCGGGCCTGCTCCAGCGCCTCGTCCAGGCGCGGGTCCGGGGCCTGCGCGCCGGGCGAAGCCTCGAGCGCGACCTGCTCCAGGGCGTCGGTCGCCGACTTCAGACGCTGCGCTGCTTCGATCAGACGGGACATCTTCGCTGCTGCCGAATCCCAGAGATTTTCCCCAACCCAACGACGCGCAGGATAGGCGCTGGCACGGTCGCCGGTCAACCGAACCGGGCGCGGTGCAACTGCCCCGGCTTAAGGATAATGCCGGTTGACGCTCCAGTGCCGTGGCGGCATCTTGCGCGCCGAAGACGGGCGTGATCCCGGAGGACGGCGAACCGGTCCCGATGCCCACTTGGCCAGGGTCAAGGCCGCCTCGGGATCGAGGACGCGGGGAGACGGGTGCGGGCCCCCGCCGCATCAGAGCAAATGGCAGGTCATTCAATGGACGTTAGGCCGTCTGGGCTTTCCGACTCCGGGGCTGCGCCCGGAGCGACTCACAAGGATATGGCGAATGCGATCCGCGCGCTGGCCATGGACGCCGTGCAGACGGCGAACAGCGGCCATCCGGGCATGCCCATGGGCATGGCCGACGTCGCGACGGTGCTGTTCTCGCGCTTCCTGAAGTTCCAGGCCGAGCGTCCGGACTGGCCGGACCGCGACCGCTTCGTGCTCTCGGCCGGGCACGGCTCGATGCTGCTCTACGCCCTGCTCCACCTGACCGGCTATCCGGAGATGACCCTGGAGGAGATCAAGAACTTCCGCCAGGTCGGCGCCCGCACCGCCGGGCACCCGGAGTACGGGCTTGCCCCGGGCATCGAGACCACCACCGGGCCGCTAGGCCAGGGCCTGGCCAACGCGGTCGGCATGGCGCTGGCCGAGCGCCTGCTGAACGCCCGCTTCGGCGACGACGTCGTCGACCACCGGACCTACGTCGTCGCCAGCGACGGCGACCTGATGGAAGGCATCAGCCATGAGGCCGCGGCCCTCGCCGGGCACCTGCGCCTGGGTCGCCTGATCGTGTTCTTCGACGACAACGGGATCTCGATCGACGGCCCGACCTCGCTGTCCGATTCGGTCGACCACGGCCTGCGCTTCCAGTCCTACGGCTGGCACGTCCAGACGATCGACGGCCATGACCCCGAGGCCATCGCCCGGGCCACCGAGCAGGCTCTGGCCGACGACCGGCCGTCGCTGATCGCCTGCCGCACGACCATCGGCTTCGGTGCGCCCAGCAAGGCCGGCAAGGCCTCGTCGCACGGCGCACCGCTGGGCGAAGACGAGATCGCTGGCGCCCGCGCGGCGCTCGGCTGGAGCCACCCGCCCTTCAAGGTGCCGAGCCCGATCCTCGAGACCTGGCGCGCCGCCGGCAAGAGAGGCGCCGCGGAGGCCGAGGCCTGGGATCGGCGCCTCGCCGCGCTCGAGCCGGCCCAGGCCCAGGCCTTCGAGGCCGCCGTGAAAGGCGAACTCGCCGCCGGCTGGCAGGCGGACCTGGCCGGGTTCAAGAAGGCCGTCGCCGCCGAGGCCCCCAAGGTCGCGACCCGGGTCTCCTCCCAGAAGGTCCTGGAGGTCCTGGTCGAGAAGCTGCCCCAGCTGATCGGCGGCTCGGCCGACCTGACCGGCTCCAACGGCACCCGGACCGGGGCGCACAAGGTGGTCAGCGCCGAGGACTTCAGCGGCAACTACCTGCACTACGGCATTCGCGAGCACGGCATGGCCGCGGTCATGAACGGCGTGGCGCTGCACGGCGGGCTGATCCCCTACGGCGGCTCCTTCCTGGTCTTCACCGACTACTGCCGGCCCTCGATCCGCCTTTCGGCGCTTATGGAGCAGCGGGTGGTCTACGTTATGACCCACGACTCCATCGGCCTCGGCGAGGACGGCCCGACCCATCAGCCGGTCGAGCATCTGGCCGCGCTGCGGGCGATCCCGAACCTCAGGGTCTTCCGGCCCTGCGACAGCATCGAGACCGCCGAGGCCTGGGAGTTGGCCTTGAGCGCGCCGGACAAGCCATCGGTGCTGGCGCTGTCGCGCCAGGGCCTGCCGACCCTGCGCACCGAGACCTTCGCCGAGAACTACAGCGCCTGGGGCGCCTACATCCTGGCCCCGGCGGCCGAACAGCGGCAGGTCACCCTGATCGCCTCGGGCTCCGAGGTCGAGGTCGCCCTGGAGGCCCGCAAGCTGCTGGCCGAAGAGAACATCTACGCCGCGGTGGTCTCCATGCCCTGCTGGGAGCTGTTCCTGGAACAGCCGGCGCACTACCGCGACGAGGTCCTCGGGCCCGGCCTGTTGAGGGTCGCGATCGAGGCGGCCGGCTGGTTCGGCTGGCACCGCTGGGTCGGCCTGGATGGCACGGTGGTCGGCATGGAGGGCTTCGGCGCCTCGGGCCCCGCGCCCGAGCTCTACCAGCACTTCCAGATCACGCCCAAGGCCGTGGTGGAGCGGGTCAAGAGCTGGCTCTAGGGACAAGGAAGAGAAGGACGGAAGACCAAGAGGGGAAACCAGGGATGGACATCGCGCAGCTCGCAGAGACGGCCCAGGCGCTGGTGGCGGACGGCAAGGGAATCCTCGCCGCCGACGAGAGTACCGGCACGATCAAGAAGCGCTTCGACGGCATCCAGGTCGAATCGACCACCGAGACCCGCCGCGACTACCGCAACATGCTTTTCACAACCGCGGGCGCGGCCGAGCACATCAGTGGCGTGATCCTGTTCGACGAGACGCTCCGCCAAGAGGCGGCCAACGGCCGGCGCCTGGCTCAGATCATCATCGACGCCGGCATGATCCCCGGGATCAAGGTCGACTCCGGCGCCAAGCCCCTGGCCCTGCATGCGGGCGAAACCGTCACCGAAGGGCTGGACGGCCTGCGCGACCGGCTCGCCGAGTACGCCGGCCTGGGCGCCCGCTTCGCCAAGTGGCGGGCGACCTACAGCATCGGCGCCGGCCTGCCCAGCGCGGCCTGCCAAGACGCGAACGCCCACGCCCTGGCGCGCTACGCGGCGCTCTGCCAGGAGGCCGGCCTGGTGCCCATCGTCGAGCCCGAGGTCCTGATGGACGGCGGCCACGACATCGACGCCTGCGAGACGGTGACCGAGACCACGCTGCGCCGGGTCTACGCCGCCCTGGCCGAGCAGGAGATCGTCCTCGAGGGCACGCTCCTGAAGCCCAACATGGTCGTCTCCGGCGCCGACTGCCCCGAGCAGGCCGGCGTCGAGGAGGTCGCCCGGCGCACGGTCCGGACCCTGCAGCGCTGCGTGCCGGCCGCGGTCCCCGGCATCGTCTTCCTCTCCGGCGGGCAAAGCGACGAGCAGGCCACCCTGCACCTCAACGCGATGAACAAGCTGCTGGCGCGCCTGCCCTGGAAGCTCAGCTTCTCCTACGGGCGGGCCCTCCAGGCGGCGCCGCTCAAGGCTTGGGGCGGCAAGGCCGAGAACCTGGCGGCCGGCCAGGCGGCCTTTCTGGAGCGCGCCCGTGCGAACGGCCAGGCCAGCCTCGGCAGCTACGCCTGAGCATGGGCCCGCCGATCAACTCGAACCGACCGACAGACAACCCGCCGAGGGAGTAGGAGAATGGCTCTACGCGTTGCGATCAATGGTTTTGGCCGGATCGGCCGGCTCGTGCTGCGGGCCGCCATGGAAGCCGAGCGCACGGACATCGAGTTTGTTGCGATCAACGACCTCGGCTCGGCCGAAGCCAACGCGCACCTGCTGAAGCACGATTCGGTCCACGGCCGCTACCCCGGCAAGGTCGAGGCGATGGAGACCGCGATCAAGGTCGACGGCCACGAGACGAAGGTGCTCAGCGAACGCGATCCGGCCAAGCTGCCCTGGGGCGATCTCGGCATCGACGTGGTGATGGAATGCACCGGCCGCTTCAACTCCAGGGAGGCCGCGAGCGCGCACCTGACGGCCGGCGCCAAGAAGGTGCTGGTCTCCGCGCCCTGCAGCGAAGCCGACCTGACCGTGGTCTACGGCATCAACCACGACCGGCTGACCGCGGACCACGACGTGGTCTCCAACGCCTCCTGCACGACCAACTGCCTGGTTCCGGTCGCCTGGGTGCTCGACCAGACCGTGGGCATCGAGCACGGCTTCATGACCACGATCCACGCCTTCACCGGCGACCAGCCGAGCGTCGACACCCTGCACAAGGACCTGCGCCGGGCTCGGGCCGCCTCGGTCTCGATGATCCCGACTTCGACCGGCGCCGCGCGGGCCGTGGGCCTGGTCTTGCCGGAGCTGAAAGGCAAGCTGGACGGCACCGCGATCCGGGTGCCGACGCCGAACGTCAGCCTGGTCGACCTCACCATCGAGGCGAAGAAGGAGACGACCGCCGAGGACGTCAACGCGGCCATGGTCGAGGCCGCGGAGAGCAATCGCCTCACGGGGATCCTGGCCGTCAACGACGCCCCCCTGGTGTCGAGCGACTTCAACCACAGCCCGGCCAGCTCGACCTTCGACCTGACCCAGACCCTGGTCCTGGACGGCACCTGCGTGCGCGTCCTGACCTGGTACGACAACGAGTGGGGCTTCTCCAACCGCATGAGCGACACCGCGGTCGCCCTCGGCAAGCTGATCTAACGCGGCATCTTCTGAAGCCGGGCCGGGCTTACACCACGAGATGCCCGGTCTTTTCGTAGAACAGGCAGCCGCCTTCGCTCGTCAGGGCGTGGCGGCTGCCGGCCGGGTAGCGGGCCCAGCTGCCGGCCCGGTAGCTGCGCTCGCCGTTCTCCAATTCGCCTTCGAGGACGAAGATCTCCTGGCCGCCCAGATAGACCTGGGAGTCGAGGATCGCGCCCGGCTCCAGTCGAAGCAGGCGGATGCGCTCCGGGTGCTTGGGCTCGCCGTAGAGGTCTAGGACCTCCAGCCCGGCAACCTCGCCGTCCCGCAAGTCGGTGGCCTTGCTGTCGATGGTGACCTGCCGCCGGTCGCTGCCCGGGTATTGGCGTAGCTTGACGAAAAGCACGCAGCCCTCCCGCGAGAAGGGCGCGTGGCTGAAGCCCTCGGGGTTGAGCAGGTAGGTGCCGGCCGGGTAATCGCCGCGCTCGTCGGAGAAGACTCCTTCGAGGACCAGGATCTCCTCGCCGTCCGGATGAGGGTGCTGAGCGAAGCGGCTGTCGGCGTCGTAGCGGACCACCGAGGTCACCCGCCCGGCCTCCAGCGGGCCGCTCAGGTCCAGGCGCTTGCGCCAGACGCTGGGACTGGGGCTCGCCTGCCATTCCATGTCGGCCGTGTGAACAACCGCGAGCTTGGACAGGTCGCCGTTGATCTCATGCTCGGACATGGCGGCGGATCCTCCTTGCATCGGCAAATAATAATGGGCCCGAACCGGGTTTCCTGCTGTATGTATGCAGCCCGGGATGAAAGAAAAGGCCGTGATCGTGCATTGTCTGGAAGACGCCCGGATCGCCCTCGCGGCGGCCGAGGCGGCGGGCTGTGGCGTGGTCCTGGCCTCGGCGCCCGGGGCCGCCGGCTACGCCGGAGTCCTGTGGTTCCGCGAGCTGCTGCGGGCGTCGCGGGCCGAGCGGCCGGGGGTCCCGGTCACCGGCCTGCTCGACTGCGGCGACAAGCCGGGCCTGGTGCTGGCCGCGCTCGACCAGGGCCTGCCGGCCCTGCGCTTCACCGGCTCGCGCAAGGCGGCGAAGCAGCTGGCCGAGATCTGTGAGCGCGAAGGGATCGAGCTGGTGACCGGGCGCCTCAAGGCGCTCGACCTTGCGGCCGAGGCGGCGCCCGATGTCGCCTGCAGGGCCTGGCTATCCGGGCCCTGATCTCCTATCTCAACAAGAGCACAGGAAAGCACCCGCGGAGGGCCTTCCGGCAATTGCCTGGCGGGAGCCGAACTGCTAGCTTCCGCGCGCTTTTCGAGAGCCGAGTTTTCCCGGATACAGACCCAATGAAGATCAATGGCAACGCAATCCGCCCCGGCAACGTCGTCGAGCACAAGGGCCGCCTGTGGCGGGCGGTGCGGATCCAGCACACCCAGCCCGGCAAGGGCGGCGCCTACCTGCAGGTCGAGCTCAGGGACATCCGCGACGGCACCAAGCTCAACGAGCGCTTCCGCTCCTCGGAATCTGTGGAGCGCGTGCGCCTCGACCAGAAGCCCTATCAGTACCTCTTCGCCGACGGCGAGATGCTCACCTTCATGGACAACGAGAGCTACGAGCAGATCACCCTGAACCAGGACCTGGTCGGCGAGCCGATGCGCTTTCTGCAGGACGGTATGGAGGTGACCATCGAATCCTACGAGGGCGAGCCGATCAGCGTCATGCTGCCCGACACCGTGGTGATGGAGATTTCCGAGGCCGATCCCGTGGTCAAGGGCCAGACCGCTTCCTCGTCCTACAAGCCGGCGGTTCTGGAGAACGGCACGCGGACTCTGGTCCCGCCGCACATCGAGGCCGGCACCCGGGTCGTGGTCAACACCGCGGACGGGTCCTACGTCGAACGCGCCAAGGACTAGACGCAGCCGATGCCCAGGCGATCGGCGGTCATCAACGTCATGGTCCGGGCCGCCGATCGGGCGGCGCGCGGCCTCAAACGGGACTTCGGCGAGGTGGAGAACCTGCAGGTCTCCCGCAAGGGGCCGTCGGACTTCGTCTCCGCGGCAGATCTGCGCGCCGAGGAAACGCTGCGCCAGGAGCTCGCCAAGGCACGCCCCGGCTTCGGCTTCCTGATGGAGGAATCCGGACGGCGCCACGACAACCCGGAGGCCGAACAGCGCTGGATCGTCGATCCGCTGGACGGGACGACCAACTTCTTGCATGGCCTGCCCCACTTCGCCGTCTCCATCGCCCTGGAAGAGCGCGGCGAGATCACCGCCGGCGTGGTCTACGACCCGATAAAGGAAGAGTTGTTCTGGGCCGAGAAGGGCGTCGGCGCCTACCTCGGCGATCAGCGGCTTCGGGTCTCGGGCCGCCGCGGCCTGAGCGACTGCCTGCTCGCCACCGGCATTCCCTTCCAGGGCCACGGCGACGCCGCCCGCTTCACCCGCGAACTGGCCGGGGCCATGGCGGCGACCGCGGGGGTCCGGCGCTGGGGAACGGCGTCCCTCGACCTCGCCTACATCGCCGCCGGCCGCTTCGACGGCTTTTGGGAGTGGGGCCTCTCGGCCTGGGACTTCGCGGCCGGCTGGCTGCTGGTGCGCGAGGCCGGTGGCTTCGTCACCGAGATGAACGGCCGCAGCCTCTCCCTGGACAGCGGCAGCCTGCTCGCCGCGAACGGCGAGCTGCATGCCGAGCTGATGAAGCTGCTCAAAAGCTGACGTCGGGAGGCTGTCGCCGCCGGGACTTGCCGCCGGCCGCCCTGCAGGATTAGGTTACGAATCAAGGATCTAAAGCGCAAGGAGCGCGGCCGGGGAAGATGCCGAAGCGTGCAGGACCGGGGAAAGGGCGGCCGGAGCGGGCCGGTGAAGGAGCCAGGAGGCGCGCCCCCGGCTCCGGCCGTTTCGCCCGAACCGCAAGAGCGCTTCTGCTCACGGTCCTGCTGTCGACGCCGGTCTCGCTGCCGGCCCTGGCCCAGGACGGCGGCGCTCCGGCCGAGCCGCCCGACGTCTACATCAACACCAGGCTTCTGGAGCGCCTCGAGAAGGACCCGCCGACCCCGGGTCCAAGCAGCCAACGGCAGCCACGCGCGCCGCTGCAGACGCCCCCGCCCTGGCAGTTGGAGAGCCGCCTCTACGTCGTGCCCCTTGGCCAGGTCGGGCCGGCCCAGCCGGCACAGGCGCCCCCGGCCCCGAGTGTCCTGACCTCGGAGCTCGAAGCGATCGAGGGCGCGCGCTCTCGCGGCCGCCCCAGCGAGCCGGCGGTGGTCAAGCCGCGCGATGTCGTCAAGCCGCGCGATGTCCCGCCGCGGCCTGCAAGGCCCGCTGTCAGTTCTGCACCGATCGCCCGTTCGGCCCTGATCGAAGACACGCCCCCGCCTGAAGCATCGGCTCCGATTGCCGAAGCGACCGCAGATGCCCCCCCGCCGGAGGCTGCGGACCTCGAGGTGCCGGCCCCGGCACCGCTGCCCCTGGAGGACCTCGGCGAAATCGAGGTTCCTGCCGTCCAGGCAGCTTTGCCAAAGGCCGCGCCCCCGGAGCCGCCGCCCACGGCCCTGCCGCCGCCGGCCGTCGAGGCGCCCGCCGACTCGGTCGGCGCCCAGCCCGCCCCGGCTGCGATCCTGAACGAGCTGGCCGAAGCCGCCGAGCCCCAGGCGCCGCGGCCCGGCAGGATCACCGCACCGCCGGTGCCGGAGCCGCCGGTCCCGCCCGCCGTCGCCGCGGAGACGACCGCCAAAGCCGTCCAGGCAACAAAGGCGCCTCCGGCCGCGCCCGCCCCCGATCCGGAAGAACGGCTCGGGGCCGTCGCTTCGAAGCCCGATGAGCCAAGGGTGGGCGAGCCACAGGTGGCGACCCGACCGCCGGCCGGTGTACCCCTGGAGGGACGGATCCTCTTCGAGGCCGGTTCGACGGAGCTCTCAGCCGAGGCGCGCGCCGTGCTGGACGGCCTGGCCGAACGCCTGCTCGCCGCCGAGGCCGAGGGCGTCGAGTTCCGCGCCTACGCGACCGGCCGGGACCCGCGGCGGATGTCCTTGAACCGAGGCCTGGTCGCCCGAGGCTATCTGGAGAGGCGGGGCGTCAAAGCCAAGAAGGTCTTTCTGCGACCCCTCGGGGACCAGTCGACCGACGGTCCGGCGGAGCGGATCGACTACGAACTCGTGTCCCAATAGACCCGCTTCGGCGCCAGTCTATCCAGGCGATGGGCTGGTGCTGCCGCGGGAAGGCGCCACAGTTCTGCCGCACTGCGTCGGCAGGCTGACGCCTTGTGAACAAGGGAAGGGGCTTGAAGTTTCTGGAGGCCTTTCCTCGGACCGAATCTGCTATCCTTTCCTTGGCGCCGAGTCGTCGGGCGCGCCATCGTCTATTGCCGTGCCTTCTCGCGGCACCGGCCGTCGCCTCAGGGATCTCCGGCGCCGAACCCATCTGGAAGCTGCCAAAGCCTGAAAAGACATGATCACTCGGCCCTACCGCTACCTTACCCGAATGGCGATCTTCTTGCTGGTGGTGGGCGCCATCTGCGCGGTTCTCTACCCCCGCCTCCAGGAAGCCTTCAGCGCGAATGCCGTGCTTAACGGGGTGATCCTGGGCGTCCTGCTGTTCGGCATCGGCTACAGCCTCCGGCAGGTCATTGCGCTGAACCCTGAGGTCAACTGGCTGCAACGCCTGATCCGCGAGAAGAGCGGCAGCCTGGTCATGCCGGGCGCGGCCAGCGATGAGCGGCCGCCCAAGCTGCTCGGCCCCATGGTCACCATGATGGGCGAGCGCACCGGGCGGATCCGGCTTTCGGCGCTGTCCATGCGCTCGCTGCTCGACGGCATCCAGAGCCGGATCAGCGAATCCCACGACATGTCCCGCTACTTGATCGGCCTGCTGATCTTCCTGGGCCTGCTGGGCACCTTCTGGGGGCTGCTGGAGACCGTTGGCGCGGTCGGTGCGACGATCTCAGGCCTCAGCGGCGGCACCGGTGACGCCACGGCGATGTTCGACCAGTTGAAGCAGGGCCTGGAGACCCCTTTGTCCGGCATGGGCACGGCGTTCAGCTCCTCGCTCTTCGGGCTCGCCGGCTCGCTGATCCTGGGATTCCTCGAGCTGCAGGCCGCCCAGGCTCACAACCGCTTCGTCAACGAGCTTGAGGAGTGGCTCTCCGAGGTCACGCGTCTGACCGGCGGCGGACCCCTGGCCGACGGCGACCAGCCGGTGCCGGCCTTTATCCAGGCGCTGCTCGAGCAGACCGCCGACAGCCTGGATTCGCTCCAGCGGACCATGGCCAAGTCCGAGGAGAGCCGGCTCAACATGGACCACAGCCTCGAGGTCCTGGCCGAGCGCCTGGGCACCCTGACCGACCAGCTGCGCAGCGAGCAGTCGATCCTGACCCGCCTGGCCGAGAGCCAGGCCCAGCTGCGCCCAGTGCTGTCCCAGCTGGCCGAGGTCAACGGCACGCGGGTCGGCGGCCTGGACGACGCCAGCCGCGACCACCTGCGCAACCTCGATCATCACATGGGCCGCCTCGTGCAGGAAGCCGCCAGCGGCCGCAACAAGGCGGTCGAGGAGATCCGCAGCGAGATTCGCCTCCTGGCCCGCACCATCGCCGCCCTGGCCGAGGACACGGAGGCCCGCTAGGCGATGTTCGCGCTGGAACGCCGGGGCCGCCAGCGGTCGGTCAACATCTGGCCCGGCTTTGTCGACGCGCTCTCCACCCTGCTTCTGGTGGTGATCTTCGTCCTCATGGTCTTCATGATCGCACAGTACTTCCTGTCGACCGCCCTCTCGGGCCGCGACGCCGCCCTGGAGCGGCTGCAACGCCAGGTCGCCGAGCTGGGCGAGCTGCTGGCCCTGGAACGGGCCGAGAGCTTCCGGCTGCAGAGCGACTTCAACGAGGTCTCCGAGGAGCTGAACACCTCTCTGACCGCGCGCGAGAGCCTCAGCAGCCAGCTCTCCGGTCTGACCGAGGAGCGCGACCGGCTGAAAGACCAGCTCTCGCTCCTGACCCGGGAGCGCGACGACCTCTCGGCCCGGCTCGACGAGGCGGTCTCCTCGAGCTCCCAGGTCAGCGGGCAGCTGGAAGACGCCTACAAGACCATCGAGGCCGACAAGGAGAAGATCGAGGCGCAGCTTGCCGAGCTGGCGATCCTTAAGAGCCTGAGGGACGACCTGCGCGCGCAGCTGGCGGCGTCCCAGGGCGAGCTGGATTCGGCCGCGGAAGAGAAGGAGAGGCTGGCCGGCCGCCTGTCCGAGCAGGAGAGCCTGACCGAGGAGGCCCAGGTGGCGGCCGAGCTGCTCAACCGGCAGATCCTGGCACTACGCCAGCAGCTGTCCCAGCTCAGCGAGGCGCTGGATCTGAGCGAAGCCAAGAACAAGGAGCAGGAGGTGCAGATCGCCGATCTCGGCCGCCGGCTCAACGTCGCCCTGGCGACCAAGGTCCAGGAGCTTGCGCGCTACCGCTCGGAGTTCTTCGGCCGGCTGCGCCAGGTCCTGGGGGAGCGGCCGGATATCCAGGTGGTCGGCGACCGATTCGTCTTCCAGTCGGAGATTCTTTTCGGGTCGGGCTCGGCCGCGCTCGGCTCGGGCGGCAGGGTCCAGATGGCGCGCCTGGCCAACACCCTTAACGAGATCGCCCGCGAGATCCCGGACGAGATCGATTGGGTGCTGCGGGTCGACGGCCACACCGACCGGCGCCCGATATCGACCGCGGAGTTCCCCTCGAACTGGGAGCTGTCGACCGCCCGTGCGATCTCCGTCGTGCGCTTCCTCATCGGCGAGGGCGTGCCGGCACGGCGCCTGGCCGCCACCGGCTTCGGCGAGTTCCAGCCGATCGACAGCGGCAGCGACGAAGTCGCCTTCCGCCGCAACCGCCGCATCGAGCTGAAGTTCACCCAGCGTTAGCGAAGGCTCCGTTCCAGCGATCGCAGGCTGCTCTTGCGAGACTCCTTCGCTCCTGTCGGGTTAGGCTCCCCTACCCCCTGGGCGGCCGGTCTACGGTCAGCCTTCGTCGTGGACCGGACCTCGCCAGACACGGGAACTCCTTAGATGCGCAGAAGCCACACGACACCGGCTGGCAGCCTTGATCGCCTGAGCCTCGAGTCTTCGGTCCTGAAGTCGAACCTGCTCGGCGATCCCAGTAGGCGCGATGTCGTGGTCTACCTCCCCAATGGACACGACGGCCGGGACCTGCCGCTTCTGGTCGATCTGGTCGGCTTCACCGCAAGCGGGCCGTCGCACGTCAACTGGAGGAACTTCGGGGAGAACCTGCCGGAGCGTCTGGATCGCCTGATCGCCGAAGGCGAGATGCCCCCGGTCGCCGTCGCCTTTCCCGACTGCTTCACCCGCCTCGGCGGCAACCAGTACATCGACTCCGAGGCCATGGGGCACTGGGAGACCTTCCTGATCGAGGAGATGCTGCCGGCCATCGAGGGGCGCTTCGGCTGCGGCGGAACCGGCCGGCGCGGCGTCTTCGGCAAATCCTCCGGCGGCTATGGGGCCATCGTACACGCCATGCGCCATGCCGACTGCTGGGCCGCCGCGGCCTGCCATTCCGGAGACATGGCCTTCGAGCTCTGTTACCTGCCGGAGATGCCGACCCTTTTGCGGGCGCTCGCCAAGAAGGACGGGTCGATCGAGAAGTTCGTCACCGACTTCGAGGCCGGGCCGAAGTGGAACGGCAAGGACATCCACAACCTCATGACCCTCGCGATGGCGGCGACCTACGACCCGGACCCGGAGGCCTTCTGCGGGATTCGCCTGCCGGTCGATCCCGAGACTTGCGAGATCATCGAGGAGCGCTGGGCCGCGTGGCGGCGCTGGGACCCCGTCGTCCTGGCGGAACGCCACGCCGAGGACCTTAAGGCGCTGAAGGCGCTCTGGATCGACTGCGGCAGGGTCGACCAATACAATCTCGTCTACGGTGCCCGCCGACTGCACCGAAAGCTCGTCGCGGCCGGCGTCGATCACGTCTACGAGGAGTTCGACGACAACCACTCGTCGGTCGACTACCGCATGGACGCGAGCCTGCCGTTCCTTGCCAAGGCCTTGTCGTGAGGCGGCCTCCGAAGATGGCGAAGCGCCGAGACCACTACCCCGTCGCCGCCTCGTTCCGGGCGCCGTCGCCGCGCAGCAGTTCCGCGTCTTCGAACTGCAGGGCGGCGAGGCGGGCGTAGAGGCCGTCGCGGCGCACCAGTTCGGCGTGGCGGCCGCTCTCGACGATCCGGCCCTGGTCGAGGACCAAAATCCGGTCGGCCTTGAGCACGGTCGCCAGGCGATGGGCGATGACCAGGGTCGTGCGGTTCGTCATCAGCTGGTCCAGCGCCTGCTGCACGTTGCGCTCGCTCTCGGCGTCCAGGGCGCTGGTCGCCTCGTCCAGCAGCAGCACCGCCGGATCGCGGAGCACGGCCCGGGCCAGGGCGATACGCTGGCGCTGGCCGCCGGACAGCCGCACGCCCCGTTCGCCCAGGTCGGTATCGAAGCCCTGGGCCAGCTCGTCGATGAAGCTCAGGGCGTTGGCCGCCTCGGCCGCCGCCCGGACCTCGGCCTCGGAAGCCTCGGGCCGGCCGTAGCGGATGTTGTCCAGGACGCTGGCGGAGAACAGCACCGGCTCCTGGGGCACCAGGCCGATGCGCGCGCGCAGCGCCGCGGGCTCGGCCTCGCGCAGGTCGACGCCGTCGAGCAGGACCGCCCCCTCCTGAGGATCGTAGAAGCGCAGCAGCAGCTGGAAGACGGTCGTCTTGCCGGCGCCGGAGGGCCCGACCAGGGCGACCTTCTCGCCCGGCTGGATCTCGGCGTCGAAGCCGTGCAGCGCCGCCTGTTCGGGCCGCGCCGGGTAGCGGAACTCCACGTTGCGGAAGGCGACCGCGCCGCACGCCGGATGCGGCAGCGGCAGCGGCCGTTCCGGCGCCGCGATTTCCGGTCGGGTCGACAGCAGCTCCAGCAGGCGCTCGGTGGCGCCGGCCGCCCGCTGGAGGTCGCCGATGACCTCGCTCAGGGCGCTGATCGACCCGGCGACCACGACGGCGTAGAAGACGAAGGCCGAGAGCTCGCCGCCGGAGATGCGTCCGGAAAGGACGTCATGCCCGCCGATCCAGAGGATCACGCTGATCGCTCCGAAGGCGAAGATGATCACCGCGGCGGTCAGCAGGGCTCGCGCCCGAATCCGCGCGATCGCCGCACGGAAGGTCTCCTCGACCCGGCCGGCGAAGCTCCTGCGGTCCTCCGGCTCGTGGCCGAAGGCCTGGACGGTGCGAATCTCGCCGATCGACTCGTTGATGTAGACGCCGACGTCGGCGACCCGGTCCTGGGTGATCCGGCTGAGGCGGCGGACCTTCCGGCCGTAGATCAGGATCGGCAGCAGGATCAGCGGCACCACCAGGAAGACCAGACCGGTCAGCTTGGGGCTGGTCACGATCAGCAGGACCGTGCCGCCGACCAGCAGCAGGGCGTTGCGGATCGCGATCGATACCGTGGAATCGACGACCACCTGCAGGACCGTGGTGTCGGTGGTCAGGCGCGAGATCACCTCGCCCGTGCGCGTCATCTCGAAGTAGGAGGGCGGCAGGGTGATGACATGGTCGAAGACCTCCATGCGGATGTCGGCGACCACCCGCTCGCCGATCCAGGAGACCAGGTAGAAGCGGGCGAAGCTGGAGGCGGCGAGCACCAGGGTGACGCCGAAGAGCACGAAGACCGCCTGGTCCAGCAGCGCCGCGTTGCCGCTGGCGAAGCCGTCGTCGACCAGGCGGCGCAGGCCGACACCCATGGCCAGGACCGTGCCGGCCGCGATCACCAGGGCGACGAAGGCGCCGGCGAGCTGCCAGGGATAGCGGCGGACATAGCGCCAGAGATGGCCGAGCTCGGCCAGGCGCCGGCTCCGCGGCCGCTCCTCCGTCTTGCCGGCCTTGGCGGCACCCCTCATCCGGCCGCGCCCAGCGGTCGGCCGGCGGTCTTGGAGCGCTGTCGGTCGGTCTTTGCCTGCATGGTCCTTCCGGGCTCGAAAAACGGCAGCTATCCCTAGCCCAAGGCCCGCCACCCGGCAACCTCGAGACCGCCGATGATTCCGCGAAACCACAAGGCCATGGGCCGCCCAGAAAGCCGCGCGGCAGTCCTTGCCAAGCGCTGCCGGCTCAGGTATACACCCGCCGCTGCGAAAGGAGCAGGACGATGAAGGACGGAATCCATCCCGAATACCACGAGATCACGGTCATCATGACCGATGGCTCCACCTTCACCACCCGGTCGACCTACGGAAAGGCCGGGGACAGCCTGCGCCTGGACATCGACCCCAAGACCCATCCGGCTTGGACCGGCGTCCATCGCCTGGTCGACACCGGCGGCCAGCTGGCCAAATTCAACAAGCGCTTCCAGGGCCTGGGCCTCAAAGGCGACAAGTAGCCCGGGCCGCCGCTCCGCGGCCCTCACCCGTTCATCATGGAATCCAGACGCGCCACGCGGGCGTAGAGTTCGCCCGTGCGCCGCTGCAGATCGGCGAGCACCGGCGGCAGGCCGGCATCCTTGAGCTCACGATCCGGATTGCAGACCGCCTGACCGCCGAGCCGGCGGTGCTTCGCCCTGGCCTCCTCCCGACTCAGCTCGCCCGCGTGAACCGCCTTTTGAACGAGGAACCAAGCGATCACCTGGGTCAGGCGGGCGGTCATGCGAAGGCATTCGCAGCTGCCGTAGAGGCGGGCATGGTAGTCCTCGGGCTCGGGCCGGCCCTCGCCGCCCTTGGCCGCGATGCGATCCCGGAGCTCGCAGGCCAGGCCCAGGGCTTCCTCGTAGGTGCTGTCGAAGAACGCCACCACTGTCTGCTGATCGGGCAAAACAAAACCTCAATCAAAATCTCTGAATTTTAGATCTAATACTTAGGGTCTCATAAAAAATACCACAAATATGCGACCGGTTGATTAGCATTTTCTTGATATCTAGACCATCGACCCGGAACCTCTTGAAAAACAAGCAACGCCTCCTCACTTGAGAGAGGTTCCTGGAGAACGCCTCGTGGAGGGTCTCCGACGGAATGAGCATGGATCGGTCCGGCCGAAAACGGCGGGCCACCCTTAACCATATCGCTCAAGGAGGATGTGGCGATGCATAGTTTTGACCTGACACCCCTTTTCCGTTCCACCGTCGGCTTCGACCGCATGGCCAGGCTGCTCGACAGCGCGACCCGGGTTGACGACCAAGCCGTTTCCTACCCGCCTTACAACATTGAGAAGCTGGGCGAGGATGATTACCGCATCTCCATGGCGGTTGCCGGCTTCGGTGAGGACGCTCTTGATGTGACGGTCCGCGACGGCATCCTGGTCGTCTCCGGCAAGGCCGAGAAGCGGGACGCGGAGCAGAAGTTCCTGCACCGCGGGATCGCCCGCCGGGCCTTCGAGCGCCGCTTCGATCTTGCCGACCACATCCAGGTCACCGGGGCGCGGCTCGAGAACGGTCTCCTGCACATCGACCTGGTGCGCGAGGTGCCCGAGGCCATGAAGCCCAGGCAGATCGCGATCAAGACCGCCGGTGGCAAGACCAAGTCCATCGAGCAGAAGGCCGCCTGACCGCGGCCAGATCTTCGGGGGTCCGGCCGGTCTCCGGCCGGGCCCTTTTCAAGCGGACAACAACCGAGTGACGGCCCCGTCGCGGCGGGCCGGAGGAGGAGAAGTTGCGCCGACGGTCGCGGCACCGTCTGCTATGACACGCGCGGCGCGCAGGCTTTTGCAACTGGGGGAGACAAAGAATGGCATGGCGGCACGCGAGCCGACTCCTGGCGGTCCTTTTGCTCGGGCTTTCGCTCAGCGCCTGCGGCGTCAACGAGCTCCCGACACGCGATGAAGCCGCCAAGGCGGCCTGGGCCGAGGTCGAGAATCAGTACAAGCGCCGTGCCGACCTGATCCCCAACCTCGTCGAGACCGTCAAGGGCTTCGCCGGCCAGGAACGCGACGTGCTGACCGCCGTGGTCGAGGCGCGCGCCAAGGTCGCGCAGATGACCATTCCCAAGGACATCATCGAGAACCCGGAGGCCTTCCGGAAGTTCGAGGCCAACCAGGGCGCGCTGAGCCAGGCCCTGGCCCGGCTCCTGGTCGTGGTCGAACGCTATCCGACCTTGACCTCGAACCAGAACTTCCTGGCCCTGCAGTCGAGCCTCGAAGGCAGCGAGAACCGCATCGCCGTCGCGCGCCGCGACTACATCCAGGCGGTTCAGGCCTTCAACACCGAGCTGCGGACCTTTCCAGGCCGGATCTGGGCGGCGATCCTCTACAGCGACCTCAAGCTGAAGGAGACCTTCAGCGCCCCGGAGGGCTCCAGCGAGCCGCCCGAGGTTTCCTTCCAATGATCGGCAAGGTGATTTACTCCGGTTCCCGACTGCTGCCGCCGCTTGTCTTGCTGGCCGCTGTGCCGGCCTCGGCAGCGCCCGAGTTCCCGGCCCTAACCGGACGGGTCGTCGACGGGGCCGACCTCCTGTCGGCCGCGGCCGAGGCGCGCCTGGTGCAGCAACTCGAAGCCCACGAGACGCAGACCTCGAACCAGGTGGTCGTGGTCACCCTGCCCTCGCTCCAGGGCTATACGATCGAGCGCTTCGGGGTCGAGCTGGGCCGGCACTGGCAGATCGGCCAGGCCGGGCGCGACAACGGCGCCCTGCTGATCGTGGCCCCGAAGGAGCGCAAGCTCCGCATCGAGGTCGGCTACGGCCTGGAGGGCGACCTGACCGACATCCTGTCCCGTTCGATCATCGAGTACGAGATCACGCCCCGCTTCAAGCGCGGCGACTTCGAGGCCGGCATCGAGGCCGGGGTTGACGCCATGCTCCTGGCCATCCAGGGCAGCTACAGGGCGCCGACACACAAGGCTCCGAGAACTGCCAATCCCGACGGCTTTATTGTAGTTGTGGCTCTCAGCGGTTTTCTTTTTGTGTTTTTGCTTCTGTTCTTCATGAACTACAAATATAGAGCCACCGCAGGGCAAGGGCGCCGCAAGAGACACGTCGATGACGACGGCCAAGTCTGGACCTATGACGGCGACCGTCGCCGGGGCAGCCGTAGCTGGGGCGGTCGGGGCTTCGGCAGTGGGGGCTCTAGCGGCGGCGGCGGCTTCGGCGGCGGCGGCGGCAGTTTCGGAGGCGGCGGGTCATCGGGAAGTTGGTGAGCATGGAATTCATAAAGGACGAAGACAAAGCGCGGATCGCCCGGGCCATCCAGGAGGCGGAAAGCCGCACGGCCGGGGAGATCGTGACCATCATCGCCCGGGAGGCGGACGACTACCCCTTCCTGCCCCTGCTCTGGGCGGCCGGCACCGCCCTTCTGACCCCCCTGCCCCTGGTGCTGCTGGACCTGCCGCTCACCGCTCTGCAGATCTACGAGATCCAGATCGTCGTTTTCCTGGGCCTCGGCCTGTTGACCCGCTGGCAGCCGATCAAGATGCGTCTGATCCCCCGGGCCTTGAAGCGGCAGCGGGCCGGTCGCCTGGCGCGGGCGCAATTCGTCGAGCAGGGCCTGCATCACACCGAGGGCCGCTCGGGCATCATGATCTTCGTGTCGGTGGCCGAGCGTTACGTCGAGATTATGGCCGACCAGGGGATTAACGACCGGGTCCCGCCCGGATCCTGGGACGGCATCGTCCGCGACTTCGTGGCCAAGGTCCGGGCCAAGCAGACTGCCGAGGCCTTCCTGAACGCCGTCGAGCGCTGCGGCGCCCTGCTGGCCGAGCACTTCCCGGCGGAGCCGCGCAATCCGGACGAGCTGCCCAACCACCTGGTCGAGCTGTAGAGGCGACTCGGAATCCACCCTCCCACTTCGACAGGCTCGGTGTGAAGGTGGACAGCGAGCTGGCAGCCTCCTTCATCCGCGCGAAGCGCTGGGCGGCGCCCCTTGTCGAAGGGTGAGCCCACCGGGGCCCTTGGGCCCAACTCGGCAGATCGCTATCCGGCGACCAGCCGTGCCAGGGCTGCGCGGATCGGTTCCGGGATCTCGGTCGGGCGCATCCCGGCCCGCTCGACGAAGACGTGGACGAAGTGCCCGCTCGCGGCTGCCGTGTCGGCCCCCGCCTTGAACAGGCCGATCTCGTAGCGCACCGCCCGGTTGCGCAGCTCGCCGACCCGCAGCCCGGCCTCGACCGGTTCGGGGAAGACGAAGGAATCCCGGAAGCGGCAGGCGGACTCGGCGCAGACCCCGATCACCGCCGCGTCGTGGATGTCGAGCCCGCCCTCGCGGATCAGGTACTCGTTGATGACCGTGTCGAAGTAGGAATAGTAGACCACGTTGTTGACGTGGCCGTAGATGTCGTTGTCCATCCAGCGGGTCGGGATGGTCAGGAAGTGGGGATAGCCGGCGCGGGCTTCGGCGGAGCTGTCGATCATTCAGGGCTCACAGAAGGGTCTTGAGGGCATCCAGGGTCTGGTCCGGCTTCTCCGCCATCATCATGTGGCCGCAGCCAGGGATGACCTCGACCCGGGCGCCGGAGATCGCTTCGGCCAACTTGCGGCCGGCCCGGGCCGGGGTCATGCGGTCCTCGGCGCCCAGCACCAGCAGCGCCGGGCAGGCGACTGCAGCCGCAGAGGCCATCCCGTCGTCGTAGTCGGCGCAGGCCCGCAGGTCGGTGAACAGCACCCCCGGCTTGGCCGTCTCCAGCAGGCGCTCGCCGCCGGCCATTAGCCAGAGGCCTGGGGCCAGGTTGCCGCCCAGGTGGCCCGCCGGCCCGTGGCCCCAGGAGGTTACCAGGTCGAAGGCCAGGTGGCTGTTTGCCTCGGCCGCGCTGAGCAGATCGGGATGGACCGGCATGGCGGGCGCGGCGCCGAGCAGGGCGATCGCCGCCACTGCCTCGCCGTGGCGGGCGGCGCAGTCCAGCGCGACCAGCGCGCCCATGGAATGCCCGACCAGGGCCGCTTCGGAGAGGCCGGCGGCCTCGATCAAGCGCCCGATCCAGTCCGCCAGGGCCGGGATGGTCTCGAGCGGCGCACCCTCCGAGCGGCCGTGCCCGGGCAGGTCGACCGCAAGGACCGCGTGGCCATGGTGGGCGAAGTAGCGGGTCTGCAGGGCCCAAACGGTGTGGTCCAGGCCGGCGCCGTGAATGAAGATGATGGCCGGCAGGCTAGGGTCGAAGGGCCGCCCGCCCGTGGCCGCGAAGACGCTCTGGCCGTCGACGTCGAGCTCCATGAGGCCCTGTTCCTAGCTCTTCTGGGAGGCGCGCAGCGCCTGGCGCAGGTCTTCGACGATGTCGCCGGGATCCTCCAAGCCGACCGAGAGCCGGATCATGTCCTCGCCGACCCCCGCGGCTTCGAGCTGCGCGGCGTCCATCTGCTGATGGGTGGTGCTGGCCGGGTGGATGACCAGGGTCTTGGCGTCGCCGACGTTGGCCAGGTGCGACGCCAGGCCGCAGGCCTCGATAAAACGCCGGCCGGCTGCGCGCCCGCCCTTGACGCCGAAGGACACGATCGAGCCGGCGCCCTTGGGCAGCAGGCGCTTGGCGAGCTCGTGGTCCTCGTGGCTGGGCAGGATCGGGTGCAACACCCAGGAAACGGCCTCGTTCTCGAGCAGGAACTCCAGCACGACAGTTGTGTTGGCGACGTGGCGCTCCATCCTGAGCGGCAGGGTCTCGACGCCCTGCAGGATGTGAAAGGCGTTGGCCGGGCTCATGGCAGCGCCGAAGTCGCGCAGGCCCTCGGCCCGGGCCCGCATGCAGAAGGCCTGGGGGCCGAACTCCTCGGCGAAGTCGATGCCGTGGTAGCCGGCGTAAGGCTCGGTCAGGGTCGGGAAGCGGCCGCTCTTCTCCCAATCGAAGCGGCCGCCGTCGACGATGACGCCGCCGATCGCGACGCCGTGGCCGCCGAGCCACTTGGTCGCCGAGTGCATGACCAGGTCGCAGCCGAACTCGACCGGCCGGCAGAGGAAGGGGCTGGCGAAGGTGTTGTCGATCAGGAGCGGGATCCCGGCGCGGTGGGCGATCTCCGACACCGCCGGGATGTTAAGCACCTCGAGGCCCGGATTGCCCAGGGTCTCGGCGAAGATCAGGGCGGTTTCCGGGCGGATCGCCGCCTCCATGCCCTTGAGGTCGCGCGGCTTGACGAAGGTGGTCTCGATCCCGAAGCGCGGCAGGGTGAGCGCCAGGAGGTTCACGCTGCCGCCGTAGAGCGAGGCCGAAGCGACGATGTGGCCGCCCTGCCCCGTCAGGGTTGTGATGGCGAGGTGCAGGGCGGCCTGACCGGAGGCCGTGGCGACCGCGCCGACCCCCTGCTCCAGGGCCGCCACCCGCTCCTCCAGGACCGCCGTGGTCGGGTTGGAGATCCGCGAGTAGATGTGTCCGGTCCGCTCCAGGTTGAAGAGCGCCGCGGCGTGGTCGGTGTCGCGGAACACGTAGGAGGTGGTCTGGTAGATCGGCACCGCCCGGGAGCCCGTGGTGGGGTCGGGCCGCTGTCCGGCGTGCAGGCTGAGGGTGTCGAACTTGAGAAACTTCGGATCGGCCATGGCGCATCTCCCCTTGGCGCCACCTTACAGGAAACGGTCGCAGTGGCCAGCGCCGGCGCACAGGGTCAGCGCCGCCGCCCGTGCGTCTCTGAAGGGGCCGGAGGAAGTCCCGAACGATCTGGAAAAAAAATTGGCTCCAAAAGAACTTGGAGGGCTTTGAGCCTGGCTTTCGCCGGCTCACGCCCTCCTTGTTCTTTGAAGCCTCGACCTGTCAACTTGCCGTGGAGGAAGACACTATGGTGCTGCCCCTAAGTGGTCAAGAATGGATTCTGGGATAAGGGAAAACCCGCAGAAAAAAACAAGGCCGCCCGGCCAAGAGGCCGGGCGGCAAGTCAACAGGGAGGCATTCAAGGAACGGATACACGTCAGAGCGACGTGTCAGGCTCCCGTGGGAGGACAGGAACCAATACCGTCACTGCCCAAAATAGTGAGCGGTTCCTAACAAATGGTTAATTTCTTAACCAAATATGCCCAGAGAGGGAAAATCTGTGGAAAAAAAAAGATTCTGGGCCTCGACGGCTGTCGCGCCGGCTGGGTCACTGTCATCCTGGAGCCGGAATCCGGCAAATTGAGGGCGGCGCTGGCGGCGGACTGGTCGGCGCTGGCCGCGGAGCGGGACCTGGCCGCCTTGGTCGCCGTCGACATGCCGATCGGCTTGGCCGATGTCGGGCCGCGCGGCTGCGACGTCGCGGCTCGGCGGCTGCTGCCGCGCGGGCGCAAGTCCAGCGTCTTCCCGGCCCCGCGCCGCTACATGCTCGACTGCGGCGCCTGGGATGAGGCCCAGGCCGAGGGCCGGCGCCGCGAGGGCTGTGGCCTCAGCAAGCAGAGCTGGAACATCCTGCCCAAGATCCGCGAGCTGGACGAGGCTCTGGGCCCTGCGGACCAGGACCGCGTCCGCGAGGCCCATCCGGAGCTGATCTTCCACCACCTGAACGGCTGGGCCCCCTTGCCCGGCAAGCGCAGCGCGGAAGGCCGCGAGGCCCGCTTGCAGCTCCTTGCGGGCGCAGGACTCCCGGGCATCCAGCGACTGCTAGACGTCTTCCCGCGGGCGCAGGTCCAGCCCGACGACGTCATCGATGCCGCGGCCTGCGCCCTGGCCGCCCACCGCATGCTCCGGGGCGAGGCCGTCCGCCTGCCCGAAGAACCGCTACACGATGCGAGGGGCTTGAGGATGGAGATCTGGTACTAGTGTCCCGCTTCCGAAACTCGCAAGAGCGAATCTCGGAGCCAAAGGGACAAGGGGTCACTGCTCAATCGGCCGTGCCGGCGAGGGCGATGGCGTTTATCTCGAACAGCATCCAATCGCAGGCCAGGCGAGGAACGGGGATCAAGGTGCTCGCGGGCCTGTGCTCTCCAAAGAATTGCCGCCGCGCTTCCGAAACAACTTGCAGGCGACCGGAATCGTGGTCGACGACGAGGATCGTGATCTGAAGCACCGATCGGCGCGAGGCGCCGGCAGCCCTTAACGCGTGTTCGAGGTTCTCGAAGCTCCAGGCGACCTGCGCCCCGAAGGTCGGGGCCCTGCGGCCGTCCGGACGGTCACCGAGCTGACCCGACACGAAGACGAGCCGAGCGTCCGCGGGAGCGGTGACCACTTGCGCGTAGCCAGTCGGAGGGATCCGCCAATGCGGGTGGGTCCAGTCTATCGATCTCATTCATCGCGAGACCCAGCACGCCCTTCCTATCCGACTGCGCCCTCTCCGAACGACCGAGGTCTGCTGTCCGCGCCCTCCCCCAGACCAGACCTCAGTAGGTCTGGGGGACATAGAGCTCGTCGGGCAGAACCTTGCGCTCGTAGTCCGGATTGTGATCCCGATCGGGAAGCGTGATCGGCGCCTGCGGCACCTCCCGGTAAGGCATCTGCTGCAGGAGGTGATGAATGCAGTTGAGCCGGGCCCGCTTCTTGTCGTTGCCCTCGACGATGAACCACGGGGCTTCCGGAATGTTCGTGCGCTCGAACATCTGCTCCTTGACCTTGGTGTAGTCCTCCCAGCGGACGCGCGACTGCAGGTCCATTGGGCTCAGCTTCCACTGCTTCATCGGGTCGTGGATTCGCATCAGGAAGCGCAGCTGCTGCTCCTGGTCGGTGATCGAGAACCAGTATTTGATGAGCTTGATGCCCGATCGGACCAGCATCCGCTCGAACTCCGGAACATCGTAGAAGAACTCGTCGACCTGGTCCGGGGTCGCGAAGCCCATGACCCGCTCGACCCCGGCGCGGTTGTACCAGGAGCGGTCGAAGAGCACGATCTCGCCGCCGGCCGGCAAATGCGGCACGTAGCGCTGGAAGTACCACTGGGACTTCTCGCGCTCGGTCGGCGCAGGCAAGGCCACGACCCGGCAGACCCGCGGGTTCAGGCGCTGGGTGATGCGCTTGATCACGCCGCCCTTGCCGGCCGCGTCCCGGCCCTCGAAGACGACGACCAGCTTGTACTCGGTCTGCACGACCCAGTCCTGGAGCTTCACCAGCTCCGCCTGCAAGCGGAACAGCTCGTGGAAGTAGAAGCGCCGCTCCAGGGTCGACGTGTGCTTGAGGTCGGTGATCGTACGGAGCTCTCTGGCGATCCGCTCGTCGTCGATCTCCATCTCCAGCTCTTCGTCGAAGCTGTCCTCGAGCTCTGCCTCGACCCAGCTCTGCTCCCTCGGCTCACGTGTTTCGGTGCTCATGCTGCCCTGCTTCCCCGTTCGAGTAACGATGTTGGTTCGGAGTGATACTATAGGCTGCAAAGTACTACAGGACTTTGACTAGAATCAGCGCGGGGCTGGCTGCGGCTACGGGGTGACGACCATGGCAAACTTGGTAACGGGCTTCGAGCCCTTCGGCGGCGCGAGCTGCAACCCTTCGGAGCTGGTGGTGTCGGCGCTCGCCGCGCTGGGCGACCCCGCCGTCGTGACGGCCGTGCTGCCGACCTCCTACCGGCGGGCCGAAGCCGGCATCGGCGATCTGCTCCGGGCACATCGGCCGCGAAGAGCGCTGATGCTCGGCCTTGCCGGCGAGGCCGTCCGGATCCGTCTCGAGCAGGTCGCCTTGAACCTGAACGATGCCGCGGCCCCCGACAACGACGGCGAGGTCCGGCAAGGTCAGCGCATCCTTGCCGGAGCGCCCGTCGGCTACTGGAGCACCCTGCCGCTCGGCCGCATGGCCGAGACCGCCCGCGGCCTCGGGGAGGAGGTGGAGTTATCACGCGACGCCGGCGGCTACGTCTGCAACCATGCCTTCTTCACCGCGGCGCACCTCGCGGCCACAGCCTTCCCGGGCACTCGCACTGGCTTCGTGCATCTCCCGCGGGTCGAGCGCTCGGACAAACGCCTAGAGGCCTTCGTCGACATCGTCAGGGCCTGGATCGCGGAGCCCTAGATGGCGCAGGACCCTCACTGCGCCGTCCAGCCGCCGTCGATCGAGTGGGTGGTGCCGGTGATCTGCGCCGCGCCCGGGCCGCAAAGAAAGACCGCCAATTCGCCGATCTGTTCCACGGTCGCGAACTTCTTCGAGGGCTGCTTCTCGCTTAGCAGGTCGTACTCCGCCTGCTCGACCGAGATGCCTTCCTCTTCCGCGCGGGTCTCGATCTGCTTTTGGACAAGCGGGGTCAGGACCCAGCCGGGGCAGATCGCGTTGCAGGTGATGTCGGCCTCGGCGGTCTCCAGCGCCACGACCTTGGTCAGGCCGACGACGCCGTGCTTGGCGGCGACATAGGCGCTCTTGTTGACCGAGGCGACCAAGCCGTGGGCCGAGGCGACGTTGATGATCCGGCCCCAGTCGCGCGCGCGCATCCTGGGCAGGACCGCGCGGATGCTGTGAAAGACGCCGGTCAGGTTGATCGCGATGACCGCGTCCCAGCGCTCCGGCGGAAAGGCATCGACCGGATCGGTGTGTTGGATACCGGCGTTGTTGACCAGGATATCAACCCCGCCGAAGGCCGCCTCCGTCTCTTCGACCATGGCCGCGATCTCCTCGGGCTTGGAGAGGTCGGCACCGGAGAAACGGACATCGACCCCCGCCTGCTCGGCGATCTCATGGCGCAGGCTTTCAATCTCTGCGGCATCACCGAGTCCATTGAGTACGATATTGCTGCCCTGCCCCGCCAGGGCGCGGGCAATCCCCAAGCCGATGCCGCTGGTCGATCCCGTCACCAAAGCCGTCTTGCCTTTGAGCATGCCACTCTCCCTGTCCTGAACGCTCGTGTGGAGGCTTACATAATCGCGAAGGACGGCAAGAGAAAGTGAAACAGCCGCAACATTGAGGCGTAGGGGCTGGAACCCGATACTCCGGGGGCTCAGAATGGCCGTGCTATGAACCCGCTGGCTGCCTGGACCTTCCTGATCGGCTTCTATCTGCTGCCGATCGCGCACGTGGCGCTGTCGCCCCGGGGCGGGCCCTGGCGGATGCCGCCCGGCGCGCGCTGTCCCTTCAGCCCGCGGGTCGGCTGGCTGGTGATCGTGCTGATCCTGGGAGCGCTCGGCTGGTTGCTTTACTTGCGGGGCCGCGGGCGCCGGACCGCAGCCTAGCTCTTGAAGAGCGAATCCGCGCCGGAGAGATAGGCCTTCTTGGCGGCAATCTTCTCCTTCACCCGTTCGGCCTCGGCCTCCAGTTTGGCGAGATACTCCTCCAGTTCCTCGACCCCGAGGCTTTCCAGGTCCTTGGGTTTCGGCTGCTTGGTTCTGGGTTCAAGGTCTTCCAGTTCCATGTCGGGCCCCTCGAAGATGCGGCGCTTGCCATCCCGGCTCGCATGATACTAGATCGGCGGCAGCGCGCCAGCTTTGGGGAGACCAGGATGTACCAGATACCGGACAGCATGACCGCCATCGAGATCCCCGAGCCGGGCGGCCCCGAGGCCCTGGTGCCCTGCACTCGGCCGGTGCCAAAGCCCGGGGAAGGCGAGCTGCTGATCAAGGTCGCCGCCGCCGGGGTCAACCGGCCGGACGTGCTGCAGCGCAAGGGCGGCTATCCGCCGCCGCCGGGGGTGACCGACATCCCCGGCCTGGAGCTGGCCGGCGAGGTCGTCGCCACCGGGCCGGGCGTCACCGGCTGGCACGGCGGCGACCAGGTGACCGCGCTGGTCGCCGGCGGCGGCTATGCCGAGTACTGTACGGCCCCGGTCGGCCAGTGCCTGCCGGTGCCGCGGGGCCTGAGCCTGGCCGAGGCGGCCGCGCTGCCGGAGACCTTCTTCACCGTCTGGTCCAACGTCTTCGACCGCGGCGGCCTGCGGTCGGGCGAGAGCTTCCTGGTGCACGGCGGCTCTAGCGGCATCGGCACCACGGCGATCCAGCTGGCCGCGCGCTTCGGGGCCCGGGTCTTCGCCACCGCCGGCTCGGCCGAGAAATGCCGGGCCTGCGAGGAGCTGGGCGCGGAGCGGGCGATCAATTACCGCGAGGAGGACTTCGTCGAGGTCGTGACCGAGGCCACCGGCGAAGGCGTCGACCTGATCCTGGACATGGTCGGGGGCGACTACATCGCGCGTGATATCAAGGCCCTGGCGCCTGAAGGCCGCCTGGTGTTCATCGCCTTCCTCAACGGCCCCAAGGTCGAAGTCAACTTCCTGCCGATCATGCTGAAGCGCCTGACGGTGACCGGCTCGACCCTGCGCATCCGGCCCTTCGACTTCAAGGCGGCGATCGCCCAGAGCCTTAAGGAAAAGGTCTGGCCGTTGCTCGAGTCCGGGGACGTCAAGCCGGTGATGTACAAGACCTTTCCCCTGGCCGAGGCGGCCGAGGCCCACCGCCTGATGGAGAGCAGCAGCCACATCGGCAAGATCGTCCTGACCGTATGACGCTTCCAAGACAGCGGCGGCTTCCGGGCGTTCCGGGCTTTCCAGGGCCGGTCCCGGCGCCTATATTTCGGCTATCCCCCATTTAGCGTGAGGGTGATCGGCGGGCAATCCGGCCCGCTGGGCTTGGTCGGCGCTCGAGCCGGCCTGCCGATGGAGGAAGCATGTCCAAGCCGCTTATGCCCAAAGCCACCGCCGTGTGGCTGGTGGAGAACACCGCCCTGACCTTCGACCAGATCGCGGACTTCTGCGGTCTGCACCCCCTCGAGGTCCAGGGGATCGCGGACGGCGAGATCGCGACCGGGATGCAGGGCCTGGATCCCATCGCCAACGGTCAGCTGACCAAGGAAGAGATCGCCCGCTGCCAGGGCGACTCGACGACGCGCATGCGGCTCGCCAAGCAGGACCTGCCGCAGCCGGCGAAGCGGACCAAGGGCCCGCGCTACACGCCGGTCGCCAAGCGCCAGGACAAGCCCAACGGCGTGGCCTGGCTGCTGCGCAACTATCCCGAGGTCTCGGACGCCCAGATCAGCAAGCTGATCGGCACCACCAAGAATACCATTCAGGCGGTGCGCGAGCGGACCCACTGGAACATGGCGAACATCCAGCCCCGCGATCCGGTGCTGCTCGGCCTCTGTGGCCAGGGCGAACTGAACGCGGTGATCGAGAAGGCGCAGCGCGCTGCGGAGCGGGCCCGCAAGGCCGCCGAGAAGGAGGCCGCCAAGGCCGAGGCCAAGCTTCAGGCGGAGGTCGGCGCGCCCCCTGCAGCCGAAGCGCCGGCCGAAGTCCCCGCGGAGGCCGGCGCCGACAGCGAAGCGACGCTCGAAGGCTGAGCCAGAGGGAGATGCCCGAGATGTCGCGGTTCCGCGCCGTCCTGGCGCTTGCGATCCTTGCCGGCCTCGCCGCCTGCCAGTCGGCGAGCCGGGAGGCTCTTCCGACCCCGGGCCCGGCCGAAGACGCCGCCCTCGTCTACGCCGACAGCGATGCCGGCTGGGCCATGCTGGACCAGTTCCGGGACGTGCTCGGCGGCGGCGTGGTCGACGCCATGCTCAGCGACCAAGACCAGCGCCACTTCCGCAACGCCGCCGGCGAGGCCCTGGAGAGCCGGCCCGAGGGCGGCAAGACCTCCTGGTACAACCCCTTGAGCGGCAACGGCGGCCAGTTCAACATCAACTCGGCCTTCCGTGGCCCCGACGGCCGGCCCTGCAAGCGCCTGACCCAGAAGGTCCTGGCCGGCGGCCGGGCCCATGTGGTGCAATCCATCGCCTGCAAGGCCAACAACGGCACCTGGGGCGGGCTCGAGGGCTGATCCCGCCGGGCGCCGGCGCGCCGGAAGCCGGGGGAGCCAAATGCCCGAGGACGCAAGCACCTATCGCAGAATCACGGTCCAGCCGGTCTCCGGCGCCTTGGGGGCCGAGATCGACGGCGTCGACCTCGCCGAGCCCTTGGACGAGCGGCAGGCGGCGGAGATCGACCGCGCCTTCGCCGCGCACAAGGTCATCTTCTTCCGTGACCAGAAGCTGACCCCCGAGCAGCAGATCGCCTTCTCGGCCCGCTTCGGCGTGCCGGAACGCATGCCCTTCATCGCCCCGCACCCGGACCATCCCGAGATCATCGTCGTCCTTAAGGAGGCCGACGAGGCCAAGATCTCGACCTTCGGCGGCACCTGGCATTCCGACTTCTCCTTCCTGCCCGAGCCCCCGGCCGCGACCTGCCTCTACGCGCTCGAGGTCCCGGAGACCGGCGGCGACACCCTGTGGATCGACATGGCCTTGGCCTTCGAGACCCTCTCGCCGGGCCTGCAGGCCCTGCTGGAGGGCATGAAGGCGATGCACACGGCCGCGCCCTACTACGGCACCCGGAACGAGGCGCTGTCGAACTTCCGCCTCAGCCGTTCGATGCGGATCGACCGCGACAACCCGGAGGCCGACTTCGAGACCGCCCATCCCGTGGTCCTCCGGCATCCGGTGACCGGCCGCAAGGCGCTCTTCGTCAACCCCGTCTACGCCCTGCGCTTCGAGGACATGACCCGCGAGGAGAGCAAGCCGCTGCTCGACTTCCTCCAGGGCCACGCCACAAAGCCCGAGTTCTCCTGCCGCTTCCGCTGGGCTCCGGGTTCGCTGGCGCTCTGGGACAACCGGGTGACCCAGCACCTTGCGATCAACGACTACGACGGCCAGCGCCGCCTCCTGCACCGCACGACCATCGGCGGACAGAAGCCCCAAGCTGCTGCCGACTAACTCTCGTGGCCGGGCTTCTTCCTACTCCGGCACCGGCACGGTGTAGTTCAACGCCAGGCGGCCGCCGTCGGGGTAGAGGGTCTGACCGGTGATGTAGCTCGAGTCCTCGGAGGCCAGGAAGACCGCAACCTTGCCGATCTCCTCAGGCTCGCCGAAGCGGCCGAGGGGGGTGCGGCAAAGCGCGCCGCGGCGTTTCTCCGGGTCGGCGAGGACGGACGCGGCCAGCTCGGTGGCGATCGAGCCGGGACCGATGGCGTTGACCCGGATACCATGCTCGGCCAGGGCGAGCGCCATGACCTTGGTCAGCTGGTTGACCCCGCCCTTTGCGACCACGTAGGGCAGGATCGAGGGAATCGCCATGACCGCGTTGACCGAGGACATGTTGACGATGGTCCCGCCCCGCCCCTGGGCGACCATCTGGCGGGCCACCGCCTGGCCGGTGAGAAAGACGCCCTTGAGGTTGACCCGGATCACTTCGTCGAAGTCCTCCTCGGTGAAGTCGAGGAAGTCGGCGGCCTTGACGATGGCGGCGTTGGCGACCGCGGTGTCGATGCCGCCGTAGGCGGCGACGCTGCGCTCGACCAGGGCCTCGACCTGCGCCTTGTCGCCGACGTCGCAGGGTACGAAGAGCGCCTCGGCGCCCTCGGCCTGCAGCGCCTCGGCCGCCGCCTCGCCGCCCGCCTCCTCGACGTCGGAGAGCACCACCTTGGCCCCCTCCGCGGCCAGGCACCCGGCGCAGGCGCGGCCGATGCCGCGCGCCGCACCGGTGACGACGGCAACCTTGTCCTTCAGGCGCATGGAATAACCCTCACCCGGTTTCGTTATCGAGAACAGAAGCTGCCACGCGGCGCCGGAGGCTTCAACCGAGCCGCAGCGCAGAGCCCCAAACCAAAACCGGGACGCGAGCCGAGAGATGACGACCTTGAAACCGAATATCCAAAGGCCCGCGCCGCGCCTCCTGGGCGGCCGCGAGATCGCGGCACCGGCGCCCCACGAGCACCTGGCCCAGGACCTTCGGGCCAAGCTCGGCCGGGAGGGCGCGCTGCGGGCCTGCCGTGCCAACGGCTGGGCCGGCGCCCTGACAGTCCTGCTCGCCGAGGAGGTGCCGGACAAGGCCGCGGCCTGACGACCCTTTGGCCCGATGACTCCCTGTGAACTAGGCGCGTCCAGCCCCCGCTCTGCAAGGACGCGCCACTTTTTTTACCCGCCGTAGCCGATGCCGCGCAGGGAGTCGGTGATCTCTTCCAGGATCACCGGGTCGTCGATGGTGGCCGGCACCTTGTAGGCCTCGCCGTCGGCGATCTGGCGCATGGTGCCGCGCAGGATCTTGCCGGAGCGGGTCTTGGGCAGGCGCTTGACCACCGTGGCTAGCTTGAAGGCCGCGACCGGGCCGATCTCATTGCGGACCATCTGGACCACTTCCTTGACGATCTCCTCGTCCTCGCGCTCGGCCCCGGCCTTGAGCACCAGGAAGCCGACCGGCAGCTGGCCCTTGAGCTTGTCGTGCACGCCGACCACCGCGCATTCGGCAACGTCGGGGTGGGCAGCCAGGACCTCCTCCATGGCTCCGGTCGAAAGCCGGTGCCCGGCGACGTTGATGATGTCGTCGGTGCGCGACATGACGAAGATGTAGCCGTCCTCGTCGATGTAGCCGGCGTCGCCGGTCTGGTAGTGGCCGGGATACTCGGTCAGATAGGCCTGGCGGAAGCGGTCCTCGGCCTGCCACAGGGTCGGCAGCGAGGAAGGCGGCATCGGCAGCTTGACCACGATGGCACCGATGTCGCCGGGGCCGACCGGCCGGCCCTCGTTGTCCAGGACCCGGACGTCCCAGCCCGGCGCCGCCCGGGTCGGCGAGCCGGCCTTGACCGGCAGCTGCTCGATGCCCAGGCAGTTGGCGGCGATCGCCCAGCCGGTCTCGGTCTGCCACCAGTGGTCGATCACCGGAACCTGCAGCTTCTCCTCCGCCCAGTGCAGGGTGTCCGGGTCGCAGCGCTCGCCGGCCAGGAACAGCGCCCGGAACTTCGAGAGGTCGTAGCGGCCGATGTGCTCGCCCTCCGGATCCTGCTGGCGGATCGCGCGGAAGGCGGTCGGCGCGGTGAACATGGTCGAGATCCCGTGCTGCGAGATCACCCGCCAGAAGGCGCCGGGATCCGGCGTGCCGACCGGCTTGCCCTCGTACATCACGGTGGTGTTGCCGTGCAGCAGCGGTGCATAGACGATGTAGGAGTGGCCGACCACCCAGCCGACGTCGGAGGCGGCCCAATAGACCTCGCCCGGCTCGACGTCGTAGATGTTCTTCATGCTCCAGTACAGGGCCACGGCGTGGCCGCCGTTGTCGCGCACGATGCCCTTGGGCTGCCCGGTGGTCCCCGAAGTGTAGAGGATGTAGAGCGGGTCGGTCGCCAGCACCGGCACGCAGTCGTGAGGCGCGGCGGTCGCGGCGACCTCCTCCCAGTCGTGGTCGCGGCCGGGGACCATCTCCGCCCGCTCCATCGGACGCTGCAGGATGATGCAGGCCCCGACCTTGTGCTCGGCCAGCTCGATCGCCTTGTCGAGCAGCGGCTTGTAGGCCACGACCCGGCCCGGCTCGATGCCGCAGGAGGCCGAGACGATCATCTTCGGCTTGGCGTCGTCGATCCGGGTCGCCAGCTCGCTGGCCGCGAAGCCGCCGAAGACCACCGAGTGGATGGCCCCCAGGCGGGCGCAGGCCAGCATGGCGATCGCCGCCTCCGGCACCATCGGCATGTAGACGATGACCCGATCGCCCTTGCCGACCCCTTTGGCGGCCATGGCCCCGGCGAAGCTGGCCACCAGGTCGCGCAGCTCGCGATAGCTGTAGCTGCGGATCGTGTCGGTGACCGGGCTGTCGTAGATCAGTGCCGCCTGCTCGCCGCGGCCGCCGTCGGCGTGGCGGTCGAGGGCGTTGTAGCAGGTGTTGAGCACGCCGCCGGGGAACCAGCGGTAGAAGGGCGGGTTGGAGTCGTCCAGCACCCGGTCCCAGGTCTTGTCCCAATGCAGCCCCTGGGCCGCCTCGCCCCAGAACCCTTCCGGATCGGACAGCGACCGCGCCTGCACCTCGTCGAAACGGCTCATCCCCTGCCTCCTCTTGCTTTTCTTGCCGGCTCTGCGCCGGATCGCTGCAGCAGCGCCCCTGCCCCGGCCTTACGGCCAAAGCATAGGCAAGCAAAGTCCGGAGGGGAAGATAGCCCCGGCCGGCCAAGGCGTACTTGACCTGGGTCAACCGGGTCTGCCCCGCGCCAGCGCCGCCATCGAATTGCCTCAAAACGGCATCTCCGGTTTCGCTCCCAAGACAGCATTTCCGGCCGTGCCGGCGCAGATTGGCGGCCGTTTCCGGTCTGAACCAACTCTGGCCAAAGACTTGCGCCGAGCCGGAGCCACCCGATGCGCCACTTGCTGCTCAACGTGACGACCCTGATCGTCTGCTTCGCCCTGCTGCTGGCCGGCAACAGCCTGCAGTTCGTGGTGCTGGGCGTGCGCGCCGGGCTCGAGGGCTTCTCGGTCTACGCCATGGGCGCGATCACGGCGGCCTATTTCCTGGGCTTCGCGGCCGGCTCGCTCTACTGCCTGAACCTGATCCGCGCGATCGGCCACATCCGGACCTTTGCCGCCCTGGCCTCGACCGTCTCCGGCGTGGTCCTGGCGCACCCGCTCTGGCCGGAGCCGCTGGCCTGGATCGCCTTCCGCTTCGTCATCGGCTTCTGCTTCGCCGGCCTCTATACCGTGGTCGAGAGCTGGCTGAACGCCCAGGCCGGCAACGAGGTCCGCGGCCGCCTGCTGTCGATCTACGCGGTCGCGGTCTTCGGCGGTTTCTCGATCGGGCCGATGCTGGCGACCCTCGGCGACGCGCAAGGCTTCTTCCTCTTCATCCTGGCCTCGATGATCGTCTCCTTCGCCCTGGTGCCGATCACCATGACCCGGGCGAGCGTCCCCGCGACCCCGGAGGCCACCGAGCGCGACGCCTTTACCTTGAAGCGGCTCTACAAGGAGACCCCGCTGGGCATGATCGGCATCCTCTGCGTCGGCTCGGCCCAGGGCGCCTTCGTCGGCCTGGCGCCGGTCTTCGGGAGCAGCGCCGGCCTGAGCGCGGACCAGGTCTCCTACTTCATGACCACGGCCCTGCTCGCCGGCCTGGTCTTCCAGTTCCCCATCGGCTGGCTGTCCGACCACTTCGACCGGCGCAAGGTGATCGCCGTGGCCGCGACCCTGGGTGGGGCCGGCTGCGCCGCCTTCGCCAGCCTGGCGCTGTCCGGCCCGCTGTCCTGGGAGAGCGTGCTGCTGGGCGCCGTGGTTACCGGCGCCGCGATATTCCCGCTCTACGCCATCGTCATCGCCTACACCAACGACTGGCTGCCCGAGGATTCCATCGTCTCGGCCGCTGCGGCGCTGATTCTGACCTTCAGCCTGGGCTCGGCGGTCGCCTCGCCGCTCGCCTCCGTGCTGATGGACCGGCTGGGGCCGGGCGGGCTCTTCGTCTTCGTCGCCTTCGCCATGATCGGCCTCGGCCTCTTCGCCTTCGCCCGCATGTTCCAGCGCGAGGCCCCGGAGTCCGACTACGAGGGCCAGATGGCGACCTTCGCCGCCAGCCCCGGCACCATGCCGATCGACCCACTGCTGGTCGAGTACGAGACGGAGGAGGATGCGGTCGAAGCAACCGAGGCGCCGGAGCACGCCTCAGCGTCGTGAGCGGGCGGCGGCGTCAGACGGCGACTTGGTTGCTCAGGCCTCGGCGCCTGAGCTCGGCCTTCGAAAGCTGACGCTTTTCCGCAAGGGGCCGCGTGTCGATGGGCAAAGGGCGGCAGCGCCGACAGCCGCACTCGGGCCGGAGCGTTCCGGCCAAAGGCAGGTAGCGCAGGCGGTACCAGATCCCGTCGATCCGCTTGAGATCCTCGAACTCGGCCAGCGGTATGACGTCATTTCTCTTCGACCCTGGTCTCCGCCGCCGCGCTCTGCGGGAAATCGGTAAACCCAATTTTCGCCGCAGCGCGGCAACCTCCTTGATGATCCCGTCCCTAGGATCGACGTAGAGCTCGCATCGGGAGGCATGAAGCGGCCGAGGGTCTCCCCAATGTCCAAGTTCCAACAGCGCCCCATCCTTCGCCACCATCGCCTTCACCACGATCAAGTCCTGCAGATGGTCGCGAACGTGCTGCTTGACCGTGCTGCGAGTGTCGAGCCGTGCGCAGATCTCGCTGTAGACTTTGTCCCAGGGCCGGCCGCGCTGCTTCCGCAGATAACGCCGAAGCGGGGCAAGGTTCTCGTTCAACCACTTCATTCTTCCCTTCTGTTCGAAGGCGCTCCGCTTCATGCCGACCTTAGTGCGCTCAGGCAGCGGGTCGAGACGCGACTTGACCCTGTGCGCCCTGCGGACCCCGCGTCGCGGTCGCTCGACGATCATCTTGAACATGTCTTCGCGCATCTCGCCCTTTCCGAACCGGTCGGGGCCGGAACCCTGAAGGTCCCGGCCCCAGTTCAGTCCTCCTTTCGCTTGCGCGGCTTGATCCGGACCAGGTCGTCGAGGACACCGTCCATGCCGTTTCCGACGATGACGTTGCCGACCTTCTCCGAGACCTTCTCAAGCGCCTCCAGCTCCTTCAGCCGCAGGAGGATCGGGTTGTCCTCCATCAGCTTGGCCGTGTTCAGGAGGGAGCGCGTCGCCGCGGTCTCCTCCCGGCGCTTGATCACGTTGGCCTGCGCGGTCTTCTCCGCCTCGATGACCCGGTTCATCAGCTCCCGCACGTCGCCGGGCAGGATGATGTCCTTGACACCGACGGAGGTCACCGTCAGGCCGTTGGCCGCCAGCTGCGGCACCAGCCGCTCGGCGATCGCCGCGTTGATGCCCTGCTTGTCACCCAGCACCTCCTCGAGGGTCCGGGTGCCGACCACCTGACGCAGAGCGAACTGGAGCTCCTTGTAGATGTGGTCGCGCAGGTTCGCCGTGATCGAGACGGCCTGGATCGGATCGGCGATCCGGAACACGGCCGTCACGTTGGCCCGCAGGCCGATGCGGTCCTTGGTCAGAACCTCCTGGCCGGTCACCTCCAGGGTCTGGAGGCGCAGGTCCAGGGTCACGGCATCGACCCGGCGCGCCGCCCGGATGAAGGCGTAGCGCCCGGCCTTGAGCTGCCGCTGGAGCACGCCGTCGACGTAGAGCAGGCCGACGTGGTCGCTCGGGACCTCGACCAGCAGGACCAGAGCCTGGTCCTTCAGCCGGGCCAGCGGCGCGACCAGCTCCTTCGGCGCCTCGACCTCGGCCGCGGCATCAAGGATGCGGACGTCGATCTGCCGCAGGTTCTTGGCGTAGAAGGCCCGCCCGCCCGGCCCGACCAGGTCGACCAGCTTGCCGTCGGCGAAGACCAGGCCGAGCTCGTTGTCGGCCACGTCCGCCACGGCGAAGTGCTGGGCGACCGCGTCGGGACGCGTCAGGTAGAGCGCCTCCAGCGCGGCATCGCGGACCGGCAGCGCCCGCAGGTCCAGCTTGCGGACCTCGGTACGCACCGACATGTTCGGCAGCCGGCGGTGAACCCCGGGTCCCAGAACCTTCTGGAAGACCCGGTCGCGGTACAGGAGACCCAGCTCCGTGTCCGCAATCCGTTCGGTCTTCATGACCATCGGTCTTCTCCTTTCTTCTCTCGTCACGTCTTCTTTCTGCACGTGGGGGAACAGAAAAGTTCCAAATCAATCATTTGCTGTGCGGGGCAACCGGAAGGGCACCGACGCCGCGGCGCGGGCCGTGCGGCCGCCGGACCCGCCCGCCGTGGGGCGGCGCCGAGGGTGCCGGCCGCCGCGGGCTCCCGAAGGATCCCGGAACCGGACCGGCGTGCCCGTTGCCGCGCCGCGGCGGGAGAGGCCGGCGGGACGCGCGGCACAGGGCACCGTGGCGCCCGACCCCGTGGCGCCCGCCGCCGAAGCTGCGGAACCCTTCGGGGTCTGGCCCCCTTCCGGCACCCTCAAAAAAGGTCATCCACTTAGAAGGTGGAGCAGCGTTTCAGGCTGCGGAATGGAGGGAATCGAACCCTCGACTCCTGGATTATCAGTCCAGTGCTCTACCCACTGAGCTACATTCGGGTTCCGATGACGGGACTCGAACCCGCGACCTCCGGGCGCTCGCGCCCGGCGCTCTCCCACTGAGCTACATCGGCACGGTCAAACTCGATACACGCGGGGCGCATTACGGACGCCGGGCGCGCCGGCCGGGCCTTCGGAGCCCGGACCACGGAGGAAATGACCAAAGGAATGAAGCCCGGTCACCTAGCGAAGGGTGCCGGCTTTTCGCCTATGTCATGATGGATTGTCTCATGTGTCTCGCCCTTTCTCGTCGATCGCTCTCGGGCAAGACACGAGCGGAAACGCCCGGGTCAGGCCCTGGTGTCCTCCGGCCCTGATGGCCGGCTTTCGTTGAATGACTCTTGCGTCATTGCCGTTTCCACTGCTTGCAAAGGCCGCCCGTCGTCCGGGCGGACGCGGGTTATAGGCCGGAGCCGAATCCGGTTCAAGACAGAATCGGATCCAAGCCAGAAAAAGACAGAATTGTTCCAATAATACTGGGGAAGAGTTCAAATGTTGCGCCCGGCGATTTCTTGCCGGCGAGAGAGGCGACTACCTCAATTCCAGGAGCCGGACCGCGCCCGCCAGCATGAGGACGCCCAAGGGCAGGATCAGCATCTCCCACTGATACCCGCCGAAGGTCCGCAGCGCGCTCTCGAGGAACTTCACCATGAGGATGATGATCACGAGTTCCGCCAGAATGGCTTTCAAGTGGGAGATGCTCTGGATGCCCAGCCAGCCCTTGACCTTCGGGTGATCGTCGTCGAGCTCGTGCACGAAGAGGCTGTAGATCCCCTTCCCAAAGATCAGCAGGACGAGCGCGATCAGAAAGGCGTCGATCGCCTGCACGACCAGGGCGATGGCCAGGTTCGCCGATTCGTTCGGGACCTTCTTCGTCAGCAGATCCGGCCCGAGATAGGTGACATAGGCCCGGAAGACCTTGACCGCACCGATCACGAACATCAGCAGCGAGCCGAAGCCCGAGGCCACGACCGCAATAATGCTGATCATGCGGATCCAGCCGACGTTCTGTTCGATCTTTTCGAGTCGCATGCCTCGCCCCCTGACCGGCGGTCGGTCACCACGCCACCACGACGTCACCGAACCCTTCTATACCGGCCTCGAATGCAGCGCAAAGCGATCCTCTGCGGGCCGCGCTCCGAGGCGGGGCGCGATTTCAATTCCACGACGGGGGAAGCCGGAGTCTCGCGAGAGCCCGGTCGGCCAGGGAGATCACCGCGAGAAGCACCGTTGCGAGGGCGCAGAGCTTTGTCCTGCCGAGCCAGTCCAGCGCCGTGGGGGCCGGACAAGGGGGCTTCGAAACAACCAGGCCGCCAGACTCCACCCGGAGGCCGGCGGCCGATCCAGGCCCGGCCAGCGATCGGGTTTGGCCGACCGCCCGCGGTCTAGTCGTCCTTCGCCTTGCGCCAGGCGGCGAAGCCGCCGGCCAGCGAAGCGACGTCGGAAAAGCCCATGTCCATCAGGGTCTTGGCCGCCAGCGCCGAGCGTCCGCCGGTGCCGCAGTAGAGGATGATCCGGCGGTCGGGCGTCAGCTCCTCCTTGTAGATCGGGCTCTCGGGGTCGGCGTGGAACTCCAGCAGGCCGCGCGGCGCATGGAGCGAGCCGGGGATCAGCCCCTCGCTTTCGCGCTCGACCGTCTCGCGCACGTCGACCAGGAGCGTATCGCTATCCTCCTGGGCATAGGGCAGATCGTGCACCGCGACCGTCTCGATCACGGCGTTCGCCTCGGCCAGCATCGCCTTGAACCCGCGCTTCAGCATTTTGCCCTCCCTCGGGGAAACCTGGACCAGCGAGGCCGAGCTTAGCCGCCCTGCCGCGCCGGGCTATTGACCTCGATCAAGCCGAGGCCGAGATGGCCACGTGACTCAGCCGCGTCCGGGCTTGCGCCGGCCACCGAAGCGGTCGCCGAGGTTGGCCTTGAACCAGCGCCAGACCTGGCCGAATGCGTTGGAGGCGTTCTCGAAGCGGTCGTCGATCGCCAGCTCGGCCAGGAAGGGCTTCCAGCGGACCTCGACGAACCAGCGCCAAAGGTACCAGAGCCAGAGCGCCAAGGCAGCGAAGAGAACGAAGAAGACGATGCGGAACCAGGGGACCGGGAAGTGGTCCGGATCTTCGACGCGCTCGATCTCGACCGCATTGGGGAACATCGACAGGATCTCGAAGCGCCAGCCATAGTGGGTGATCACCACCCAGATCGGCTCGTTCTTGGTCGACCGCAGGTCCTGGGCCTCGGTCTGGAGGTTCCCGGAATCGAACTTGAAGTACCAGGGGAAGCTCCAGTCCGTCTCCTCGTTGCGGTAGACCCGGGGCTTGCCGTCGGGCCAGACCGCGTTGATGAAGCGCACGTCACGGGTCCGGGCCGGCGCGCCGTCCTTGCCCTCGCCGACGAAGTCCTTGGAGACCACGTCCATGCGCTTGACGTCGGTGTCGACGATCCGCACGACGTCCTTGGACGGCAGGTAGAAGTGCAGGAACAGGATCGCCGCCACCAGCGGCAGCAGCTTCAGCATCCAGATTACGATCTTCACGCCAGCCTTTCCTTTCGCGTCCCCCTGCCGCTCCCTAGCTGAGGTAGCCCAGCAGGATCAGAAGCGCGAGCACCATCAGCGGCACCAGGTAGACGCCCCAGAGCAGCTTGCGCCTGAGCGAGCTGTTGTAGCTGTGGATGCCGCGCTGGATGTAGAGGTCGCGGGCCTCGGTCGCGCCGCCCCCGGCGTGGAGGCTGTCGTACTCGGCCCCGAGCCGGCGCCGCTCCTCCCAGCGCTTGAACAGCGAGAGCGCGATGTAGATCACCGTCAGGACGGCGAAGACACCCAGCGAACGGACAAGCCAGACCCACAGCATCGCTTCCGATCCCCCGTTTCACCTGCGCGGCCCGGCGGGCATCACCCCGCCTCCGGGATGACGGAGCGCTCGCCCGCCGGCCGCGCGCCCCAGGGCCCCTCGGCCACCTTGGTCCGGCCGTAGAGATGGCGCCAGACCTCGGCCGCCCGCCCCTGATAGTGCCGCGCGAGGTATTCCGCAACATAGCCACGCTTGCGGTCGTTCCAGGTCTCGTAGAGCTCGTAGAAGAGCTCCTTGTTGCAGATGAAGAGCTGGCGGAAGTCGAGCGGCGTCAGCCGCGCCAAGAGATGGTTCACCAGATCCCGGTCCTTGTGACGGGCCGAGCGCAGCAGATAGAAGTAGCCCGGCGACTCCGGCTCCAGGCCTCCGCCGGGCTCGCCCTGCTCCAGGGCGCGGAGCGCGCCCTGGACGTCGTGGAACTCGGCCGGCAGCTCGTCGAAATTCCGCTGCAGGTAGCGGCGCAGGGCCATGGGCTCGAAGTCCCAGATCTCGCCCGGGGCGTCGTTCTGCGCGGCGTGGTCGACGGCGACGAACTCCAGCTTCTCGCGCAGCAGCTCCGCGGGATCCAGGTGCTTGAGCCCGTCCAGGGGCTCGACCAGATCGGCCTCCTTCAAATAGCGTGCGACCGCGGCGCGATCGCTCACCGGGATGTGCCGGAAGCCCAGGGTCTTGTCCTCGTAGACCCGGCTGCCCTGCTGGTCGGGACTGCAGTAGATCAGGGTCGGCTTGCGCGCCGAGTTGAAGACATAGAGCCCGCCCATGTGGGTGGTGAAGAAGTTGCCTTCCTCGTAGTCGGTCCGGCCCGGGATCACCGGCTGCCGGCGCACATCCCCGACCGTCTCGGCGAGTTGGATGATCTGCTGCAAGGCTTCGTCGTCGGACCAGGCCGTCTCGCTCTCCATGAAGGCCTCGATCTTGCTGCTCAGGCGCTTGGCCTTGGTGATCAGGCGGCTCGGCGTGCGCGCCCTGATCCGGATGTGCTTGATCGAGGTGAGGTCGCCCAGGGTCTTGATCTTGTACACCGAGTCCTCCAGTTCGCCGAAGACCGCGTCGCGGGCGGTGAGCGCAAAGAGCGCCTCGCGGTTGTCGTCGATGTAGTTCTGAAGGATCGCCCGGCTGGAGGAGAAGGTAGCGTCCAGCAGCGGCAGGTAGGCCTGCTCCAGGGTGAGCAGGATGAACATGCGGTTGCAGCCGTGGGGGTTGAGGTACTCGGGGTCGTCGAGCTCCTCGGCGACCTCCGGCGAGAAGCCGCTCTGGTCGATGCGGAAGCGCTGGAGCTCGGTCTGCCGGCCGTAGAGCAGCTGCAGGGCGCGGTTGTAGCGGTTCTGCAGCACCTCGGTCCCAACCTCGAAAAGGTTGCCGTAGATCAGCTTGTTCTCGGTCAGCCGGTCCATGGGGTCCCTAGCCCTGCCCCTCGCCTCCGCCGACATCGGCGATATAGCGGCGCTTGGCCTCGGCCTGCAGGTGGAAGTCGCGGACCATGCCGTCGACCGCCGTTTCGTCGGAGACGTTGGCGTAGCGGAACTCGGCGTCGGCGTAGCGGTTGATCTCCTGGAGGACCATCTCCGGGGTGATCGGGTTCATCAGCTCGCCGATCATCTTGAGCTTTGTTTCGTAGTCCTGCTGCAGGAAGAGTACCGGCTCCGCCATCCATTCGTCGGGCAGCTCGACGTCCATGGCGCGGACCTTTATGGCATCGGTGATGTTCTTGACCGCGCGGCCGGTGAAGCGCTGGTCGACGTCCTGGATCGCCTTGAGGTAGCGGCCGAGCTTGGCGATGGTGTCGAGCGGCCCCTGGGCCTTGGCGACCGCCTCGAAGACCGCCTCCAGCTGGTCCTCCGCCGGCCGGCCGTGCTGCTCGTAGGAAGCCGCGACGGCGCGGCGGATCTCCTGGGCGGCGTAGAGCTCGTGCTTGCCGACGGCGATGTCGTGGTTCTTGCCGAGCAGCAGGTGGAGGATGTCGATGTAGTCCGCCTCGCTGCGCGGGCCGTCGACCAGGAAGCGGGCCCCGGCGCGCTGCCGGAGGGCGTCATCGACGTTCTCCGGGTAGTTGGAGAACATGCCGAAGCTGCAGTTGCCGCGGACCACGGTGTTGGCCCCGCTGAAGGACTCCATCAGCACCGCGGTGATCTCCTGCTGGCCCGAGGAGGACTGGCGGTCGCCGCGCCGGCCGGCGATCTGGTCGATGTCGTCGATGGTGCCGAAGCCGATGACGTGGGGATCCATGACGTTGCGGATGAAGGCTTTGGCGTTCTGGCCCGACTTGCCCTGGTAGGAATCGATCGACTCCGACGACAGGTTCTCGTAGCGGAAGGGATAGCCGGCCGCCTGGCAGTAGTCGTTCAGCAGGCCGCCGAGCATCTGGATCAGGGTGGTCTTGCCGGTGCCCGGCTTGCCGTCGCCCATGAAGGTGAAGATGAAACCGCCCAGCTCGACGAAGGGGTTGAGCTGGCGGGTGAAGTCGTAGGCCATCAGCATCTTCGCCAGCTTCATGCACTGGTGCTTGGCGATGTGGTTGCCGATCACCTCCTCCGGCTTCTTGAAGGTCATGACCAGCGGCGTCGAGGCGGCCCGGCGCGCCGGCGTGAAGCCGTCGATCTGGAAGTCGTCGGCCTCGACCCGGTAGGTCTTGGCGACGAAGGCCTCCAGGTGGCGGGCCCCACTGCTGCGCAGGGCGGCCTCGTCCATCAGCCGCTCGGCGTAGGCGGTGACCGCGGCGGCCAGCTCGGCGTCGGTCTCGGCGAAGCGGGCGAGCTTCTGGTCGAGCTCCCAGAGCGCGCCCTTGAGCGCGACGTTGATGTTGTCGAGCACGATCTCCTCGACCTCGCCGACCTCGATCTCCGGCCCTCCGGCCTCGCCGCCGTTGCGGACCAGGAAGCCCAGAAGGTTGGCGAAGGTGAAGAGGCCGATCAGCGCCGCGCTCGACAGCAGCTCGGCGAACTCCGCCTTCTGCGCCTCGGCCAGGCGGCCCTGGCTGTTGGCCTGCTTGAGCTGGTTGAGCGGGGTCAGCTCGCCGTAGAGCTCGACCACGGCCTCGGCGACCGCCAGCGCACGCCTGAGGCTACGCAGGACGTGGACCTGGGCTTCGCTCTGCAGCGGGTCCTCGGAGTCGATGCCCTGGATCCGGTTCAAGAGCGAGACCACGCCCGAGGGCGCGCCGGAGTTCGCCAGGCCCGGGGTGGTCGAGCGGAAGCCCCGGCGCCCGGGAATGCCGGGCGAGCGGCCGCGGCGCGCGGCGGGCGCCTCGCTGGCGCGGCCGATCCGCGGCGCATAGTCGAAGCCGGCCAGCAGCTGGTAGGTCTGCGGGTAGTGCTTGCGGATCTCCGCTTCCTTGATCTCCATCAGCGCGGTGGCGGTCATGCGCTCTCTGGTCCCCTCTTGTGAGTCACGGTCAGGCCCGGCGCAGGATCGTGCCGTCGGGCCCGACGACGTACTTGCGGACCGAGCGCAACTGCGGCAGGTCGCGCTCGACCAGGCGCTGATAGGGCCGGTAGGGCAGGATCATGCAGCGCTCGATGGCCGAGGCGCCGGCCTCGACCTCCTCGGGCGCCTGCGGGTCGATGTCGTAGATCTCGGTCCGGACCGAGCCGAAGAGC
Organism: Kiloniellales bacterium; assembly: GCA_030066685.1. NCBI lineage: Bacteria > Pseudomonadati > Pseudomonadota > Alphaproteobacteria > Rhodospirillales > Kiloniellales bacterium. Next base: position 250,380 of record JASJBF010000002.1, on the reverse strand, counting down.
CCGGTCGAGGTCTTCTTCGAGCCCTTGGCGCGCAGGGTCTCGACGGTCCAGCAGAGCACCCAGTCCTGGCCCGGCTCGTCGTCGCTCTCGGCCAGGATGTCCTGCACGGTGTCGGAGTGCCGGGTCAGCCTGTTGGCGTACATCGGCCCGAGGTGGAAGCGCTTCAGCACCTTCGGGTGCATGTCCTGGAAGTCCTTATCGAAGCCGCGGGCGATGGTCAGCAGCTTGAGGCTGGACAGCGACTGCGCCAGCAGGTGCTCGGCCACGAGAGGCCAGCGCCGCTGGTCCTGGGTCAGGGAGCGCTCGCCGCTGTCCTCCAGCTGCATCAGGTAGACGTTGGGCAGGTTGCGCTGGGTGTCGTAGACCGCCCAGTGGCAGAGGTGGCCCCGGGTCTCCGGATCCCGGGTGCCCAAGGGCATGAGCTGCGGCGGGTTCTGGGCCAGGAAGAGCGGCACCTCGCTCAGCATCTCGTAGTAGACCCGCCGGCTCATGTCGAGCTGCAGGTCGCGCGGCAGGCTGCGATGCTGCAGCAGGTGGTCGACCATTTCGGCCTTGAGGGCAGCGCGCTGGGGCAACTCGGCCAAGCGCGACTGGGCCTCGCCGCGGTCGCCGGCCATCCGAACGATCTCCTGGAACTGCGGGAAGCCGCTGTCGGTGTGGTCGATGGTCAGGGGCCCGGGACGTCGGCCGCCGACCAGCCCTGTCATCAGGTACTTGATCGAAAGCGCAGTCAGGCTGCCGGACAGGCTGCGCAGGTAGCCCTCCAAGACCTCGGCCTCGATCTCGGCCAGCCCCTTCGACCTCCCGTCCAGCGACATCTCGCTGGCCAGGCCACGGATGTGGCGCGTGATCTCGCTGAACTTGCCGAAGTAGCCGCGGCAGGCGGCGCTGTCGCTTATTTCGAGACCAGAAGCGGGCACCTAGCAGCTCGTTCGCGGTTCTGAATCAGGCGACGGCAGGTGGCCAAGTGCCCGCCGAGATCTCTCGCCGAGAGATACGTCTCCAGCTGTCATTGCCGGGCTTGACCCGGCAATCCATGGTACCGGCGACTCGATGGATCCCCGGATCAAGTCCGGGGATGACGGCAGGAGAGGTGGCTTCGCTAGGGACACTATCGGCAACCCATACCGGCTTGTGTTCCGATGGCTGGCCCAGGCAAGGTCAAGACGGCTGGCCGTAGAGGTTCTTGTCGTGCTTCTCGACGACCCGGGCGAAGCGCCGGGCGAAGCGCTCGTCGGCCTTGGCCTTCTCCTCCAGGACCTTGCGGGCGAAGACGATGTTGTCCTCGTGGGCCTCCATCATGTCGGCGATGCGGGCCTGGGTCGCCGCGCCGATCGCCGCCATGGCCGCCTGGGCCTCCTTGTCGGTCTGGCTGCCGATCTCGTTGATCCGGTGCGCGACCTCCTGCTGCTGGGCGGTCTTGAGCGACTTGGTCAGGGCGTCGTAGAGCACCACACGCTGCTTGGTGTCGGTCTGCAGCTTGTTGATCAGGACCATCTGGGTCGCCGCCTGATTCTGCAGAGAATCGACCCAGGTCTTGCCCTTCTCGATGTACTTCTCGAGCGTCTGGGAGCGCGCCAGGGTGACCTGCTCGGCCTGGACCAGCTCGTTGTGGCGGGTGTTGAGGTTGGCCAGCTCGGTCTCGAGCTGGGTCCGCTCGGCCGGGTCGGTGGCCATGGAAATGCGGTTCTCCAGGTCGATGATCTTGGGGTCCAGGGCCTGCAGCTCCGCGCGCACGCTTTCCAGCTCGGCGACGGCCTGCTCGCGCTCCGCAAGGGTCTGCTCCAGGCGCGTCTCGACCTTGCCCTTCTGCTCGTTCAGGGTGGCGAGCTGCCGGTCCAAAATTGCGACGATGACGTCGGACTTGCCGATCAGGTCCTGCAGGTTGTCGTCGATGCTGGCGACCCGGATCCGCTCGGCCCTCAGGCTGTCCGCCTTGGCGCTGGAGAACCAGCCGACCATGGTCTCCCAGCCGGTCTTGTCGCGCATCGCCTCGAATTCCTTGGAGAATCCGGCCGTGACCTCGTCGAGGCCGATAATCAGCTCGGCGATGTTGGCGTTCATCGCCTCGTTGTGCGTCTCGACGTCCTGCAGGCTGGCGTTCTCGATATCGATAGGCAGGCTTTCCGCCTTGGCCACCTCGGCCTCCGCGAAGACCGAACTCACGGCCAGCGTCTTTTCCTGCGCGATCTTGATTTGTTCTTCGGCCTGGCGAACCGCGCTGTCGAAGTCCTGCATGGATCAAACCCGTCCTGTCGTCCGAAAGAAGAAGCCCACACAAGGAATATGGGCGAGTTTCGAAGTCATTTCACCAAGAATTGAAGTCTTGGTTAAGGCGGAAACAGAGTACGCGCCGGGCGTGGGAGCGGGTTTTCCCGGCCTGCAAGGGCGCTAGAATGCCCCCGACCCTGTGCAGAATGAAGACGGAACCGGGAGGCAGCGGACCGTGACCCAAGACCCGACGGCGGGCAGCAGGCCCTACGAGACCGACCTGGAGAAGAACCCGGCCAACTACACGCCGCTGTCGCCGCTGAGCTTCCTGCCGCGCACCGCTGCGGTCTTCCCCGAGCGCGCGGCCGTGGTCCACGGCGCCGAGACGCGGAGCTGGGCCGAGGCCTACGCGCGCTGCCGGCGCCTGGCCTCGGCGCTGGCCAAGCGCGGCATCGGCAAGGGCGACACCGTCGCGGTCATGGCGCCCAACACGCCGCCGATGTGGGAGGCGCACCACGGCGTGCCCATGGCCGGCGCGGTGCTGAACGCCCTCAACGTCCGCCTGGACGCCGCCGCCATCGCCTTCATCCTCGATCACGGCGAGGCTAAGGTCCTGATCACAGACACCGAGTTCGCACCGGTCATCGAAGCGGCCCTGGCCGAGCTCGACCGCGAGATCCTGGTGATCGACGTCGACGATCCCCAGGGACCCGGCGGCAAGCGCCTGGGCAGCCTGGACTACGAGGGCTTCCTGGCCGAGGGCGACCCGGACTTCGCCTGGTCCTTGCCCGGCGACGAGTGGGACGCGATCTCGCTCAACTACACCTCGGGCACCACCGGCAACCCCAAGGGCGTGGTCTACCACCACCGGGGCGCCTATCTGAACGCCCTGGGCAACGTCCTGACCTGGGGCATGGCGCCGCACCCGGTCTACCTCTGGACCCTGCCGATGTTCCACTGCAACGGCTGGTGCTTCCCCTGGACCATCACGGCGCTGGCCGGCACCCACGTCTGCCTGCGCCGGGTCGAGGCGGGGGCGATCTACCGGGCCTTCGCCGAGCAGGGCGTGACCCACCTCTGCGGCGCGCCCATCGTCATGCAGATGATCCTCGGCGCCACGGAAGAGCAGCGCGCCGGCTTCCCGCAGCGGGTCGAGATGATGACCGCCGCCGCGCCGCCACCGGCCTCGGTCCTGGCCGCCATGGAGCAGCAGGGCATCAAGGTGACCCACGTCTACGGCCTGACCGAGTCCTACGGCCCCGCGGTGGTCTGCGCCTGGCACGAGGCCTGGGACGGCCTGCCGGGCGAGGCGCAGGCTGCACTCAAGTCCCGCCAGGGCGTCAACTATCCGGTGCTGGAGGGCCTGATGGTCGCCGACGCCGAGACCCTGGCGCCGGTGCCGAAGGACGGCGAGACCCTGGGCGAGGTCTTCCTCCAGGGCAACATCGTCATGAAGGGCTACCTCAAGAACCCCGCGGCCAGCGCGGCCGCCTTCGCCGGCGGCTGGTTCCACAGCGGCGACCTCGGGGTCTGGCATCCCGACGGCTACGTCGAGCTCAAGGACCGCTCCAAGGACATCATCATCTCCGGCGGCGAGAACATCTCCTCGATCGAGATCGAGGGCGTGCTCTACAAGCACCCGGCGGTGGCGCTGGCCGCCGTGGTCGCCAAGCCGGACGAGAAGTGGGGCGAGACCCCCTACGCCTTCGTCGAGCTGAAGGAGGGCGCCGAGGCCACGGCTGAGGAGATCATCGCCTTCTGCCGCGACAACCTGGCCCACTTCAAGTGCCCCCGGACCGTGATCTTCGGCGAGCTCCCCAAGACCTCCACCGGCAAGATCCAGAAGTTCGTGCTCAGGGAGAAGGCGGGGTCGCAAACGGCTTAACCCTATGGAAAATGGGGCCTGCTAGGCTCCGGTCCATGCGGATTCCCAAGCCGGCCAAGAGCGTCGCCGCGGCGGCGGCCGTGGTGCTGACGGTCTACCTCGTCGGCGCGGCCCTGGCCGCCGCCGGCCTGACGCGGGACGGCGACTACGTCTCGCGGGACTTCTACAACGAGTTCCGCTTCCGGCTCTGGGGCCACACCATGTCCGCGACCCTGGCCTGCGAGACGCCGCCGCAGCTGCGGGTGGTGCGCCTGCGCGCGCGCCGCTGGGGCGAGGCCAAGGCCTATCTGAAGGCACGCTTTCCGGACTGCCGGGTCAAGCATTCCATGGATTTCGGCTAGGAACGCCTAGATGAGCGACCGCAGAGGCCGCAAGCGCCGAAAATCCCGCTCCCGGGGCCGCAAGGGCGGCCTCGGCACCGCCCTGCTCCTGCTGCTCGCCAGCGGCCTCTTCCTGGGCTTCGCGGTCAGCGTGACCGGGGTCCGCGACGGCCGCGACTACCTGCACCGGGGCCTGAGGACGGAGACCCTCTACATGGTCGTGGGCCATCGCTACGACGTCAGCCTGTCCTGTCGCAATGCGCCGCGGAAGCGGGCCAACACCCTGCGCGCCGACGATTCCGAGGAGGCCCTGGCCTTCCTGGCGCAGCGCTTCCCGGACTGCGAGGTCACCTGGATGAAGCGGATCTAGGCGATGAAGCGGATCCCGCTGCACAAGATGAAGCCGCGCCACTGGCTGCTGATGGCGCTGATCCTGGTCGGGGGCCTGGGCCTGGAGATCTACCTCAACGTCTCCGGCATCCTCGCCGGCCCGGCCTACATCCACCGCCCCATCGAGGCGGAGCTGGCTCACTACCTGGCCGGCGGTATCTACCGGGTGCAGCTCGCGTGCCGCGAACGGCGGAAACCGCGGGTCCACCGCCTGCGCGCCGACGACTACCTCGAGGCCACGGCCTTCCTGGCCGCGCGCCTGCCCGACTGCGAACTGCTGGAAGTCCGCCGGGTGCGCAGCCGCTTCGTCCTGCTGCACGGCCGTCCCTACAGACGCAGCCTGTCGCTCTTCTGATCGCAAGACCGCGGCGCCCCGCGGCCCCCGGCGACCGCCCCCGAAGCGAAAAAGGGCTTGAAGGTCACCGGCCGGCATCCCATTTCGGATTTTGTAAGTAATTACTCACTTACACTTCGGATCAGGGCGCGAGGACATGGGGGCCATGCCATGACGACCAGGATCAAGTTCGCGGGCGGCAGCGGAAGCGCCTTCTTCCGCGAGGTGAGGGCGAAGGTCGGGACGGTCCGATTGCGGTCTCCGATCCTTGTCCTTTCGGTCTTGCTTCTGACCTCTGCCTGTATCGGCGCAAGAGGCACTCCGGCCTATCACTGGTACTCCGTTCGTGCCGACTTCGAGGTCGAGGGCGAGGCCGTGTCTCTGGGCGGCGTCGTCGAGTGCGTGCGGAAGGGGCCGGATTTCTTCCCCTACAATTTCGGATCGGGGCCAGGCAATCTGTTCAACGTCAGAAATCGAGCCTTTGCCGCGAAGCTGGCCACGGGCGGCGTCCTGCTGATGTCACCGCTGACGGCCTGCTCGAGGTGGCAAGGTGGCTTGGACGACACTTTCCCCGAGGGTTACTATCCTCTCGTCTATTGGGTCGATGACCCCGACCGGCCGTCCCGGGCCGAAGTCTACTTCTCCGACACTTACTACGCCCAGAAAGATGCCCGGGTCAGGTTCAAAGGGTTTGAAGCGAAGCGTCTCGGCACCGGCGACTGGATCTGGTCAAGACCAGGGGAGTTCGAGTCCCAATCCTCCCTTCTCGCAGAAGTGCCCTGGCTACTCGAGCAAGAGCCGAAGGTGTTCCGCGGCTACGTGGTGACGAGCGCGGACGAGCGGCTCTGGGGTCAGATCGATGGGGCCAGGGAGAGCCTCGCAGAGTACCGGGCCCCGACGTTGATTGTCTGGGACTCGGACCTTTACGGCGAGGAGGACAGGCGACGGGCGCTGGAAGGCCTGCTGTGTTCGGGCATCAATCACTGCGTTGTTCGTGGCCGCAGTACGCCGTATTACGGCTGCCGAGTCATCGCCGAAGAGGTTCACGAGCTCTGCGGAGGTCTTTACCGAACCTATGGCACGATGCCAGTCGACGAAGTAGCGGGAGCGGTCTTTTCGAAGGAAGAGACCCTCCAAGGCTACACTGTTCTCGTGCCAGCCGAAAGCTTTTACCCCGGTCCTTCGAGCTACCGCTTCGAGATAAACGGCAGGGTTTTCGAGGGACCGCTCAAGAGTATCGGGCTCAGGCGCTGGCTCATGTATCTGCCGGCCTCTAAAGAGCTGTATCACATTCAAACCGTCAGACTCGTGGCCCGAGCGCTCTTGGACTAATCGACGAGTTCCGCTGAACTCTCGCTCAAAATCAATGAGGCTGGAGCGCGATTTCTTGAACTGTACCCACCGGGCGCGCTGCAACTCTGGCCGCGCCCGGCTTACGTTCGCGTCGCGAGGCCGAAGCCGCAGTTGCATCGGCATGAGCCTTGTTTACCAGGGGCGCCAAGCCGCCCTGAGTATCGTCTCCTAGACGCCAAGAAAGGGCTTGAAGAACTCCTGCCACGGGTCCATTTCTCAGATTGTAAGTGAGTATTCACTTACAATCTGGATCAGTGCCTTAAAGCATGGGGATCATACCATGACGATGAGGATCAAGTTCGCGGGCGGCAGCGGAACCGCCTTCTTTCGCGAGGTCCGGCAGCAGGTGCAGACCTACTTTCAGTGGACCGGCACCTCGCCCTACGCCGACCGGCGGCTCTGGGCCAAGGCCGCCATCATCGCCGGCGTCGGGGCGGCCGCCTACGGCGCCCTCCTGACCCTGCCGTTGCCGCCCTTGGCGCTGCTCGCGCTGGCCGTCGTCTTCGGGCTCTCCGGCCTGTTGCTCGGGATCAACGTCGCCCACGACGCGGCCCACGACGCGCTCACGCCCCATCCGCGGCTGAACCGGGCGATCCAGTTCGCGATCTTCTGCCTGATCGGGGTCGACGGCCGGCTCTGGCGGCTGCGCCACGTGAAGTCCCACCACGTCTTCCCCAACGTCGAGGGCTGCGACGCCGACATCGACCACAACGGCCTGATCCGCCTGACCCCGAACCATCCCCGGCGCTGGTTCCACGGCCTGCAGCACCTCTATGCGCCCCTGCTCTACCTCCTGGTCAACCTGCACTCGATCTTCGTGCAGGACTTCGTCTACCTGACCAAGGACCGCCTGGCCAACATGGTCGGCCTCAGCCCGACCCGCGCGGAAGCCCTGAAGTTTTTCGCCGCCAAGTCGATCTACTTCACTCTCACCCTGGGCCTGCCGCTGCTGCTGATCGAGCTGCCCTGGTGGCAGATCGTCATCGGCTACCTGGTCATGACCGGGATCGCCTCGCTGACCTTCGTGGTCCTGCTGATCGGCACCCACTTCGCCGAGGAGACCCACTTTCCCAAGGTCGCCGCGGACGGCCGCCTGGCCGGCGACTGGGCCGAGCACGCCATCGCCACGGCCCTCGACTGGTCGCCGCAGAGCCGGCTCGCCGCTGTTCTGGCCGGCGGCGTAAATTGCCACGTCGCCCACCACCTCTTCCCGAAGGTGAGCCACGTCCACTACCGGGACCTGGCACCGATCATCCGGGCGACGGCGCGCAAGCACGGCCTGGTCATCCGGGAGACCAGCTTCTTCGGGATGATCCGTTCGCACCTGCGCTTCCTGAAGCGCCTCGGGCGTGTCGAGGCGGCGGCCGCGGCGGCGTGAGCGCTGTTTACCCCGGGCGCCGCCTGCGCTACGTCCTGGGCGCGGTTGCAACCAGGCAGGCAGGCGGCGCAATGGACGCGGTGCTCGAGAGCTTCTTCACCGGGTTTCCCACCCTCCTTTCCCATTTCGCGATCACCACCGCGATGCTCGCCGTCGGGGTGGTGGTCTACGTCTGGATCACGCCGCACCGGGAATTCCGGCTGATCCGCGAGGGCAACGTCGCGGCGGCGGTCTCCCTCTCCGGCGCGATCCTAGGCATCGGCTTTCCCCTGGCGGTCTGCATGGCCAACAGCGTCAGCGAGTGGGACATCTTGATCTGGGGCGCCCTGACCCTGGTGATCCAGCTGGTCGCCTTCAAGGCCGCCGACCTGATCCTGCGGGACCTGCCGGCCCGCATCGAGGCCGGGGAGATCGGCCCCGCCCTGGTCCTGGTCGCGGTCAAGCTGGCGGTCGCCGGCATCAACGCCGCGGCGGTCTCGGGCTGAGCCCGGGCCATGGCCCGCCGCCTCGTCCTCCTGGTGACCTGTCTCGGCGTGGTCGCGCTCTTCCTTCGCTTCGCCGAGCAGAGCGGACCGCGCCGTCCGGCCCCGGCGGGCCCGCCGCCGGCGGTTGCCGAGGCCGAGCGGCGGCCGGAGCGGCCGAGCGCAGAGCCCCTGCCCGGCCCCTCGCGCCGCGATCCGGTCCTGAAGCTGAGCGATTCCGACCCCTGCGCCGAATCCTGCTCCGGCACCGCCTTCGCCATCGACGGCCAGGGCCACTGGCTGACCGCCCGCCACGTGGTCAGGGGCTGCGGCAAGGTGGCGCTGCAGACCGGGCCGCGGGAGGCGGTCCGGGTGCGGAAGATCGTGTCCCATCCCCGGGCCGACGTCGCGCTGCTCGAGACCGGGATGAACGCGCCGGCCCTGCCGCTGACCGCGGGGCCACTCTACAAGGGTCAGGACGGTTTCCACTTGGGCTACCCGAGGGGCGAGCCCGGCGACGTCTACGGTGAGCTCATGGGCCGGGTCAAGGTGCGCAGCCGGCGCTCGGTCGAGCCCGGCCTCCTCTGGGCCGAGATCGACCGGGCGCCGCGCAACGACCTGCCTCTGGGCGGGCTCTCGGGCGGTCCGGTCGTGACCGCGGAGGGCGCGGTGGTCGGGGTCGCCATCGCCGCCTCGCCGCGGCGCGGCCGGGTCACCTCGGCGGCGCCCCGCTCCCTGTCCGAGGTCATGGACCGGGCCGAGGTCACGGCCTCCGAGGTCACCCCCGTGGTCCCGGGCGAGGTCAAGGTCGCGCCCTCCAACTACGCCGGCTACGGCGACCACCTGCGCGAGAAGCTCAGCGTGGCCAAGGTCCTGTGCTGGAGCGAGCGTACAGAGAGGCGGCGCCGCCCGCCGCTGCGCTAGGCGGCTCGTCTGTCAGGCCGGGGGCTGACGGCCTAGGCCGTCAGGCGGGAGTGCCGAACTTGGCGATTTCGTCCTTGATCCGCAGCTTCTCGCGCTTAAGTTCGGCGAGATGCAGGTCGTCGGGATGAGGTCTTTGATTCTCCTCGTCGATCTCCTGCTCGAGGGCGGCATGCTTTGCGCGCAGGGCGCGGACGTGATCGTCCATGGACATCCGGTCACAACTCCCTTTGCAAGGTTTCACGAAAGCTTCATGGTAATCCCAGAAAAGCGTCTTTGCCAAGCGATGGCGCACCCCGACGGGGCGGAGCGGCAGGCAGTGTCATGAGCGGATCCCAGCGCCTTATCGTCGGCCTCAGCGGCGCCTCCGGCGTGATCTACGGCCTGCGCATGCTGGAGACCCTGCGGGACCTGCCGGTCGAGAGCCACCTGGTGATCAGCAAGGCGGCGGAGCTGACCCTGGCCTACGAGACCGACCGCAAGCTGGCCGATGTCCAGGCCCTGGCCGACGTCTGCCACCCGGTCGCCGACATCGGCGCGGCCATCGCCAGCGGCTCCTTCCGGACCCTCGGCATGGTGATCGCGCCCTGCTCCGTGAAATGCATGGCCGAGATCGCGACCGGGGTCACCACCACCCTGCTCACCCGCGCCGCCGACGTGGTCCTGAAGGAGCGGCGCCCGCTGGTCCTGATGGTGCGCGAGACGCCACTGCACAGCGGCCACCTGCGCAACCTGCTGGCGCTGTCCGAGATGGGCGCGGTGATCGCCCCGCCGGTGCCCGCCTTCTACACCAACCCGGAGCGGATCGAGGACATCGTCGACCAGTCGGTCGGGCGGGTCCTGGACCAATTCGGGCTGGACAGCGGCAAGGTCCGCCGCTGGGGCGAGCCCGAGGCCGACGGCGCCCGTCCGATCCGCGCCCTCAAGCGCGGCAAGCGGGGGTGAGGCCTCAGCCTTCATCCGGGGAATGACGCCTTTCTGACAATCTGACCTCCCGACCGCTGAGCGCGCGCGCCTCGATCCTGCACTTCCGGCATTGCCGCACCCTTAAGCTCAGGAAACTCTTCTACTTTGAGATAAAGACGACGCTAGGACTGCGCATCGCCGAGTCGGTGAAGGAGAGGTTGTGGGCCGGGTCGAACCGCCCTGCCGACCTCTGCCAAAGGCGTCTTACAGCAGCTTTGGCTCCTGGTTGCCCTCCGCCTCTTCCGGAAAGACCGCGTCGAGCAGCTTGCCGAGTTCGGCCAGGTCGGCGTCGCCGAGGTCGGCACCCTTGACCAGCAGATAGGTGGAGAGGTTGAGCGCGGCGACCTCGGCGCCGCGGGTCTCGCCGGGGGACAGGGGCACGGTCTCGATCAGGATGTCCTGCTCGACCCGCTCGGCATCCAGCTCCAGGTCCTTCAGCTTGTCGCGGAAGGCCTGGCGCCGGGCCGGGGCCATGTCCAGGCTGGTCTTGAGAAGCCGGCGCAGGCGGCGCAGAGGCGCCACCACCTGGCCCTGCCAGACTTCCGTCGCCGCCAGCGCCTCCCTGACCTGCTGCTCGCTCAGCTGGTGGCCCTTGGCGCCGGTCCAGCAGCAGAACAGCAGCAGGTTGACGTCGAGCTGCAGGCGGTCCTGCAGCGCCATGCAGGGCCCGGCGACGTTGCGGCGCTGGTAGACCTCCAGCGAGAAGTCCCAAAAGGGGTTGGCCGGCGCCGCGTCCATCTCTCTAGTCCCCCAAGGAGATCCCCAGGCCGCGCGCGGTCTGGACCAGCGCGCCTGCCGGCTCCACAGCCGCATAATGGGCCACCGCCTCCTCCAGGGGGACGTCGATCGCCTCGCGGTTCCGCCAGGCCACCATGCGGTCGAAGCGGCCCGCGGCGATCAGGTCCACGGCGTGAACCCCGAAGACCGAGGCCATCAGGCGGTCGCGCGCCGTCGGCGGGCCGCCGCGCTGCAGGTGGCCCAGGACGGTGACCCGGGTCTCGGCGCCGGTCGCCTCGCCGATGCGCTGGCCGATGTAGTGGCCGATGCCGCCGTAGGTCTGCTTGCCGCCGGCCTGCTGGGTGCGGACCGCCGTGCCCTCCTCAGTCTTGACCGCCTCGGCGACCACGACCAGGGCAAAGTTGCGGCCCTGGGCCTTGAGCTCCTCGATCTTGTTGGCGATCCGCTCGACCCGGTAGGGCAGTTCGGGGATCAGGATCACGTCGGCGCCGCCGGCAATGCCCGCGGTCAAGGCGATGTGGCCGGCATCGCGTCCCATGACCTCGAGCACCATGACCCGGGAATGGCTGGCCGCGGTCGGCTGCAGGTGGTCCAGCGCCTCGGTCGCGACGTGCACCGCGCTCCAGTGGCCGATCGAGATCTCCGTCGCTCCGACATCGTTGTCGATGGTCTTGGGAATTCCGACCAGGTTGATGCCGCCCTTGATGGCCAGACGGCGCAGGATGCTCAGGCTGCCGTCCCCGCCGATGCCGATCAGCGCGTCGAGCCGGAGCTGCCCCAGGCCTTCGAGGATGCTGTCGCTGAGATCGATCCGGCTGCCGTCGGGTTGCTCATAGTCGAAAGGGTCCCCCTTGTTCGTGGTGCCGAGCATCGTTCCGGCCCGGCGGAGGATCTCGCCGGTGAAGCGCGAGAGCTCCAGCGTCTCGGCGGCGACCGGGCGGGTCAGCAGGCCGTCGGTGCCGTTGTGGATGCCGACCACCTCCCAGCCGTAGCCCTGCACCGCGCGCTCGACCACCGCCCGGATCACCGCGTTGAGCCCGGCGCAATCGCCGCCGCTGGTCAGGAGCCCGATCCGCTTCACCGCTGCCATACCTCACCCTTAACCTTGCTGTGCGGCAGGCAGTCTCGGGCAAAGCCGCGGCCGGTTCAACCGCCACCCGAGGACTCCCCTCGGGCGCCGGAAAAGGCTAGACTTGGAGTCCCGGTCGGCCGTGCCGCCCAGGGGGGTGTTTTGGTACACGGCTAGCATGGAAGAGCGCGAGATCGAGTTGATCAGAGAGAGGCTGAGCCAGCTCAAGAGTGAGCACCGCGACCTCGACGACGTCATCGCCAGGATCTCGGAACAGGCGCCTTTCGACCAGATACAGGTCAAGCGTCTGAAGAAGCGGAAGCTCCTGCTCAAGGACCAGATCCTGCAGTTGGAGAGCCGGCTTCTGCCCGACATCATCGCCTGAGGCGGCGTCACCGCCGGCGGTGCGAGGACGGCGGTCAGTCCTCACCGCCACGGGTCTTCTTGTGCCGGTACATCGCGTGATCGGCGGCGGCCAGGGCATCGTCGACGCTCTCGCCGCCCGCGAAGCTGTAGCTGCCGAAGGAAATCTCGATGTCCAGCCGCCGGCCCTCCCATTCGAGCGGCCGGGCGAGGATTGCCTGGGCCAGGCGCTCGGCCTTGGCCCTGGCCGCCTCCTGATCGGACTGGGACAGGATCACGCCGAACTCGTCGCCGCCCAGCCGGCCGACCATGTCCGAGGCCCTGACGTTGCCGAGCAGGACCTCGGCGACGTGGCGCAACGCGGCGTCGCCGGCGCTGTGGCCGAGGTTGTCGTTGATCTCCTTCATGCCGTTGACGTCGAAGTAAAGCACGCTGCCCTGGGTGCCGTAGCGCTCGGCGAAGGCCATCAGGCGGCTAAGCTCACGCACGAAGGCGCGCCGGTTCGCGACCGGGACCAGGACGTCCTGGTCGGCCAGATCCTCGAGGTGCTGGATCCGCCGCTTGGCGAGCTCGAGCTCCTCGCGCAGGTGCGCCACGTCCGACAGCAGGCGGTCGATGGCCGTGCGCACCTTGGGCGTCAGCTCGGACTCAGGGATTCCGGCCAGGGTCGCGGTGTCCCGGGGCGCAGAGGGCGCCTCCAGGCCCTCGGCGGCCACTTTGGCCGCACGCTCCCTGCCGGCCGATACGCCGGACAGGCCTCGGGAAGACGAGCTATCGCGAACCCGCATAATCCACCAGATTCAGGTCGTTCCGGGCCAGACTATGGGCGGGCCGCTGCGGCTTGGCAAACGATAAACGGCCCGGCAATGCACCCTCCCCACGGGTGGCCGCCGGCCCGCTTGCCACCCTCCCGGCAATTCCCAATAATGCGCCCGGCGCTGCCGGATGGCGGGGCAGACAGGATGCGAGGGGTGGATGTCGAACGGCCAAGCGGCGGTTGGGATCATCATGGGCAGCCAGTCGGACTGGGCGACGCTGCGTCATGCGGCGGAGACCCTCGACGCCCTGGGCGTGGCCCGGGAGATCCGGATCGTCTCCGCCCACCGGACGCCCAAACGGATGGTCGACTATGCGACCACGGCCCGCGACCGCGGGCTCAAGGTCATCATCGCCGGCGCCGGCGGCGCCGCCCACCTGCCGGGCATGGTGGCCTCCCTCACGCCGCTGCCGGTCTTCGGAGTCCCGGTCGAGAGTCAGGCGCTGAAGGGTATGGACAGCCTGCTGTCCATCGTCCAGATGCCGGGCGGCATTCCGGTCGGCACCCTGGCGATCGGCAAGGCCGGGGCGATCAACGCCGCGCTGCTGGCCGCGGCCGTGATCGCGCTCTCGGACCCCGCGGTGGCCGAGGCGCTCGACGACTGGCGCTCCCGGCAGAGCGCGGGCGTCGCCGAGGCCCCTTCCGACGATGCCTGAGGACCCGAGCATGACCGAGCCTGCGCCCGCCCCTCTGGCCCCCGGCGCGACCCTGGGCATCCTGGGCGGCGGCCAGCTCGGCCGCATGACCGCCCTGGCGGCGGCGGCCCTGGGCTATCGCAGCCACATCTACTGCCCCGAGGCGGACTGCCCGGCCAGCCAGGTGACCCCGCTGTTCACCCGGGCCGCCTACGACGACGAGGCGGCGCTGGCCGCCTTCGCAAAGGCGGTCGACGTGGTCACCTTCGAATTCGAGAACATTCCGCTGCGGACCGTTGAGATCCTGGCCCGTTCGGTCGCCGTGCGGCCCGGCGCCGAGGTCCTTGCGATCTGCCAGGACCGGCTGCGCGAAAAGGACTTCTGCGGCAACCAGGGGATTGCGACGGCCCGCTACGCCGCCATCGACGGCCCCGAGGCGCTGGCCCGCCACCTGCGCGACTTCGGCACCCCGGCGGTGCTCAAGACCACCAGGCTGGGCTACGACGGCAAGGGCCAGGTGCGCCTGGAGGCGGAGAGCGATCCGGCCGCGGCCTGGGCCCAGATGGCCGGCGGCAATCCGGAGGCGCAGGGCATCCTGGAGGCCTTCGTCGACTTCAAGCTGGAGGTCTCGGTAATCGTCGCCCGCGGGCTGGACGGCGAGATGGCCGACTACCCGCCGGTCGAGAACCAGCACGAAAGCCACATCCTGCGCACCACCATCGCGCCGGCGCGGACCAACGCCCTGGTCGCCGAGCGGGCCGAGGCGACCGCCCGGCGACTCGCCGAGGCGCTCGACCTGGTCGGCCTGCTCGCCGTGGAGATGTTCGTCACCGAGGACGGCGAGGTCCTGGTCAACGAGCTGGCCCCGCGGCCGCACAATTCCGGCCACTGGACCCTGGACGCCTGCGTCACCTCGCAGTTCGAGCAGGTCGTCCGGGCGGTGATGGGCCTGCCGCTGGGGTCGAGCGAACACCACTCGGACGCCGTGATGCGCAACCTGCTGGGCGACGAGGCGCAAGCCTGGCGCGCGCAGTTGAGCGACCGGAACCAGAAGCTGCACCTCTACGGCAAGACCGAGGCCCGGCCCGGGCGCAAGATGGGCCACGTGACCCGGCTGTCGCCAACAACCAAAGACTGATCCTACGGCCTCAAGAGCAATAGGTGAAAGATAGCAGGAATGTCACATCCACTTATCAAACCGGCCCGCCGGCTTTGACTTGCGATACAAGGGATGCGACTTGGCGCTACTGGTTTCCAGGTTCATTGAAGCTCAGTTAGCGCTTTGAGACTGGCGCTTGGCTTCTGCCGGCATTCCGCTCGGGCCTGATCCGGCAGTACATTGCCATCTACCAAACTATGATCACGAGATTCTTCCGGTCCTGAGACCACGCTCACTCCGCAAAGGACCGTTGCTACATCTCTACAGACAACACAATACATCGCGAAGCAATTTACTCCGCAACCCTGAGCAGGATGTCGATCTCTTCCAACCTACGACCGATTTGCTCAAGCCTTCTATTTTCGATCTTTAGTATATTTTGATTTGTTTGATTCCGGATCCTTGTGTCAATATCGTCCTTCTCCTTCATTAATTTACCGCGCTCCGCATCAAGTGAAGCCTTTGTAACCCTGACCCTTTGGGACTCCTTGGTCAGCTCTACAATTGCCGGCAGGAATCCACAAGCTTGATGATATCGATCGACGTCATGGATTGCGCCTTCCAGGGAATAAGTTACCAGTGATTGGTTCCCCTGCTGATCAGCCTCTTCACGTTTTCGTCGAATTTCTGCAGCGATAGATGCGCGCTGTGCATTTATTTGGGTAGCCACCAGTGTAATTACCTGGTTCTGCAATATCTCGGCGTCCAGGATCGCGTCGGTACCTGTTGCGACGGCGCTAACGGCACCAAGGACACTTTTTGCCAGCTCTCCCGACACGACAGCAGCTGCGCTACCCGATAAAAGGGTAATTGACTTCAGCACGACCTTTCTGGCCGCGACCCTGGCATACATGTCGTCGACATATCGAGCACAGTTCACGTCGGAAAGGCGAAGCAGGAAGCTCTGCAGACGGTTCCGGTCGACACCATTTTGTGCTTTCGATGCCTTTGAGTAAGCTGACTCCGTATCCCCAACATTAAACTTGAAAGAGTCCAGATTGATAGGGTCTTTTACTTTTCCATCTTTGATCTGGGCTGAACCTTGCGTGACGTATGCATCTGCACGCATTAGCTTATTCGAGTTCACTAAACTGCATCCCGATACAATGACCGGAAGCAACATTCCAAGAGTTATTGTTGCCAAACGACTGGATTTTTGGCCTTCCAGTAAACTTATCAGGACGTAGCGTCCGAGTTTCCGATGAAGCCTTGCTTCTGTTTTGCCAGCGCCCCCGTCGACGCCGAAATCGCTTGCATCGCCATCTTTCTGAAGTTTCATCTTGCACCAATCAACCGGCAGCATTGGAAGAGGCCATGCTCTTGAATGACCCATTAGACGTGACAGATAAAAGGTGATAATTAGTTATGGTTAAGTGAAGGTTAATTCCCCAGCAGATTGGTGCTCCACTAGAGGCCTGTGGAACGAATGTGAATTCAGAACGCCCGGAAAGCTGCTGATTGCGGGAAGTCGCCTAAGAGCGCTTCTCGTCGACAAACCCTGCGACCCATACGTCAAAGATGGCGCCGCGGTCTCGGGCGCACTCAGTTATCTAGTCGAGATGCACTACCGGGAAGCCGGGATCGAGAAGGCGCAGCACTTGGCGGCCGGCGATGTCTGCTTCGCAGAAGCCGGCGACGAGCACGTCGCCCATCCCCTGGGCGAGGCCCGCATCCTGGTGATCGAGAAGCCGGACGGCCTGTAAGCCCACGCCGCCTGGGAGGCCGGGCCTTCAGAGCGGCTTGCCCTTGCTGATCGGGACGTTGCAGACCAGCAAGCGCCTGACCTCGCCGTCCTTGCCAAGGGGCAGGATCAGGCGGTGCCAGTGGCTCACCGTGATCGCCGGCGGTGCTTCGTGCACGCTGTAGATCGGGCGCTTCAGCCGGCCCACGGCCATGTAGCAGGCCGCGAAGAAGACCTGGACGGCCGAGGTCGTCGGAATGTCCCAGATGCTCTTGCCGGTCATGTCGAAGCCGGAGACCTTGGCGATCTTGCTGCCGTAGAGGGCGTAGCGAAAGTCGTCCTCGGCCTCGCCGAAATCGATCAGCATGAGGTAGCCCAGAGCGGACAGCAGCCGGTCCGGCTCGACCTTGATCACGTCCGGGATCCCGTCGCGACGCGGCAGATCCTGCCAGTACCGAAGCACCGCCTTCAGTTCGTCCGCCGCGAGGTCCTGTTCCGAAGGCTCCAGGACCAGCTCCAGCCCCTTGATCTCGAGGCCCGGGAAAGCCGCCAGGCGCTGCCCCTCGCCGCGCTCGGTCAGGTACGCCACGACCTTGCCGGCGAGGTCGCTCGCGGTCGGAACCGGTGTTCGCGCTCTGTCGCGATCTTCGCTGCCGGACGTGGTCGCAGTCGGGTTCAATTGGCAAGGCTCCCTTGCTTGCACGCCAGCTTAGAACACACCAAACCTTTGGGGTACAGCATATTCAACCGGGAACTGCGCAGATCCTGGGCACTTCTAAAGTTATGGACTAAGATCTAGGACTACAGGCTCTGCTTGCCCGACGCTTAGGGGTTTCGGCATGACCGGCCCCGCTCGGCTCGGACCGGGAGATGACCGGGCGGCCGCCCTCGATAAAGGCGCGAGTCGCCGGGAGCCGGATCTTCAGCGCCGCATGCTTCCCGGGCGGAAACGGAACAGGCGGTCGGGGACATCCAGCACGGCCTTGACCCCCTTGCCCAGGCTGCCGCCGATCTTCAGGACCTCGTCGATGCGGCGCGCCAGGAAGGCCCAGGTCTCAGCGGAGCCCTCGGATTCGTCGTTCAGCCAGAACAGCAGGGTCGAGCTGTAGACCCCGGAGAGCAGCAGCCGCTTGGTGTAGAAGTTGTAGTCCGTCGAGGTGTCGCCCGCGGCGTACCACATGGCGTCGACCGTTCGATAGAGGCACTTCAGCGCCAAGGGGCCGTTCTGCGGCAGGGCGAGGAATGCCACGGCGCGCCGGACCGCCTCGCGATGCGGGGCATTCTGCTCCAGACGCAGGCGGACCACCGCGGCGATCCGATCCCGAACCCGCATCCCCGGCAGGTCCAGGGGCGGCAGCGCGTCCAGCATCTGCCGGTCGGCCTCGGCGCTGTGGAACGCGATCAACTCGGCCGCGCCGCCGGGAAAGGCGTTGACCGCCGTGGCCGCGTCGAGGCCCAGGTCGGCCGCCGCCCGCTGCAGCGCGGTCACGGACCAGCCGTCGAAGGGCACGTGGTCCAGGGTGGCGTCCAGGAGCCGGCGCCGGGTCGTCTCGATATCCAAGGACTTTCTCCTTCCCGCGCTCAGTCCGCAGCTTCGGCACCGCCCAGGTGACGCAGCTCGGAGGCGAAGACCAGTTTCTTCAAGTCGAGCATGCGCTGCGGGTAGAGGATCCCGTCCAGGTGGTCGCACTCGTGTTGGACCACCCGAGCGTGGAAACCTCTGGCCTCGCGCTCGATCGTTCGGCCGTCCGGGTCCAGGCCGCGGTAGCGGATCGCGGTGTAGCGCGGCACCTCGCCGGCCAGCTCGGGCACCGAGAGGCAGGCCTCCCAGCCGAGGGCCTTGTCCTCGCCCAGGGGCTCGATCTCGGGATTGATCAGCACGGTCATCGGCACCGTGCCGTCCCCGCCCCCGTCCGCACTGGGCCCGTCCGCCCCTGGTCCGCTCGCTTCGGGCCCGTCCTCGCGGCTGGCGCGCGCGCCCTCCACCTTGAAGACCACCAGGCGCAACGGGACATGGACCTGGGGCGCGGCCAGGCCGGTGCCCGGCGCGTCCTCCATGGTCTCGATCATGTCCGCGACCAGCCGGCGGATGGCGGGCGCCCCGGGATCGTCGACCGGTGCGGCCGGGCGGCTGAGCACGGGATGCCCCATGCGGGCGATCTTGAGAATGGCCATGGGCTCAATATGAGTAGCCGGGGGGCCAAGGTAAAGCCGCCGCGGCGTCCGAAAACCGCCGAAGATTCGCCTTCCCAAGCCCCGGCGGCTGTGCTACCACACCGGCCCCGGCGTGGTCCGGCCGCCGCGGACGTTGTTTTGCGTCTGCATGCCGGGGCGACCAGCCGCCAGCCCGGCAATGTTCGCTTAACCCTAGGTCCAGAAGGAGACTTGAAGGGCCGTGCACGTACATGTTCGCGACAACAACGTCGACCAAGCCCTGCGCGCGCTGAAGAAGAAGATGCAGCGCGAGGGCATCTTCCGTGAGATGAAGCTGCGTCGCTCCTACGAGAAGCCCTCCGAGCGCCGCAAGCGCGAGCAGGCCGAGGCGGTGCGCCGCTACCGCAAGCTGCTGCGCAAGCGCATGGAGCGCGAAGGCTTCTAGCGCGCTGACGCGATAGGAGCGCCCTGCCGGGCATCCCTTGTCATGAATAGCTATGGATTGGATCCTGCCGCCCGTATTGTGCGGGCGGCTATTGGTGTGCGTGATCCTGAGGCTTCGCGGAGGCTCCGGTCAAATCCGCTTCCTGGATAGCGGGCGGTGGCGCCGCGTCAGGGACGCCCCGGAGCGGTGATCGGACCCGAAAGCCCTAGGACGGGAGCCGCCGGCACCGATCGCAACAGCCATGGGCCTCCTGCCTCCCCGGGGAGCATGACATAGTCCGACTGCGTCCTGCACGATGGTGTCCGGTGATCACCGCCCCCGATTTTGTCTCTTCTTTTTGAGCTCTTCTATTTTCTCCTCGGCCATCTTGGCCTTTCGGGCCCTAATTTCCGGGTCCTTCGAACCGAACCTCTCCTGAAGCCACAGGTAGTTCTCATCGAGGTAGTCGAGCGCCTTGCGGTCGAAGTCCCTGCCCGCCTTCGCCTTGGACTTGGCTGCTGAATCCATCCCGTCGGATAACTTGGCCTTGCCCGCGCCCTTCGCGGCATCGCCGGCTGCCGCCTCGACCTCCCAGATGATCCGCGGTGGTGCCGGTTCGCTCGCGCCGTTCGAGTTCGTGCCGCTATCCTCCTTGAAGATCCAATACGGCAGGCCGCCGTCTTCCTCGGCGTACAAGGCGTCCTTGCGGCCCAGGATCCCGGCGAGCTTCTCGCTGATCTGGATGCGCTCGATCATCGAAAGACCCTCGCCGAGCTGGACGAAGCCCGAAGGCTTGGAAGCGGTCTTGTCGCTCTGCCGTGGCGCGGCCTGGGATTCCCGCGGGGGGCCGAACTGCTGCTGGAAGCTCAGCGCGGTCACGAGCTCGATCAGGGGCCCGTAGGTCAGATCAAAGAGGAACCGCGCCGTACCCTCTTCGGGACTGAGAAAAAGCGAATAGCCCTGAAAGGCGGCCGTCGCCCGGACCAGGTTCGTAAAGCCCGGCGGAGCGCGGTCGGCTTCGCGGCCCAGGAAGTAGGGTCCGGAGTCGCGGGTTTCCTCCCCGTCGGCCTCGCCGGCGCCGCCTTGACTGCCGCCGCCTTCGCTGCCGCCGCCCTCGCTCGCCAAAGCGACCTGCCCGGCGAGGCCGACGGCCAAGGCCGCAGCGGCCGCCAGGCCGCGCAAGACGATCGCGGGCTTTGCCGGAGCGTTCATCTTCCCTTCCTCCTTCGAGCGACCCGCGCCGCGCCGCATCGCCATTCAGCTGGCCGGCTCGACCTGCGGCGGCATCGAGAACAGGCCGATCAGGTCGAGCCTCTCGTAGGCCCGCGGCTTGTAGAAGACCTTCACCCACAAGGGCTCTTCCCTGGACAGGTCGAAGCGGCCGGCGATGAGGCCGACCGCCCAGCCTTCCGGGAAGACGATCAGCGACGAGGCCCCCGAGTAGCCGCCGCCTTGCTCGGGCTCCTCGCCGATCCGCAGGTCCAGCTCGGCCCGCGGTCCCAGGCGGTCCTGGATGAAGACGAAAAGCAGATAGTCCTGCGCACTCTGGGGGAGAGGCGCCCCGGTCGCCACGGGAAGCGCCCGGTCCAGGACCAGGGCATAGAGCTCCCGATAGCGCATCTCGATGCCGTCCAGCTCCGGCTCGATGGCCTGGCGAGGCACGACGTAGAGGGCCGAGCGCGGCTCCTGCGACAGCGTCGGCGACCAGGAGGCCGCGCTGATGTGCAGCTTTTGCTGCAAGAGGGCATAGGAGAGGTCGAAGGTTATCGAGGTCGCGCGTCCCATGGGATCTTCGAGATAGAGCCGGCCGGCCAGACGACGCTGGCCCGGCCTGCCGTCGTCCGTCTCGAAGTCGTCGATCAGGACCCTGCGGACGGCGAAGCCCCGGTAGCGGAAGCGCACCTCTGGCCTGATAACCTCGCTGCCGGAGACCGAGAGCAGACGCGTCACCTCGCCGCCGGTCTCGCCGCGCAGCCGCAGCATCACCGCGGTCATCAGGGCCGGAACCTCCGGCGGGATCTCGGCCGCCTCGGCGTAGACGTACTCGGTCTCGCCGCTCAGGATGCCGCCGGGGCTGAAGATGCCACCGTCCTTGCCGAGGCCCAGCTGGCTGACGTCCACGGCGTCCTTAAGGCATCCCGCCAAGGCGAGAAGCGGAACCGCGAGCATCAGCACGGCGGAGCGCAGGGTCTTCACGCCGACCTCCCCTCAGGCCCTGCGCGGGCCGAACCTCCCCGTCCGGCCGCCCGGACCTAAGATAATTGTCCTCATGACAGCCTGCCCAAGGCGGAAACCTGCTGTCTGCCCCCATTTGGGGGGTGCTGCGCTGCTCGGTCTTCCAAGACGGGCGGCCCAGAGGGCGAGCCCTGGCCGTCGAACCTACTGTTCCAGGGCCTTCACGATGTGCTCGCACATCTTCTTGGCATCGTCGAAGAGCATCATGGTGTTGTCGGCGTAGAACAGGCTGTTGTCGATGCCGGCGTACCCCGGGCTCAGGGAGCGCTTGACGAAGAGCACGGTCTGGGACTTGTCGACCTCGAGGATCGGCATGCCGTAGATCGGCGAGGCCGGGTCGGTCTTGGCCGACGGGTTGGTGATGTCGTTGGCGCCGATGATGAAGGATACGTCGGTCGAGGCGAAGTCGCGGTTGATCTCGTCCATCTCGAAGACCTCGTCGTAGGGCACGTTGGCCTCGGCCAGGAGGACGTTCATGTGCCCGGGCATGCGGCCGGCCACCGGGTGGATGGCGTAGCGCACCTCAACGCCTTCCTTCTTCAGCAGATCGGCCATCTCGCGCAGGGCGTGCTGGGCCTGGGCCACGGCCATGCCGTAGCCCGGGACGATCATGACCGAGCCGGCGTTCTTCATGATGAAGGCGGCGTCGTCGGCCGAGCCCGGCTTGACCGTCTTGTCGCCAAGGTCCTGCACCGCCGCCCCGCCCTCGGCGCCGAAGCCGCCGAGGATGACGTTGAAGAAGGAGCGGTTCATACCCTTGCACATGATGTAGCTGAGGATGGCGCCGGACGAGCCGACCAGGGCCCCGGTGATGATCAGCAGGTTGTTCTCGAGCGTGAAGCCGATGCCGCAGGCGGCCCAGCCCGAATAGGAGTTCAGCATCGAGATCACGACCGGCATGTCGGCGCCGCCGATCGGGATGATGATCAGGACCCCCAGCACCAGGGTCAGCAGGACGATCAGCCAGAAGGTGATGCCGAGCTGGTCAACGCAGAACCAGGCGACCAGCAGCACCGTGACCACGCCGAGGATGGCGTTCAGCGGGTGCTGGCCGGTGAAGGTGATCGGCGCGCCGCTCATGACGCCCTGCAGCTTGGCGAAGGCGATGACCGAGCCGGTGAAGGTGATCGCACCGATGGCGGCGCCGATCGACATCTCGATCAGGCTGTTGACGTGGATGTCGCCGGGGATGCCGATGCCGTAGGCCTGCGGCTGATAGAAGGCGGCCGCGGCGACCAGGACCGCAGCGAGACCGACCAGGCTGTGGAAGGCGGCGACCAGCTGCGGCAGGGCGGTCATGTTGATCCTGAGCGCGATGAAGGTGCCAATCGCGCCGCCGATCAGGATCCCGACGATAATCAGCCAGTAGCTGACCACACCGGGCAGCAGCAGGGTGGTCACGATGGCGATGACCATGCCGACCATGCCGAACATGTTGCCGGAGCGGCTGGACTCCGGATGCGACAGGCCGCGCAGCGCCAGGACGAAACAGACCGAGGCGACGAGATAGGCCAGGGCGGAGAGATCTGCGGTCATGGTCGGCTCCGCCCTATTTCTTCTTCTTGAACATGGACAGCATGCGCTGCGAGACGATGAAGCCGCCGAAGATGTTCACCGAGGCCAGCGTCACCGCCAGGAAGCCCATGATCTCGCTGAAGCCCAGGTTGGCCGGGCCGGCGGCGATCAGGGCGCCGACGATGATCACCGAAGAGATCGCGTTGGTGACCGCCATCAGCGGCGAATGCAGCGCCGGCGTCACCCGCCAGACCACGTGATAGCCGACGAAGACCGCCAGCACGAAGACGGTCAGGCCGATGACCAGGGGCGAGGGCCCGGTATATTCGGCCGCGGTGGTCATGGCCATCTGGGTGCCTTCGCTGACCAGGGCTTCGACCAAATCGCTGAGTTCCTGCGCCTTCTCGATGGCGTCCTTGCCTTTTTCCTGGAAGCTGTCGACAGACATCTCAGCCGGTCTCCCCGCTCAACTGTGGATGGACCACCTTGCCCTCGTGGGTGATGCAGGTGCCCTTGATGATCTCGTCCTCCCAATCGATCTTCAGCTCGCCGCTCTCGGCGTCGATGATCAGCTTGAGGAAGTTCAGGAGGTTCTTGGCGTAGAGCGCGCTGGCGTCGACCGCCAGGCGACCCGGCACGTTGTGATGGCCGACGATCTTGACACCGTGCTTTGTGACCACCTTGCCGGCCTGGGCCAGCGTACAGTTGCCGCCGGTCTCGACCGCCAGGTCGACGATCACCGAGCCCGGCTTCATCGACTTGACCATGGCCTCGTCGACTAGCTTGGGCGCCGGCCGCCCGGGGATCAGCGCGGTGGTGATGACGACGTCCTGCTTGGCGATGGTCTCGGCGATCAGCGCGGCCTGCTTCTTCTGATACTCCTCGCTCATCTCCTTGGCGTAGCCGCCGGCGGTCTCGGCCTGCTTGAACTCCTCGTCCTCGACCGCGACGAAGCTGGCGCCAAGGCTCTCGACCTGCTCCTTGGCCGCCGGCCGGACGTCGGTCGCCGAGACGATGGCGCCCAGGCGGCGCGCGGTGGCGATGGCTTGCAGCCCGGCGACGCCGGCGCCCATCACCAGGGCCCGGGCCGGGGCGATGGTGCCGGCCGCGGTCATCATCATCGGGAAGGCGCGGCCAAACTCCGCCGCCGCGTCCAGGACCGCCTTGTAGCCGGCCAGGTTGGCCTGGGAGGACAGCACGTCCATCGACTGGGCCCGGGTGATCCGCGGGATCATCTCCATGGCGAAGGCCGTGAGCCCCGCTTTGGCCGCCGCCTCGACCCCGGCGCTGTCGCGCAGGGGATCGTAGAGCGCGAGGACGACGGCGCCCTTGCGCATCAGGCCGATCTCGTCGCTCGCTTCGCCCTCGGCCATGGGCCGACGGACCTTGAGCACCACGTCGGCGCCGTTAAGCGCGGTCTTCGCGTCCTTGGCGATGCTGGCGCCGGCCGTCTTGTAGGCCTCGTCCGTCATTGCCGCGCCCTGCCCGGCCCCCTTCTCGACGCTGACCGTCGCGCCGAGGCCGACCAGGGCCTTGACGGTATCCGGCGAGGCCGCCACACGCGCCTCCTGCGGATGGCGTTCCTTCGGGATCGCGATTTTCATCAAACCCCCGGCTTCCCTGAATGGCCCCTTCTTTAGTTAAGAGCGCAGAATCTCCCGCCTTGCAAGCCCTTCGCCTGCAATCAACCGGTGGCTTGTCGGGAGCTTGGACGCGTCAGGCGCGATTCACCGCGACCGCTTGCCGTCGCGCGCGACACTTGGATCGGCCGGAGAGCCCGTCGAGAAACCGCTCTGCTCGGCGATAAGATCGGCCTCGCGCAGCGATGCCGCAGGCGCCTCTTCCAGAACCAGGCCTTCGATGCTGCGGCGCGGGCTGGGCCCGGCGGCGACAGCCGGATAGCCGGCCCGGAAGGCGAGGGTCGCCCGCCATCGGTCGTCGCCGAGAACCTCGGCAAGGCGGGCGCCGAAGGCCGAATCGCGCTTGAGCTGTCGATCGCGGTCGATCACCTGGACGAACTGGTTCATCGGCTGCATCGCCAGGCCCTGGGCCGTCGCCCAGAGCTGAAGGCGCTGCCAGAAGAGGCCGGCGCGCAGGGCGGTCGCCCGCTCGTAGGGATCGCGCACTGCGATAAGGCCGACCAAGGGCGCGGTGGCCAGCTGGACGTCCCGGGTCGCCGTCACCCACTGGCGATGGGTCTTCTCCGGCTCCGGCTTTGGCAGCATCTTGACCGCCGCCAGCGACAGCGGCGGCAGGCCGAAGGAATCTATGGTCGGCCCGTCGCGGTGCTCGTCGATCTCCCGCGGCGTCAGCCGGAACCAGGCGTTGCTGGCCTCGATCATCTCCCGGTCGGCGACGATCGCCTCGGTCGCGTCGACCATCAGCCGGTCGAAGACCGCGCGCCGGACCCCGTCTTCCAGCAGTACCAGGCGCAGGGTGTCGTCCTCGCGCGCCAGATCGTTGAAAGCCCAGAGCGTTTCCCTCGGCACCCCGCGATCCGGGAAATAGGGGCCGCGGTTGGTGTGGCGCTGCGAGATCACCGCATAGAGTCCGGAGATGTCGCGGCGGCTTGGCGTGAAGCGCAGACGGGCCACCACCTCGGGCGCGGGGACGCTCGGCACCTCGACCCAGGGCTCGATGAGCCGACCGGGCAGAAACTCGACCTCCGGGCGCAGACCCTGGGCGCCGGCGGCCAGGACCATGTTTTCCAGCGCGCAGCCCAGGGAGATGTGCTGCTCGCGGCGAAACGGATCCATCGGCCCGAGGTGCCGGCCAGGGTCGGCCAGCAGTTCCAGGGAGTCCGAGCCGACCCGGAACAGCCAGGGCTGGGAGTTGTGCACGCTGGCGGCGAGGACCCCGGCGCGCACCAGGGCTAGGGGGCCCTCGCTCGGCCCGCCGCCCCGCCAGGTCCGCCAGGGCTCGTAGGCCGGGCCGCGGCCGACGCTGAAGACGCCGGTGTCGTAGGCCCGCCAAGCCAGGCCGCCCGCGGCCAGCAGGAAGACGCCGCCGGCCCGCTTCAGGAAGATGCGGCGCGTGTCGGGTTCGGAGCCGGCCTCGGGCGGCCGAAACTCCGGGGTTGCTCGCTCTTGCGTCATGCCTCCCACCTGTCAGGACCCGGGTCCGTGATGGTGCCGATGTTTACCAAGAAGTGGTTACGGAAGGCTGAGCCGGTCGCCAGCCGCGCCGGACCGGGTCAGATCCATTTCAGCCGCTTGAATATCCAGTATTCCAGCAGCGCCACCAGCAGCAGCAGGCCGCAGAGCACCAGGAAGCCCTGCGGCTCCCCGGTGCCCGGGATGCCGCCGACGTTGACCCCCAGGAGGCCGGTGATGAAGCCCAGGGGCAGAAAGATGCTGGCGACGATGGTCAGCAAATACATGTTCCGGTTCATCTGCTCGGACAGCCGGTTGGTCAGCTCGTCCTGCATCACCTGAGCCCGTTCGCGCAGGGCCTCCAGTTCCTCGACGTAGCGGACGACCCGCTCGCCGATCTCGCGCAGGCGGATCAGGTCGTGGGCCTCGAACCAGGGCAGGCGCAGGTCGATCAGCTTGGTCAGTGCCGCCCGCTGGGGCGCGATGTAGCGCTTGAGGGAGATCAGCCGGCGCCGGATCCGCTGCAGCCTGGCCCGGTGGTCGCTGCCGGCCGGCCTGAGCCCAGCGACCTCCAGGGCATCGACCTCCCGGTCGAGGTCGTCCAGCACCGGGTCCATGCGCTCGACCAGGGCCTTGGCCAGGTCGCAGATCAGGTCGCTGGCCGAGCCGGGCCCGCGGCCGGCGGCGATGGCGTCCTCCAGGCTCTGGATCGCGATCAGCTTGCGGTTGCGCGAGGAGACGATGCGCCGCGGCTCGATCCACAGCCGGATCGAGACCATGTCCGAGGGATCGGCGCCGGGGTTGGTGTTGACCCCGCGCAGGATCAGCAGCACGCCCTCGCCGATCAGGTCGCAGTGCGGCCGGGTCTCCTCGGCCAGCAGGGCCTCCTGGACCACCGGGTCGAGGCCGCTCTTCTCGGCCAGCCAGCGCTTCGCCCCCTCGGCCCGGCGGCTGAGGTGGACCCACTGCAGGCCGGCAGCTACGGGGCCGCGCTCTGCGGCCGCCCAGGCCTCGACCTCCGGCCAGTCCAGGGACCGCCCACCGCCCTCGCCGTCCAGGGCATAGGCACAGACCAGTCCGTTGTCGCCGTCGGGCAAGGCAGGCCGCTCCAGGGATGCTCGGGATCAGCCCTATCCTGGAGGGCTTTGGTTTCAGGGCGATTAACGGCGCCCGCTGCGCTTTTTTTGCCGAAGCTAAGGGCCTCAGCCGATCTGAGAGAGGATCGTGTCGTCGGTGATCTTGTCGTCTTCGGCCAGGAGGAAGGCCTTGGACAGGATGAGCGAGAGCGTTGCATCACCTTCGAAGGGCAGGCGGATCTTCTGCTTGTCCGCCGCCTTGTCCCAGCCCTTGACGATGCAGAGGTACTGATTGTTGGGCTCCATCAGGATGTTGCCGGATCCCAGGTGGATCTTGTAGCCGCGCCTGCTGCCGCGCACCCGCAGGTACTTCTCCTCGAGCGCGCAGCGGTCGGCGATCTTCAGGCTCGGCACCAGCACTTCCAAGACTGCGCGACGGGTCTTCGCCGTCTCGGTCAGGTCGCCGAAGCTGTATTCCCACCAATAGTCGCGGTGGCGCCCCTCCGGCCCGCCGTCTTGCCAGTTCGGATCGCTGGCGACGCTGGCGACCCCGACGAAGAGATCCACGTCGCGCAGCACCTCGGAGAACACGAGCGGCGGCACGTCCTGCAGGCGCAGAACTTGGCCGTGCTCGTCATGAAACCGGACTTGGTCGGTGCTGACATAGAGGTAGACGCCGGAGTCCGTGTAACTGTCGTGGTCGACCGGATCGAGCCAGAACTCGGCCTGGAGGCCGCAGTGGGGGAGGAGGCGCGTCGGCACGCTCTCGGGCTGGTCCCAGAGACCACGCAGGCCATAGCTCCAAGCACGAGCTTGGAAGAGCGCGTTGAGCTGATGCTGCTTGAGGATGTGGGCAGCGAAACGGTTGGAGTAGGTGTCGGTCGCCCGCTCGGCGTCGGTAAGGATGTAGATCTCGCGGTGAGCCTGCTTGAAGGGCTGGGTGATCTCGAGATCCGCGAGCCGGTCCCGCCAGGCGAGCACCTCTTCCGCATCTGTCCCCAGGGGATGCCAGAGCGACACCTCGGCGGAGTCGCCGGGCCAGTCGCACGCCCGGCCGTCCGCTGCAACCAGCCCTTTCTCGACCGGGATCGCATCCACGACATCGTCGCCCTCGACGAAGCGCCAGATCAGCCTGCGGCTGAGGTTCGCGAGCAGTGGATGGTCGAGGTAGCGCGCGCGCCAGGCTGCCAAGGGCCAACGCCGGTCCTGCAGATAGAGGCTTTCCAGTCGCCAGCGTTGGCCGGAAAGCAGCCCCTTGATCTCCTTCACGCGGCTTCGGAGGTCCTTGAGCGCCTCGGCGTCCTCGGCCTTGACCGCCGCCGGGACCGACTTGCGCGGCTCGCCGTCTGGGCCCGTCCAGCTCAGGATCACATCTTCAGAGCTAGCGATGCGGAGCTCGGCCGTGCAGTCGCCGAGCGTCTCGCGCAGGCAGCCCTCGGGATCCAGACCGAAGTCCGGCAGCGCCATTTCCTCCAGGTCCTGCACCGAGAGCCCGGCCTGCTCGGCTGCGGCCTCTATAGCCTTGTCGAGCTGCTTACGGCCCTGATTGAACTTGATCCGGCTGCGCAGGCGCACCAGCTCTGCCGCCGCCCGCTCGCCCGTCATGGCGCCCAGAGCGTAGATGCAGGCGTTGCCGAGCTTGATGTTGGCTGGACCGACCCCGGACAGCTTCTTGTAGCAAGCCTCGCAGAAGCGGCCGATGAGCGGCGCCAGGCTGTCATCGTCGAGGGTGGATCCGAACCAAATCAGGCCTTTGATGAAATTGGTGCTGGGCGCCGGATTCTCCGGTCCGGGCCGAAACTCCTCGAGCCAAGCGGCAAGCCGCTCGGAAATGGCTTCCGCCCCGATGGCCTCGACATAGCCGCCCGCTGCCTTCAGCCATTTGGCACTCGGCTTTGCCTTGGTGTCCGCCTCCCGCGCGTGCCCGACCAAGCCGTTCCAGGCATCTCGCTCTGGCTGTCCGAGGCCGGTGATCCAGCCGACCACGCCGACGCCGAAGGGCGTGTTGTCCAGCACCAACTTTTGCCCCGCTTCGGCGAGCTGCCGGTCGACCCGTTGCAAAAGGCTCTCGTCTAGGAACTTGCTGGTCTCGCTGGTGCGCAAGTCTTCTAGAGCTGCGCGCAGCTCGGGCTCCAAGCCTCTTCTCTCGGCGAAGGTCTCGACGGCCTTGAGGATGCCAGCCTCCGGCCAATACCAGGGATGACCGTCGCTGGACGATGCCCAGGCTCGCAGAAGGCTGACGAGGTCAGACTGATCGAAAGGTAGTCGCTTGCGCAGCATACGCGACAGGAGCCAGCCGAGCCGCTCGTGCCTCTTGTTGAGCGGCAAGCCCTCTCTGCTGTAGCGCGCGTTCCACTCCTGGGGGCCGCGGCTCTGCAGCTTCCGGAGGCGATCGGAGATCTCCTGCATCTGGGCAATGGCCTCGTGCACGATCGCGATGCGCAGCGACGGCTCAGCCTCCAGGATCTTCTGACCGGCCTCCAAGTTCTGGATCTTGAGATCGGTGGAGGACCACACCCGATCCTGCGCCATGGCCTCCTCGAGATAGGCCGAAACGAGGCGCGCCGCTTCGCTGTCGCCGGGCTCGGCTCGGCGCGCGGCGGACTTGGCGCCGGAGCCTCCGAAGAGCTTGCTGAACATCATCCTGGTCGCCTCCTGGGCTGGTGACTCCTAGCGGCCGATCTGTGAGAGGATCGTGCGGTCGGTGATCTTGTCGTCTTCGGCCAGCAGGAAGGCTTTAGAGAGGATGAGCGAGAGCATGGCGTCGCCCTCGAAGGGCAGCCGAATCCTCTGGCCTGAGGTCCCGGTGTCCCAGCCCCTGACCCCCCTGACGATGCAGAGATATTGATCATTGGGCGCCATCAGGACGTTGCCGGAACCGAGGTGGATCTTGTAGCTGCGCCGCCGGCCGCGGACCTTGAGGTAGCGGTCTTCCAGGTCGCAGCGATCGGCGATCTTGAGTCTCGGCACCACGGCGGCCAGCACATCGCACCGGGTCCGAGCCGTCTCCGACAGCTCGCCGAAGCTGTAGCTTCGCCAATAGGCCATATGGTGGCCCTGGACGCCGCCATCCGCCCAGGTGGGGTCGTTGCCCAGGCTGCAAACCCCGACGAAGAGGTCGACGTCGCGCATCAGCTCTGAGAAGACCAGGGGCGGAATTTGGGCGAGCGCGAC
This sequence comes from Kiloniellales bacterium, assembly GCA_030066685.1. Lineage (NCBI taxonomy): Bacteria > Pseudomonadati > Pseudomonadota > Alphaproteobacteria > Rhodospirillales > Kiloniellales bacterium. The sequence goes on along the minus strand of JASJBF010000002.1, from coordinate 220,029 downwards.
CGGCGTCCCGCCGGGATCGACGAAACGCACCTGATCGCTGGAGAGGTAGAGATAGACGCCGGCCTCGGTGGCGTCGTCGTGGCAAGGCTCGACCCAGAACTGAGCCGAAAGGCCGTGCCGCTCCAGGGGTCGGTCGGGCACGTTGTAGGAATCCCACTGCCCCTGGAAGTCGTAGCGCCAGCCGCGCTGCTGGCAGAGCGCGCGGAACTGGTGCTGCTTGAGGATGTGGGCGGCGAAGCGGTTGGAGTAGACCTCGGTCTGCCGTTCCGCCTCGGTCAACACGTAGATCTCGCGGTGGCCCTGCTTGAAGGGCTGGGTGATCTCCAGATCCGCCAGCCGGCGCCGCCAGGCCAGGACCCGCTCGGCCGGCTCGTCGATCGGGTGCCAGAGCGAGACCCGGGTCTCGTCGTCCAGCCAGTCGAGCGGCGCGCCGGTGTGATCGGTGATCCGGTTCCCCTCGGCCAAGCCGCCGGCATTGTCTTCGCCGCCGTCGAAGCGCCAGATGAGGCGCCGGCTGAGGCCGGACAGCAAGGGATGGTCCAGGTAGAGCTTTCGCCACTCGGCCAGGGGCCAGCGGCGCTCGGCCAGGAACAGCCGCTCGAGACGGCCGCTCTGGCCGCTCATGACGTCCTTGATCTCCTTGACCCGACGCTTGATCGCCTTGAGCCCGTCCGGATGGTCACGCTTGACCGCCGCCGGCACCGTCTTGCGCTCCTTGCCGTCCGGACCGCGCCAGGTCAGCGCGACCATTTCGGCGCCGGCAATACGGATCACCGCCTGGAAGTCGCCCAGCGGCTCGACACGGCAGCCCGCGACGTCGAGCCCGAAGTCCGGCACCGCCATCTCCTCGAGCTCTTCGGGCGTCTTGCCGGCGCGCGCCGCCGCGTCTTGCAGCACCTTCTCGACCTGCTTGCGCGCGCTGGGGTAGCGCAGCTTGCCCTTGAGCCGCGAGAGCTCCGCGACACCGCCGCCCGCGGGCAGCGCGCCCAGCGCGAAAAGCGCGGCGTTGCCGAGCAGGACCGATCGGGCGCCGTGTTCGGGCACCTTCTTGAAGCAGCGCTCGGTGAAGCCGCCGAGCAAGGGCGCCGCGGTCTCGGCCTCGAGGCCGGCGGCGATCCAGATCAATCCCCTGATCAGCTCGGCGTTGGGATCGGGATTCTCGGGTTCGAGCGCCAGGCCGGCAAGCCAGCCCTCGAGCCGCTGCGCGAAGACCTCTGCACCGACCGCGCCCATCAGGGCTGCCGCCTCGGCGTCCCAGTTCCTGGGCGGCCGGTTGCGTCCCCGGGCGGTGGCGGCATGGGCCAGGAGAGCGGTCCAGGCCGCCTTGGGCCCAGGCTCCAGGGCCGAGAGCCAGGAGCCGACCTCCGTCCCCCAGGGACTCTTGCGCAGGAAGGACGCGGCGTCGGGCTCCTCGAGGAGTCGCGCGACCTTCTCGGCCAGCTCCGGCAGCTCAGGCACGCCTTGGACGATGCGCCGAAAGGCCGAGGACTCGGCCCTCTGCCTCAGATGCAGGAGCGCGGCCCGCAGGGAGTCGTCGAGACCCTGCGCGCGGACGTGGAGTTCCACCGCCCGCAGCAGGCCGCCGGTCGGCAACCAGTGGTCCTGCGCCGTCTTGCCGGCGAGCGCGCGGATCATGGCCTCCAGGTCGTCCGAGCGGTAGGGCAAGCGCCTACGGAGGAGCCGCGACGCGAGGTTCTTCAGCGCCTGAAGCCTTAGACCGTGTCTTCGCGACGTGCCCAGAGCGGCGCTGGTGCGCAGCCCGGCGCAGAGCGCGTCGAAGGTGGCGCGCAGGGCGAGGACCTGGTCGCCCGGCGCGGCTTCGAGCAGCGCCCGGCCCGTCTCGAGTTCCTCGATCTTCGGAGGCTCATATCTGCTCGGCGCCGCCGCGGCCGCCTCGTCGAGGTAGGCGCGGACCGTCGGTGCCATGGCGGCAACCGGATCCGCCGCCACGGGCGCGCCCGTGACCCGCCGGAACACGCGGCCGAGATCCATCGGGGTCAGCCTCCGACGAGGGGAACCAGGCGCAGAAAGGTCGCGCTGCTCTCCGGTGTCACGATCACAACCTCGTCGAGATCCTCGACCTGCCGGTCGTCGAACAGCAGGACGAAGCCGTTTCTGGAGAAAGCCTCCAGGGCGACCTTGACCTGCTCGTCGACATCGAGCGGCCGGCGCTTCTTGAGCTTGAAGCCGTTGAGCAGGCGTTCCGACTCGCTCGGCTGAACCAGGCCCTGGAAGACGTTGTCCTTGGTCGCATTGAAGGCGGCCACCTCCTGCTCGACCCGACGGTGGATCAGCTCGCGGGCCGTGATCTTCTCGCTCGCCAGGCGCAGGGTCGCGGCGGGCTTGCGCTCGGCCCCCGGCGTTTCGTCATAGATGCGAAGGGCGGCTTCCATGTCGGACTCCCAGTAGGCTGATCGGATCTCCGATGACGCGCGGACCGACATAGCAGGTCGCGCCGCCACTACATCTGCCAGTGGTGCCTTAAGCCCGGGTTAAGCACGACGAGGGGGGCCTGAAGACGAGCCACCGGATCGTTCTTCTCCGGCGCTGCGCCGCTCGGCCGCTTCGCCCGCCTCCGGAGCGAGGATCGCGAGGTGCCTGTAGAGCAGGTCTTCGACGCGCTGCAGAAGGGCAGACTCGGCGCTGTCGAGAGACCAAAGCTCCTCGGTGCCGCGGATCCTCATGCGCAGGTCGCTCAAGGCTTCCATGAGCGCCCGTGACGGCGTGGCCTCGTCCAGGAACCTCTCCACGCGAGCCAGGACGGCGGTGCAGGGCATGCGCGCCCAGGCGCGCGAGGTCAGCGCCAGGCTCTCGGTCAGGTCTGCATCGCTGAGCGGCAGCTTGGCCCGCAGCAGCGCGGAGGCGAGCGCGGAGAGATGGTTCAGCCGCTCGTCGTAGGGGCCGGCATGGAGAAGCCGGCCCTCCGCCATGCAGAGCACGGCGAGCCGGCGGAGGACCGGCAGCAGGAAGGTCGCGCGCTCTTCGGCCGGAGCCTGGAGGATCCGCGCGCCGGCCGGGATCGCACTCACCTTGGCGCGGCGCGAGAGCCCAAGGTCCAGCTTGGCGGCATCGGCGACGAAGCTCTCCAGATCCGTCCGCAGCTTGGGCGACGGCTGATCAACTCGTCGTCCGACCCGGGCCTCCTCCGCGAGACCTGCGGTGCGGTCCAGGAACGCCTGGTAGTATTCATTGGGATTGGGCCAGGCCTTCTCACCCCCCGCGTGGAGCGCTCGCAACGGTGCCTCCAGGATCGGCGGCAGGCCACGCTCGATGGCGGCCCTTTCGATCAGGTCGAGGACGTCGTCGAGGAGCTGGTGGAAGTGCTCTTCGGTGGCGGGCAAGGCCGCCTGCGTCTTGACCAAAATGCCGAGCGCCAAGTCGCCCAGGCCCGGCAATCGGTCCAGCAAGGTCAAGAACAGCACGTAGAGGCAGCTGTAGGCGGCATCGTGCTCGGCGGTCGGGAAGGTCTCGTTCTCGTCGAGCTCCGACCAGATGCTGCCCATCCAGGAAAAGGCGAGCGCGAGGCAGGCCTCCCGTTCCTCTTCGCTGGCCTCGAGAATCGCGCGCCCGGCCGTCGTCTGCCGGACCTTGGGACCCCGATAGAGGATCCCGTTGCCGCCCGGGCGGGTGCGCGCGACCCCTTCGGCGACGAAGTCCTCGACCAAGCGGATCAGCGCGGCCCGTCGCCGTTCAAGGGCGGGCGAATCTTTCCGGGCATCGAGAAGCGGGTTCCGGCTCTGGCTGCCGTCCAAAGGCATCGCGCTCGACTCCATGCGACCTGCCCAGAGGGCGGAAATCGCATGAAAAGCTAGCAACCGACGGTTTAGCCGGCGTTAAGGCCGTGATGGCGAGCTGGCCCAGGAGCGCTCGGTTCCTGCCGGGTCGCGCTCAGCCCGCCGCCGGCACTTCTGCCGCCTTCAAGGCGGCTGCCTGGCGCGCCTTGAGAGCCGCCTCGTCGAAATCGGCGACCAGGTCGTGGAACAGGCGGTGCCAGTTGATCTCCGCCTTGAGGTGCATGAAGACCGAGCCCAGGCCGATGGCGGCGCGGTCCATCAGGACGAACTCGCGCGGCGGGGTGACGCCGCCGACCCGCTTCAGCTCCTTGTGGACCTTGCCGGCGACCTGGGCGCCGTAGAGGCCGCTGTCGCTGTCCTGGATCCTGCGGACCTTGTCCTCCAGCAGGGGTGCGTAGATGAACTCGGCCCAGATGTTGAGGACTTCGAGCAATTCCTTGCCGATGCCGGTGAAGCCCCAGGTCTCGTAGGCGCTGACCGCCAGCGCCTCGTCGCCGGTCTCCAGGGCGTGATAGAGGTCGATCACCCCGCGCACGAAGCTGGAGTCGAAGACCCGGATGCAGCCGAAGTCGAGCAGGTTGACCGAGCCGTCCTCGCGCAGGCTGTAGTTGCCCAGGTGCGGATCGCCGTGGATCACGCCGTAGAAGTAGAAGGGCACGTACCAGGCCCTGAACATGTTGTAGGCCACGGTGTTGCGCAGCTCGGTGTCGGGATGGCCGGCGACGAAGTCCATGATCGGCGTGCCGCCCAGCCAGGTCATGGTTAGCAGCCGGTCGGTGGAGAGCTCCGGCAGGACGTCGGGCACCCGCACGCCCGGCTCGTCCCCGAGCATGTCGGCGTAGAGGTGCATGTGCCGGGCCTCGCGGTCGTAGTCCAGCTCCTCGCGCAGGCGCTCCGACAGCTCCTTGTAGATCTCCGAGGGGTCGATCGCCTTATCGCTGCGCCGGTAGATCGAGAACACCAGCTTCAGCTGCTGCAGGTCGGCCTCCACGGTCGACTGCATGTCCGGGTACTGCAGCTTGCAGGCCAGCGCGCGGCCGTCGTGGCCGGTCGCCCGGTGGACCTGGCCAAGCGAGGCCGCCGCCGCGGCCTCGTGCTCGAAATCGGCGAAGTTGGCTTGCCAGTCCGGACCCAGCTCGCTGCGCATGCGGCGGCGCACGAAGGGCCAGCCCATGGAGGGCGCGTTGGCCTGGAGCTGGCGCAGTTCCTCGGCGTACTCCCGCGGCAGGGCGTCGGGAATGGTCGCCAGGATCTGGGCGACCTTCATCAAGGGCCCCTTGAGGCCGCCGAGGGCCGACTTCAGCTCCGAGGAATGCCGGCCGGAATCCAGGTCCAGGCCGAGATAGCGGGCGCCGATGAACTGCGCCGCCAGGCCGCCGACCGCCCCGCCGACCTTGGCGTAGCGCTTGACCCGGCCGCTCAGGCGGGAGGATTCGTCCGTGAAATCGCTGTCTGTCATGACACCTAGATGGCCCCGCCGGCTCGGTCTGTCCAGCGCGCGTCGGCGCGACGCCGCTCGTATACTATACGGCCGCTGCGGCGCCGGGGATTTCGCTTAATCCATCGCCTCCAGCTCGTCGATGAAGCCGCCGACGACACCCAGGCCCCGGGACCAGAAGCCGGGATCCGCGGCGTCCAGGCCGAAGGGTGCCAGGAGCTCCTTGTGCCGCTTGGTCCCGCCAGCCCGCAGCATCTCCAGGTAGCGCTCAGCAAAGCCGGCCGAGGCGTCCTCGTAGACCGCGTAGAGCGAGTTCACCAGGCAATCGCCGAAGGCGTAAGCGTAAACATAGAAGGGCACGTGGACGAAATGCGGGATGTAGGCCCAGTAGTGCCGATAGTCGCCCTCCAGGGTCACCGCCGGGCCCAGGGCCTCCGTCTGGCTCTCCAGCCAGATCTCCCCCAGACGCTCCGGCAGCAGCTCGCCGCCCCGCCGCTCGTCGTGGACTCGGGTTTCGAAGTTGTGCATGGCGATCTGCCGGACCACGGTGTTGAGCATGTCTTCGACCTTCTGCGCCAGCATGACTCTGCGGCGGGTCCGATCGTCCTCCGCGGCCAGGATCGCCCGGAAGGTCAGCATCTCGCCGAAGACGCTGGCGGTCTCGGCCAGGGTGAGCGGCGTCTCGGCCATGAGATGGCCCTGGGCGCCGGCCAGCACCTGATGCACGCCGTGGCCCAGCTCGTGGGCCAGGGTCATGACGTCGCGGGTCCGGCCCTGGTAGTTGACCAGCAGGTAGGGATGGGCGCTGGGCACCGTCGGATGGGCGAAGGCGCCGGGCGCCTTGCCAGGCCGCACCGGGGCGTCGATCCAGGGGTTGTCGAAGAAGCGCCGGCCGACCTCGGCCAGCTCGCCGGAAAAGGCGGCATAGGCCGAGAGCACCGTGTCCCGGGCCTCGGCCCAGGGGATCCGGCGCCGGTCCTCGTCCGGCAGCGGCGCGTTGCGGTCCCAATAGGGCAGCCGCTCCACCCCGAACCACTTCGCCTTGAGGGCATAGTAGCGGTGCGACAGCCTGGGGAAGGCCTCGCGCACCGCGGCGACCAGGGCTTCGACGACCTCGTCCTCGACGTAGTTGCCCAGGTTCCGGGACGAGACCGGCCGGGCGAAGCCGCGCCAGCCGTCCTCGATCTCCTTGTCCTTGGCCAGGGTATTGGTGATGTGGCCGAAGAGCTTGACGTTGGCGCCCAGAACCCGCCCGAGGGATTCCGCCGCTGCCTTGCGGACCGTGGCCTCGGGATCGGTCAGCTTGTCGAGGATCTCGGCGCTGGTCAGATCCTGACCGTCCAGAGGGAAGCGCAGCGCGGCCATGGTCTCGTCGAAGAGCCGGACCCAGGCACCGCGGCCGGCGACGTACTTCTCGTGCAGCAGCCGCTCCAGGTCGTCGGCGAGCTGGTGCGGGCGCAGCGCCCGAAGGTCGCGCAGCCAGGGCCGGTAGCGCGCCAGCCGCGGCGCGGCCTCCAGCTTGCCCTCCAGCGGCTCCTCCGGAAGCCGGTTGAGCTCCAGAGTGAAGAACAGAACCCGGCTCGCGATGCCGTTCGTCGCCTCCTGCATCGACTGATAGAAGCGGCCGATCTCGGGGTTGCTGATGTCGCCGGAATAGGCCAGCTGGGCGAAGCTCATGATCCGGTCGAGCCGCTCGCGCAGGACTTCGTAGGCCTCCAGGGCGGCGCCCAGGGCCTCGCCGTCGAGCCCGTCGAGCTTGCCCTCGTAGCGCGTCCGAAAGGCCTCGGCCTCGTCGGTCAGCTCGGTCAGATCGGCGCGCAGTGCCGGTCCGTCGGCCTCCGGATAAAGGTCCGAAAGGTCCCAGGTCGGCAGGGGACCGAGCTCGGTTTCGGCGGTTCCGGCGGTCCGGGCGGTATCGATCATGGTGCTGCACCTCCTTGACGCTCAGCCATATAGGCCGCCATAAGGGATGAGCCAAGCGCGCAGCATCACAATATAGAACGATAGCGCGACGGCCTTAGGGGGATGGCGTGGATCTAGACCGCTGGCAAAGCCTGCCCGCTCTCCTGTTCGATCAGGCAAAACGCCTGGACGGCAAGCCCTTCCTTTGGGCCAAGCGCGAGGGCAAATACCGGTTCCTGACCTGGACCGAGGTCGCGGAGGCGGTCAGCGCCCTGTCCCGCGGTCTGCGCGCCATCGGGGTCAAGCCGGGGGATCGCGTAGTCCTTGTCTCGGAGAACCGGCCGGAGTGGCTGATCGCAGATGTCGCGATCATGAGCGCCGGCGCGATCACGGTCCCCGCCTACACCACCAACAACGTCGGCGACCACCACCACATCCTGTCGCACAGCGGCGCGGTCGGCGCCATCGTCTCGACCAAGGCCCTGGCGCAGAAGGTTCTGCCGGCGGCGATCGACGCCCCGGAGTGCCGCTTCGTCGTGACTATCCAGCCGCCGGAGCTCGGCCAAGACACCACGGTGCAGCTCTACGACTGGTGGCAGCTGATCGACGACGGCGCCAAGCGGCCCGACGACACCGCCGAGATGGTCTCCAAGCTCAAGCGCGACGACACGGCCTGCTTCATCTACACCTCGGGCACCGGCGGCACGCCCAAGGGGGTGATGCTCAGCCACATGAACGTCATGCAGAACTGCCTAGGCGCCCACGACGTGCTTAAGATCCTGGGAGTGGGCAACGAGGTCTTCCTGTCCTTCCTGCCGCTGTCGCACGCCTACGAGCACTCCGGCGGCCAGTTCTTCCCCATGGCCCTGGGCGCCCAGATCTACTACGCCGAGAGCGTCGAGAAGCTGCTGACCAACCTGGCCGAGGCGCGGCCGACCCTGATGACCGCGGTGCCGCGGCTCTACGAGTCGATCTATCAACGGATCCTCAAGGGCGTCGAGAAGCAGGGCGGGCGCAAGGCCAAGCTCTTCCACCGCACCGTCGAGCTCGGGCGCAAGCGCTACCTGGACCCGGACAGCCTGACCCTGAAGGAGCGGATCCTCGACGCGATCCTGACGCTCCTCGTCCGCCGCAAGGTCAAGCAGCGCTTCGGCGGCCGGCTCAAAGCCTTCGTCTCCGGCGGCGCCGCGCTCAATCCGGACATCGGCATCTTCTTCACGGCGCTGGGCCTGCGGGTCCTGCAGGGCTACGGCCAGACCGAGGCGGCGCCGGTGATCTCGGTGAATCTGCCGGGCAAGGTTAAGATGGAGACCGTCGGCCCGCCGATGACCGGGGTCCAGGTGAGGATCGCCGAGGACGGCGAAATCCTGGTCCGCGGCCCCATGGTGATGAAGGGCTACTGGCGCGACGAAGTCGCGACCAAGGCCGTGCTTCGGGACGGCTGGCTGCACACCGGCGACATCGGTGAGATGGACGCCGAGGGCTTCGTGAAGATCACCGACCGCAAGAAGGACATCATCGTGTTTTCCGGCGGCGACAATGTCTCGCCGGCCCGGATCGAGGGTTTCCTGACCCTGCAGCCGGAGCTCCATCAGGCCATGGTCTACGGCGACAAGCGGCCCAACCTCGTGGCCCTGCTGGTGCCCGACCCGGAGTTCGTCACCGAGTGGGCCAAGGAGAACGGCAAGACCGGCGGTCTCGCCGAGCTGCACGGCGATGCGGAGCTGCGCAAGGCGGTCGCCGCGGCGGTCGACCGGGTCAACGCCGAGCTCTCGCCGCTGGAGAAGGTCCGCCGCTTCGCCATCGCGCCGGAGTCCTTCTCGGTCGACAACCACATGCTGACCCCGACCCTCAAGATCCGCCGCCACAAGATCAAGGAGGCCTACGGCAAGCTCCTCGACGGCCTCTACGAGCGCCGCCAAAGCGAGACTGCCCAGAGCGACACGGCCCAGAGCGAGACGGCCCAGAGCGAGACGGCCCAGAGCGAGACGGCCCAGAGCGGATCGTGACTCCGCTCTTTCCTTTCAAAGCTTGGAGCTGACCTAAGCCCCCTCGCCGCTCTGCAGGCAATCGAGGATGGCGATCAGCGCGTCGGCGCGCAGGATCGTGTCCTGGTGGAAGCGGCGCTCCGCCCCCTGGGCACCTTCGGCCAGCTTCGCCCTCGCGCTCGCCCGGGTCCGCTCGGCGACGACATAGGCCGCTTCGATCCCGCCCATGGCACGGATCACGTCGCGGATCGGCATGCCGATCGCCTGGCGCTGGGTGTCGTAGAACGCACCGTCCTCGGGCCGGGTCGTCAGCTCCGGCTCGAGAAAGGCCCGGCTCTCCGGGCAGCCGGAATTGCCCTGGGGCAGGGCCTCGCCCTGGCCGTGCTGGGCCAGTGCGGTCGCCGTCGCGAGCAGCAGTCCGGCGGCGGCAAGGCGGGCTAGGCTTCGATATCGCATGGCGGGGAGCCTAGCAGCCTCGCGTCCGCCGGGCGCTTCACGATCGGGAGAGCGAACCTGCCTTGCGAAGCCTAGACCTTGTGATAATCCCGGTACCATTCGACGAAGCGGGGCAGGCCTTCGTCGATTGGGGTGCGCGGCTCGAAGCCCAGGTCGCGCCGGGAGGCCTCGATGTCGGCATAGGTCTCCTTGACGTCGCCGGGCTGCATGGGCCCGAATTCCTTGATCGCCTCCTTGCCGCAAGCCGCTTCCAGCACCCCGATGAAGCGCATCAGGTCCTCGGAGCGGTGGTTGCCGAGGTTGTAGACTCGCTGCGGCGGGACCGCGCCGCCATCGGCCGGCGGCCGGTCGAGGGCGTTCACTGTGCCGGCGACGATGTCGTCGATATAGGTGAAGTCGCGGCGCATCTCGCCCTGGTTGAAGATCGTGATCGGCCGGCCCTTGAAGATCGCGTCGGTGAAGATGTAGGCCGACATGTCGGGCCGACCCCAGGGACCGTAGACCGTGAAGTACCGAAGGCCGGTCGAGGGCAGGCGGTGGAGGTGCGCCGCGGTGTAGGCCATGAGCTCGCCGGCGCGCTTGGTCGCGGCGTAGAGCGAGACTGGCCGGTCGACCGGGTCCTCGACCGAGAAGGGCAGCTTACGGTTGGCGCCGTAGACCGAGGAGGAGGAGGCGTAGACGAAGTGCTCGCAGCGCGGCAGGCGTCGGCAGGCCTCGATCATCACCTGCTGGCCCCTGACATTGGCCTCGATGTAGGCCAAGGGGTTCTCCAGCGAATAGCGCACCCCGGCCTGGGCGGCCAGATGGACCACCCGGGTGATCTCCGGATGGGCCTCGACCATCCCCAGGATCGCCGCCAGGTCACTGACGTCCAGGCGGTGGAAGGCGAAGGCGTTGCGGCCCCGAAACTGGGCGAGGCGGGCCTCCTTGAGGGCCGGGTCGTAGTAATCGTTGAGATTGTCGATCCCGATGACCTGCTCGCCCCGGTCGAGCAGGGCCCCGGCCACGTGGGAACCGATGAAGCCGGCGACGCCGGTGACGAGGACGGTCATGGAGCTTGCTTCGCCGAGTCTGCGCCGAAGGAGTTGAAAGAGCCGGCAGTCTAACGATTTTGATCGATAGCGAAAGCTGTGCGTCCCGTGGCGGGATTGAAGCTTTGGCGCCTTCCGGGCTAGTATCTCATTGTCGGGGTGAAGCGGTCTCCCGACCGGTCCAAGGCATCCCTTGCCCAAGCACCGCTCAACGCTCCTGTATTGGAGGGTCGAGCAAATGGGCAAGACGCAAGCAAGCTTTTCTTCTCGAGTTCTGAGCCGCCTGGTCGGGACGGCGGCCTGTCCGAGGCTTGTCGACGTGCGCCGCTCCGAGGTCTTCGAAGCGGCGACAGACCTGATCCCAGGCGCCGTCTGGCGCGACCATCGCGATGCCGAGACCTGGGCCGGCGAGCTCCACGGCAGCGGCGAGATCGTCGTCTACTGCGTCCACGGCCACCAGGTCGGCCTGAGCGCGGCCGCGCTGCTGCGCGAGCAGGGATTCGACGCGCGCTACCTTTCCGGCGGCATCGAAGGCTATCGCGCGTCGGGCGGCCCCCTGATCAAAAAGTCGCCCGGTCTCCCCGACGGAGTGACGGATCGCAGCCAGTGGGTCGCGGCGACCGGCATCGGCCTGGACGGCCTCGCCCGCACTTGGTTCGTCCGGCGCTTCCTCGACCCGGCCGCGGTGTTGCACTTCGTCGAGCCGGACTGGGTCGAGGAGGTCGCAAGCGAACTCGGCGCCCGGCCAATCCGCTCCGCAGCACCCGGCCAAGGCGACGGCTGTCGCTTGCATGACTTCTTCCTGCGCTACAGCTTAAGGGATGACGCACTTAATGACCTTGCAGGTCTCGTCGAGAAGGCGGGCCGGGATCGCGACGGCAGCGGCCAAGCCGGGATCGGGCTGCCAGCCATGATCGCCGGCCTAACCGAGGTCTTCGAGGAGGACGCGGCGCGGGTCTCCGCGGCCCTGCCGGTCTTCGACGCCCTCTACGTCGGGTGCCGTCTGGGCACTGCGGACCCGGCCGCTCCGGAGGGATCCTGATGGAGGCGCGCGACATCGGGGCCGATGGAACCGCCGGAAGCCTGGCGGTCCCCTTCCAGGAGGCCTTCCGGGTCTGGCTACGCATCGGCCTGATCAGCTTCGGCGGGCCGGCCGGCCAGATCGCGCTGATGCATAAGATCCTGGTCGAGGAGAAGAAGTGGATCGACGAGGCGCGGTTCCTCCACGCCCTCAACTTCTGCATGCTGCTGCCGGGACCCGAGGCGCAGCAGCTGGCGACCTACGTCGGCTGGCTGCTGCACCGGACCCTGGGCGGCCTGGTCGCCGGCATCCTCTTCGTGCTGCCCGGGGCCCTGGTGATCCTGGGGCTGTCGCTGCTCTACGCGGCCTACGGCGAGTTGCCCCTGGTCGCGGCCGCCTTCTTCGGGATCAAGGCGGTGGTCCTCGCGGTGGTGGCCGAGGCGCTGCTGCGCATCGGCCGCCGGGCCCTGCGCAACCGTCTGCACCTGGGGATCGCGGCGGCCGCCTTCGTCGGCATCTTCTTCCTCGCCCTGCCTTTTCCGCTGATCGTGGTAAGCGCCGGACTGCTCGGCTTCCTGGGCGCGGGCTGGATGCGGGCAGAGGGTCCGCGGAGCACCGCGATGACCGCGCCACGCCGCGATCGCCGCGCAAGCCTCCGCACGCCCCTGGTCTGCCTGGGGCTCTGGCTTGCGCCGACCGCGGCGCTCCTGGCCCTCCTCGGACCGGATGACGTCTTCACACAGGTCGCCGTGTTCTTCAGCAAGATGGCCGTCGTCACCTTCGGCGGCGCCTATGCGGTGCTGGCCTACGTCGGACAGCAGGCGGTCGAGGCCTACGGCTGGCTTGCGCCGGGCGAGATGCTGGACGGTTTGGGCCTTGCGGAAACCACGCCCGGGCCGCTGATCATGGTGGTGCAGTTCGTCGGCTTCCTCGGCGCCTACCGCAATCCCGGCGCCCTGGACCCGGTGGGCGCCGGAATCCTGGGCGCCGTCCTGACCACCTGGGTCACCTTCCTGCCCTGCTTCCTGTGGATCTTCCTGGGCGCGCCCTACGTCGAGGCCCTGCGCGGCAAGGCCAAGCTGGACGCTGCGCTCTCGGGCGTGACCGCCGCCGTGGTCGGGGTGATCCTGAACCTTGCGCTGTGGTTCGCCCTGCACATCAGCTTCGCCGAAGTCGAGGAGGTCCGGGTCTCGGCCCTGCGGCTCTACCGTCCGGTCTGGGATACCGTCGATCCAGCCTCCCTGGTTCTAACCGGCGCCGCCCTGGTCGCCATGCTGCGCTTCAAGCTGCCGATGCTGCCAACGCTGGCCGCCGGCGCGGCCCTCGGCGCCCTCTACCATGTCCTGCTCGGGTGAAGCATCGAGAGGACACCTGTGAGACAATCTTCGGGCGGCACTTGAAGGGGCACGGCGATTGCCCCAACCTCGTGGATTGAAACCGTCCGGCCCGCCGCTTGGACGGAAAACGTTTCAGGGAGAGACCCGGACATGCTGCGAACGCTACTGGGAATCGGACTTGGGCTCGGCGTCTTTGCAACCGCCGCCATCGCCGGGCCCGAAAACGTGAGCCTGCCCGCCGACTACAAGACGGCCTTCACGCACTACTACGAGGGCGACCGCATCGGCAACGACAAGCAGGTCATCCGCCTCTTCGCGAACGAGACCGCCGCAAAGGGCGCCGCGAAGGACGGCAAGCTGCCCTACGGCTCGGTGATCGTGGGCGAGATCTACAGCGTCAAGGTCGACGGCGAGGGCAACACGCTTGAGAGCGCGCTCGGCCGCCGGATCATCGACAAGCTGGCCGCCGTGGTGGTGATGGAGCGCGGCCAGGGCTTCGACGAGGGCTATGCCGAGGAGCTGAAGGTCGGCGACTGGGAGTTCGCGGTCTACAGCGCCGCCGGAGAGAAGCTCGACAAGGACGTCACCGCCTGCCGGGAATGCCACCACCCGCTCCAGGACAAGGAGTTCGTGTGGTCCTACGAGCACCTGGCCGGCCAATAGGCAGACCGGCTTCGGTCGGGGGCGTCGTCCGCGGCGGCGCTGGAAGGGGACGGGAGGTCCTCAGGCCAGGGGCTGCGCGGCGCTTCCGGCGGCCGGCGGATCGGTCTCGCGGATCGTCCGCTCGATCCGGGCCTTGAGATCCCGGCGCAGGCCGAGGGCGAAGAAGACCTCGGCGACGAGGAACATCGGCCCGATCAGGGCCTGAAAGAGGTTGCTGAGCAGCGCCGGACGGCGGCCCTCGTAGAGGTGACCCAGGAGCTGCAGGGCCCAGCCGCCGACGAAGAGCAGCGCGAAGGCAATCCAGAGGGCCTTGCTGCTCTGGGTTGCGGCGGCCCACTCCGCAAGTCCCAGCGCGGGGACCATGAAGAGGCCCATGGCCAGCCCGATCGGCCGGTCGAGCCCGATCCACAGCAACCAGACCGCCGCCGAGACCAGGATCGCCAGGGAGACCGTCGTCGCGCCGAGCTCGACCTGGACCGGGGCCAGCGCGAACAGGATGGCCAGGATGATCGCCGGGATGCCGAAGAAATGCGTGACGCGGTTGCGGTGATCGCGGTGGTAGGTCGTGTAGATCGCCATCTGGCGTTCGAACAGCGTGCCGGTCATCGTCCCTAAACCCAAGGTTGTGCCCGACCTCGAGCGGAGCTTAGCGCCGCGCCTCGGCCGGTTCGATCCCGTTTCCCGCCGCCGGCTCCCGGGACCCGGCCTAATCCCCCGCCGCCGCGGCCTCCCGAGCCGGCCCCGGGTCCTTTGTGCGGCGGCGGCCGAAGATCAGGCGCAGCACCACGTAGAAGACCGGCGTCAGCAGGAGGCCGAAGAGAGTCACGCCGAGCATGCCGGAGAAGACCGCCGTGCCCAGCGCCTGGCGCATCTCGGCGCCGGGGCCGGTGGCGATCATCAGCGGCACCACGCCCAGGATGAAGGCGAAGGCGGTCATGAGGATCGGGCGCAGGCGCAGGCGGCAGGCCTCGACCGCGGCCTCGACCAGCGCCAGGCCGCGCGCCTCGGCCTGGCGGGCGAACTCGACGATCAGGATCGCGTTCTTCGCCGAGAGGGCGATCAGCACGACCAGGCCGACCTGGGTCAGGATGTTGTTGTCCATGCCCCGGGTCATGACGCCGATCATCGCCGCGAGCACGGACATGGGCACGATCAGGATGATCGCCAGCGGCAGGACCCAGCTCTCGTACTGGGCCGCAAGCACCAGGAAGACGAAGAGCACCGAGAGAACGAAGATGGCGATCGCGGTGTCGCCGGTCTGCTTCTGCTGGAAAGCCAGCTCGGTCCACTCAAAGCTCATGCCGTCGGGCAGAAGCTTCGCCGCCAGTTCCTCCATGGCCGCCAGGGCGTCGCCGGAGGAGACCCCGGGCGCGGCCGAGCCCTGCACCGGGACCGAGGTGGCGAGGTTGTAGCGCTGCACCAGGTCGGGCCCGGAGCGCAGCTGCACCTCGGCCAAGGTGCCGAGCGGGACCAGGGCGCCGCTGGCCGAACGGACCTTTAGCTGCGCGATGTCGGCGACGTCCAGGCGGAAGGGGCTGTCGGCCTGGGCGCGGACCTGGTAGACGCGTCCGAAGGCGTTGAAGTCGTTGACATAGGTGGTCCCCAGGTTGACCGAAAGCGCCTCGAAGATCGATTCGATCGGGACGTTCAGGATCTGCGCGCGCACCCGGTCGATCTCCAGGAATATCTGCGGGCTGGCGGCACTGAAGGTGGTGAAGACCCGGGTCAGGCGCGGGTCCTGGTTGGCCTGAGCGACCAGCCCGTAGGCGGTATTGAGGGCACGGCGCATGTCCTCGGACGTGAGCTCCTTGACCTGCATCCGGAAGCCGCCCGAGGTGCCGATGCCGCGCACCGGCGGCGGCGGTACGGCAATGATGAAGGCCTCCTGGATCTGCTGCATGCGGCCGAAGAGCTGGCCGATGATCGCCTCGGCCGAGAGCCCCTGGGCCAGGCGTTCCTCGAAGGGCGCGAAGGCGGCGAAGATCACCCCGGTGTTGGTCGCATTCGTGAAGGTGGCACCGGAGAAGCCGGCGAAGCCGACGGCGTTGATCACGCCCGGCGTGGTCCGGACGATCTCGCTGGCCCGCAGGACGACCTCGTCGGTGCGGTTGAGGGCGGCGGCATCGGGCAGCTGCACGACCACGATGGCATAGCCCTGGTCGAGCTGCGGGATGAAGCCGCGCGGCACCGACTGCAGGGCCGCGCCGGTGCCGTAGAGCAGCCCGGCGAAGCCCAGCAGCATGCCCAGGCGGACGGCCTTGCGCCCGACCAGCACGCGGACCGTGGCGGCATAGCCGCCGCTCACCCGATCGAAGCCCCGGTTGAAGCGCTCTCCAGCCCAGGCGACGGCGCGCGCCAGAAAGAATCTCGGCGGCGGCGCGTCTTTGGGCTTCAAGAGCAGCGCCGCCAGGGCCGGCGAAAGGCTGAGCGAATTGATGGTCGAGATCAGGGTCGAGGCGATGATGGTGACCGCGAACTGCTGATAGAACTGGCCGCTGATGCCGGGAATGAAGGCCACCGGCACGAAGACCGCGGCCAGGACCAGGGAGGTCGCGATGATCGCGGTTCCGACCTCGTCCATGGTGCGGTGCGCCGCTTCCTTGGGCGACAGGCCGTCGCGGATGTTCCGCTCGACGTTCTCGACCACCAGGATGGCGTCGTCGACTACGATGCCGATCGCCAGCACCAGGCCGAAGAGGGTCAGCATGTTGAGCGAGAATCCCATGGCCGCCATGATCAGGAAGGTGCCGATCAGGGAGACCGGAATCGCGGCGATGGGAATCAGGGCCGTGCGCCAGGACTGCAGGAAGATCAGCACCACGAGGACGACCAGCAGCAGGGCCTCGAAGAGGGTCCGGTAGACCGCGTCGATCGAATCGGCAATGAACTCCGTCGGGTTGTAGACGATCTCGTAGTCGAGGCCGGGCGGGAAGTCAGCGCCGACCCGCGCCATGGTCGCCAGGATCTGATCGGCGGTCTCCAGGGCGTTCGTGCCGGGCCGCTGGAAGATGCCGAGTGCGACCGCCGGCTTGCCGTTGAGATAGCTGTTGGTGATGTAGTCGCGCGCGCCCAGCTCGACCCGGGCGACGTCCCAGACCCGCACGATCCGGCCGGCGCCGGTCGACTTCACGATGATCTTGCGGAACTCGCGCGGGTCGGACAGGCGGCCCTGGGTGGAGACGGTCACCTGGAAGGGCGTGCCTCCGGGCGAAGGCGGCGCGCCGATCGCGCCGCCGGCGACCTGGACGTTCTGCTCGCGCAGCGCCTCGACCACGTCGCCGGCGGTCAGCCCGTAGGCCGCCAGCTTGTCGGGATCGAGCCAGACGCGGATCGAGAACTCGCGCTCGCCGAAGAGACGCACGTCGCCGATGCCGCGCAGCCGGACCAGCTCGTCACGCACGCGCGTGCGCGCGTAGTTCGAGACGTAGAGCTGGTCGTAGGTCTCGTCCGGCGAGAGCATGTGCACGACCATCATCAGGTCGGGCGAGGACTTCCGGGTCGTCACGCCCTGGCGGCGCACCTCCTCCGGAAGGCGTGGCTCCGCCACGGAAACCCGGTTCTGGACCAGGACCTGGGCCTGGTCGAGGTCGGTGCCGAGGGCGAAGGTGACGGTGATCTGCACCCGCCCGTCGCTGGTCGAGTAGGAGGACATGTAGATCATGCCCTCGACGCCGTTGATCTCCTGCTCCAGCGGCGTGGCCACGGTGGCCGCGACCGTCTCGGCGTTGGCGCCGGGATAGGTGGTGCTGACCACGATGGTCGGCGGGGCGATCTCCGGGTACTGGGACACCGGCAGCTGCACAAAGGCGATGCCGCCGGTGATCAGAATCACCAACGACAGGACCGTGGCGAAGATCGGCCGCTCGACGAAGAAGTGGGCGAAGCGCATGGCGGCCGGGCCTATTCGGCCACGGCCGGCAGCTCGGTCATCTGCGGCGCCACGGTGACGCCTGGGCGGACCCGCATCAGGCCCTTGACCACCACCGTCTCCTCGCCGCTCAGTCCCTCCCGGATCACGCGGTAGCCGTCGATGCGCGGGCCGGGCCGCACCTCCCGGGTCGAGACCTGCCCCTGCCCATCGACCAGATAGACGATGCGCCGGTTCTGGTCGCTGGCGATCGCCGCGTCGGGCAGGAGGATCCCGTCATAGGGCAGCGAGCCGGGCACGCTGACCCGGCCGAAGAGCCCGGGCTGCAGGACCAGGCCCGGGTTCGGCACCAGGGCGCGCACCCGCATGGTGCCGCTGTCCGGGTCAATGCGGTTCTCGGAGAAGTCCAAGGTCCCTTCGAAGGGCGCCTCGCGGTCGTCCGAGAGCCGGATCTCGACCTTCAGGCCGCCGCCGCCTTCCTGCAGCCTCGCGCCGCGCGCACGGGCGTTGCGGGCATAGGCCAGAAAGGAGCGCTCGTCGATGTCGAAATAGAAGTAGATGGGATCGGTGCTCACGATGTTGGTCAGCACCGTGACGTTGGCCTCGACCAGGTTGCCCTCGGACACGTAGTCGCGGTCGATCCGCCCGGTCAGAGGCGCGCGGATCTGGGTGTACTCCAGGTCGAGCTCGGCGCGATCGATCGCCGCCTTGGCCGCGGCGACCCGGGCCTGGGCCGAGAGAAAGGCCTGGCGCCGCTCGTCGCGCGCCTGCTGCGAGATGTTGCCGCGGTTGATCAGTTCCTCGGCACGGGTCAGCTCGCTGCGCGTGAAGGTCAACTCGGCTTCGGCACTGTCCAGCTCGGCCTGGGCCTGGCCGAGCGCGGTCTCGAAGGGACGCGCGTCGATGGTGAAGAGCAAGTCGCCCTCCCGGACGATCTGGCCGTCCTCGAAGGCGATCCGCTCCAGGTAGCCGCCGACCCGCGCCCGCACCTCAACCTCGCTGACCGCGGCGAAGCGGCCGACGAACTCGTCGTCCTCCACGATCGATTTCACCAGAGGCTTGGCAACCGTGACCGGCGGCGGCGGTGCGGCCGGGGCATTGGCGGCCGCCTCTTCGTCCCTGCAGCCGGCCAGCAAAAGGACCGCGAGGGCCGCCGGCATCAGCGCAAGCGGACCCGCTTTGCGAGGCAGAGCGAGGTTGCCGAAGACAAAGCGGCGGAGCGTCGAAATCATGACAGCAGTCCTGGATTTCGGTTGCAGGGCGTCGCGACGAGTTTGGCTCTTGATCCGAAACGGAGAGACCCCAGCCGCCCGGCGTGCAAGGTCGCAGCACGACCGTCCGGAGCCGCGGCAGGCCACCCATCAGTTAGATTAGGTTAACGCCGGAGTGTTTCAATTCCAGCGACACCTCGATGTCGATTGTTCGCGGGAACCTCCGGCTGCGGTCCGGTGAAGCCAGAAATGACCGGCGCGAGAAGCGGTTATCGGCAGCCGGCCCGAAATACCTCAGCACCGGAGTCGGAAAAATCTTGCCATTTAGGTCAGAATAGCTTACCTATATACCGCGCTTGCTGTTAACCATCTGGCCATAATTCGGGTAGTCTCCTGAAGGCCGGGGGGGAAGGATCATTCACACGACCGCCTGCTTCGGAGCTGAAGACACGGCATGGCACTCGCAGACGTCTCCCTCGACGACAAGTACACCCTCGACAGGGGTCGGGTCTTCCTGACCGGAACCCAAGCCCTAGTCCGCCTGCCGATGATGCAGCGCCAGCGCGATGCCGCCGCCGGCCTGAACACCGGCTGCTTCATCTCCGGCTACCGGGGCTCGCCCTTGGGCGGCGTCGACCAGCAGATCTGGCGCGCCCGCAGGTTCTTCGAGAACAACCACATCCACTTCCAGCCCGGGGTCAACGAGGACCTCGCCGCCACCGCGGTCTGGGGCAGCCAGCAAGGCGACCTCTTCGGCGACAGCAACTACGACGGTGTCTTCGCCATGTGGTACGGCAAGGGCCCCGGGGTCGACCGCTGCGGCGACGTCTTCAAGCACGGCAACTCGGCGGGCTCGGCACGCCACGGCGGCGTCCTGCTGCTGGCCGGCGACGACCATACGGCCAAGTCCTCGACCCTGGCGCACCAGTGCGAATACACCTTCATGGACGCCATGATCCCGGTCCTCAACCCGGCCGGGGTCCAAGAGTTCCTCGACCTGGGGCTCTACGGCTGGGCGATGAGCCGCTATTCGGGCTGCTGGATCGGCTTCAAGACCATCGCCGAGACGGTCGATACCTCGGCCTCGGTCTACGTCGATCCGCACCGGGTCGAGATCGCCCTGCCCGAGGACTTCGAGATGCCGGAGGGCGGGCTCAACATCCGCTGGCCCGACCAGCCGCTGGTGCAGGAGGAGCGCCTGCACCGCTACAAGGCCTATGCCGCCCTCGCCTTCGCCCGGGCCAACCGACTGGACCGCATCGTCCTGGACAGCCCGAAGCGGCGCTTCGGCATCGTCACCACCGGCAAGTCCTACCTCGACGTCATGCAGGCCCTGGAGGACCTGGGCATCGACCAGGAGCTGGCGGCCGAGATCGGCATCACGGTCTACAAGGTCGCCATGACCTGGCCGCTGGAGCGCGAGGGCGCCCGCACCTTCGCGGAGGGCCTGGAAGAGGTCCTGGTGGTCGAGGAGAAGCGCGCGGTCATCGAGAACCAGCTCAAGGAACAGCTCTACAACTGGCGCGCCGACGTGCGCCCGCGGGTCATCGGCAAGTTCGACGAGGATGGCGACTGGGCGCTGCCCTCGACCAACGAGCTGACCCCCGCCGGCATCGCCCGGGTCATCGCCAAGCGCATCGCCCGCTTCTACACCAGCGAGCGCATCCAGCAGCGCCTCGCCTTCCTGGAAGACAAGGAGAAGGCGCTGCAGCAGGAGAAGGCGCCGATTGCGCGCATCCCCTATTTCTGCTCCGGCTGCCCGCACAACTCTTCGACCAAGGTGCCCGAAGGTAGCCGGGCCCTGGCCGGAATCGGCTGCCACTACATGGTCCAGTGGATGGACCGCAACACCGACACCTTCACCCAGATGGGCGGCGAGGGCGTGACCTGGGTCGGCCAGGCGCCCTTCTCCAAGACCAAGCACGTCTTCGTCAACCTGGGCGACGGCACCTACTTCCACTCTGGAATCCTGGCGATCCGCGCCTGCGTCGCCGCCGGCGTCAACGTCACCTTCAAGATCCTCTACAACGACGCCGTGGCCATGACCGGCGGCCAGCCCATGGACGGGCCGCTGGACCCGGCGATGATCAGCCGCCAGATCCAGGGCGAGGGCGTCAAGAAGGTCGTGGTGGTCAGCGACGAGCCGGAGAAGTATCCGGCCACCACCCACTGGGCGCCCTGCGTCACCATCCGCCACCGCGACGACCTGGACGAGATCCAGAAGGACCTGCGCGACTATCCCGGCGTCACCGCGATCATCTACGACCAGACCTGCGCGGCGGAGAAGCGGCGCCGGCGCAAGCGCGGCAGCTTCCCCGACCCGGCCAAACGCGCCTTCATCAACGAGCTGGTCTGCGAGGGCTGCGGCGACTGCTCGGTCGCCTCGAACTGCGTCTCGGTGACCCCGGTGGAGACCGAGTTCGGGCGCAAGCGCGCCATCGATCAGTCTTCCTGCAACAAGGACTTCTCCTGCGTCAACGGCTTCTGCCCCAGCTTCGTGACCGTGCACGGCGGGGCCTTGCGCAAGCGCAAGACCGCCGAGACCGGCAGCATGAACTGGCCCGAGATCCCGAAGCCCCAGGTCCCAGCCCTGGACGCGCCCTACGGCATCCTGATCACCGGAGTCGGCGGCACCGGCGTGGTCACCATCGGCGCTCTGCTGGGCATGGCCGCGCACCTGGAGGGTCGCGGCTGCGCGATCCTCGACATGGCGGGCCTGGCCCAGAAGGGCGGCGCCGTGGTCAGCCACATCCGCCTGGCGCCGAAGCCGGAGGACATCCACGCCGTGCGGATCTCCGCCGGCGGCGCGCGCCTCGTCCTGGGCTGCGACCTCGTCGTCGCCGCGGGCTTCGAATCGCTCTCCAAGATGACCCCGGGCGAGAGCCACGCGGTGATCAACAGCCACGAGACCGTGACCGGCGACTTCACCCGCAACCCGGACTTCCATTTCCCGGGCCAGCGCCTGCACGAGCTGATCAAGCAGGCCAGCGGCGGCCGGGCCGACTTCCTGGAGGCGACCCGCATCGCCACCGCCCTGATGGGCGACTCCATCGCCACCAACCTCTTCATGCTCGGCTACGCTTGGCAGAAGGGCCTGGTGCCCCTGTCCGGCGACGCGATCGTCAAGGCGATCGAGGTCAACGCCGTGGCGGTCGAGGCCAATAAGCGCGCCTTCCTCTGGGGCCGGCGCGCCGCCCACGACCTGGAGGCGGTCCAGACGGCCGCGGCGCCCAAGGCCGAGCCGGAGAGCCATCACCTCTCCGAGACCCTGGACCAGGTGATCGAGCGTCGCCGGCGCTTCCTGACCGACTACCAGAACGCCGCCTACGCGGCGCGCTACCTCGCCCTGGTCGAGACGGCGCGCAGCGCCGAGGCCAGCCGCACGCCCGGCCTCGCCGGCTTCGCCGACGCCGTGGCCCGCTACGGCTTCAAGCTGATGGCTTACAAGGACGAGTACGAGGTGGCGCGGCTCTTCACCGAGGGCAACTTCGAGGCCAAGCTACGCGAGACCTTCGAGGGCGACTACAAGCTCCACTTCCACTTGGCGCCGCCGATCGTCGCCGAAAAGAACCTGGAGACGGGGCACCTCAAGAAGAAGGAATACGGGCCCTGGATCTTCACGGCCTTCAAGCTGCTGGCCAGGCTGCGCGGTCTGCGCGGCACGCCCTTCGACGTCTTCGGCTACAGCGCCGAGCGGCGGAGCGAGCGGCAGCTGATCCGAGACTACGCCGCGCTGATCGACGAGGTCGCAGGCCGGCTCGACCACGACAACCACGCCCTTGCGGTGGCCCTGGCCTCGGTGCCGGAGAAGATCCGCGGCTACGGTCACGTCAAGGAGGCCCATCTCGAGGCCGCCAAGGCCCAGGAAGCGGAACTGCTTCAGGCCTTCCGCAATCCCCAGACGGTCAGGAGCGCGGCGGAGTAGCCGCTCCGAACCCCAGAGACAAAGACTCGGATTCACCCAAGATCGCGCGTTCCTAATGAAGGGTCGCCGCCGCAGGACGCAGCGGCGAAACCGTCGGCTGGGGCGCGGAGACGCTCCGATCGGGCAGACGGCAACCTTGAGCGGCCAGCACCGCCGCAAGTCTCCTGGCCGCTTCCAAAAGGCCCGGCGCCCCCTCGCTCAAGACCAGCCATTCGGCGAGGCTGCGGGCGATTTGCGTCTCGGCGCGCTGGCAGGCGCCGAGCAGTGCCAGGATGCAGACCTCGTCGGCGCAGACGCAGGGACAGCAGGGCTGGTGATATTCGATCGGCCGCCGAGCATAGCCGCAGATCTCGCGCACCATGCCGATCAGGGCGGTCAGCAGATCGCGGCCAGCCTCGGACCCGAAAGCCACGGCCAAGTCGTTCCAGGCCAGGGACCAGAGCCGGGGATCCTTGCTGCTGGCGCCGACGATCCAGCGCCGCAGGGCCCGGAGGACCACCGCCTCGGCCTCTGCGAGCTCGGACAGTTCTCGAAGCATCAGACGGCCTCGCTCGCCGGCATCGTCGCCAAGGCGGTGGCCGTGGCACCAATGCCGGCTGTAAGCTCGGGCGCGTTTTGTTCCATGGCGTTCCCCGTAGTTGAACCGGACCCGGTAGCGCGCTGTCCCGAAGGACGGCAGGAAGCCGAATATCTCGACACGATGGTCTTCACGCTAATGAGAATGCTTCGCAATTGCAAATAGAATTCTGATGCAGACCGCTCGGATACCTGGGCCAGCGTGGCCTCGGCCTGCGAAGCGCTGCTAGAGTTCCACCCCGCTAGGCCAAGGACGGAGGAAGATCACCATGACCCAGGATGTCGCAGTCGTCGTCGGGGCCGGCCCGGGCCTCGGTGCCGCCCTCGCCCGCCGCTTCGCGCAAGCCGGCATGAAGCTTGCCGTGGCGCGGCGCCGTAAGGACGAGCTGGAGGACCTTGCGGCGGAGACCGGCGGCCGGGCCTATGCCTGCGACGCCACAGACCACGATGAGGTCGAGGCGCTCTTCGCCGCCGTCGACCGCGACCTCGGCAGCCCCGGCGTGGTCTCCTTCAACGCCGGCGCCTACCGGCCCGGCGGCATCCTGGAGATCACTCCGGAGGACTTCGAGCACTGCTGGCGAGTCGGCTGCCTGGGCGGCTTCAACGTCGGTCAGGCGGCGGCGCGGCGCATGCTCGAGGCCGGCGCCGGCACCCTGCTCTTCACCGGCGCGACGGCGGCCCTGCGGGGCAGCGCCGGCTTCGCCAACCTGGCGGTGCCGAAGTTCGGACTGCGCGCCCTGGCCCAGAGCCTGGCCCGCGAGCTGGGGCCCAAGGGCATCCACGTCGCCCACCTGATCATCGATGGCCAGATCGCCGCCGAGCGGCCCGGCTACAGTCCGGCCGAGCGCGGCGCCGACGCGGTCCTCGATCCCGCCGCCATCGCCGAAGCGGCCTATCAAATCCACCTGCAGCCGCGCAGCGCCTGGACCCAGGAGCTTGACCTCCGTCCCTGGGTCGAACGCTTCTGACGGCGCCGCGGCGGGAGACGAGGATGACCGACGACAAGGAGGAACGCCTGGTCGCGCTCGAGACCCGGTTGGCGCACCAGGAGCAGATCATCGAGGAGCTCAACGACCTGGTCTTCCAGCAGGGCCAGGCACTCGACGGCATGAAGCGGGACCTCGAACAGGTCGCCGATCGCCTGCATCAGGCCCTGCGCCGCGGCGATCTCGGCTGAGCCGCCAGGGACAGAACGCAGGGCCCCCTCAGATCTCCAGACCGACGGCGCGCTTGTAGAGGTCGAGCAGTTCCTCCTGCTCCTGGCGGTCGTTGCTGTCCATCTTTCGCAGCTTGACGACCTGGCGCATGATCTTGGTGTCGAAGCCGGTCGCCTTGGCCTCGGCATAGACCTCGCGGATGTCGGCGCTCAGCGCCGCCTTCTCTTCCTCGAGGCGCTCGACCCTCTCGATGAAGGACTTGAGCCGGTCAGCCGCGATCCCGCCCACATCGGCCATGCGTTTCATCTCCCTGTGATGTCGATCTGATGATCCGAAGCCAGTGTCCCCGGCTCCGAAGGCCGCGCACCCTAGCGGCCGGCCGGGCGAGCGGCAAGGGGCCCGAAGCGCAGGTCGCCGCGGCTCAAGCGACCGTCCTGAACTCGCCGCTGGCGCTGTCCAAGAAGGCCAGCTCGCCGGTGGCGATGCCGAAGTAGGCGCCGTGCAGGCGCAGCTCGCCGGCGGCGAGGGCCTGGGCGACGAAGGGGAAGCTGTGCAGGTTCTCGATCGACTGCCGAACCCCGGCGTGCTCGAGGGCGCGCTGGCGGGTCTCGTCCGAGGCGCCGGCGTGCTCGCTCAGCACCCTGTCGCGCGCGGGCGTCAGGATCGACATCCAGGGGCCGATGAAGCGGCCGCCGACGTCGGGGTCATTGGCGCCTTCGAGGCAGGCCCGAACGCCGCCGCAGCTGGCGTGGCCGAGGACCACGATGTTCCGGACCTTGAGCCCGGTCACGGCGAACTCCAAGGCCGCGCTGGTGCCGTGGTAGTCGCCGCCCTTGCCGCAGGGCGGCACGAGGTTGGCGACGTTGCGCACGACGAAGAGCTCGCCGGGGCCGGCCGAGAAGATCTGTGCCGGGTCAACCCGGGAGTCGCAGCAGCTGATCACCATGGTCTGCGGCACCTGGCCACGCGCGGCGAGGGTCTCGAAGAGCCGCTTCTGGGTCGGATACTCCGACCGACGGAACTGCCGATATCCCTCGATCAGGTCCTCGGTGCCGGTCGCGGTGTCCCGGGTCATGACGGCTGTGCCCCAGGACGCGCCGCAGCCTCCTCGGCCCGTTCCGACAAGGCGAAGCGCAGGACCGCGTATCCCAAGCAGGCCGAGAGGATCGACCCGCCGAGCACGCCCAGCCGGATGCCGGCGCTGTAGGCGGGGTCGGCGAAGGCGAGCGTCCCGATGAAGAGGCTCATGGTGAAGCCGATCCCGGCCAGCAGCGCGATGCCGTAGATCTGGAGCCAGGTCACGCCGCTCGGCAAGCGGCAGAGCCCGGCCCGCACGCCGAGCCAGACCGCGCCGAAAACGCCCAGCTGCTTGCCGAGGAAGAGCCCCAGCAGGATGCCCAGGGGCATCGGCTCCAGGAAGGACTGGAGCGACAGCCCGGCCAGCGGGACGCCGGCGTTGGCGAAGGCGAAGGCCGGCAGGACGCCAAAGGCGACCCAAGGATGCAGGGCGTGCTCCAGGCGCTTCAGCGGGGGTTCCTCGCCCGGCTCGCCGTTGCGCAGTGGGATCGCCATGGCCAGCACCACGCCAGCCAGGGTTGCGTGCACGCCGGACTTCAGGACGCCGACCCACATCACGATCCCGATCAGGATATAGGGCGCCAGGCGCATCACCCTTAGCCGGTTCAGAACGATCAGGGCCGTCGCCCCCACCCCGGCCACCGCCAGCGACGCCAGCGAGAGGTTGGACGTGTAATAGAGCGCGATGATGATGATCGCCCCCAGGTCGTCGAGGATCGCCAGCGCCAGAAGGAAGACCTTCAGCGCCACGGGGACCCGTGAGCCGAGCAACGCCAGAATGCCCAGCGCGAAGGCGATGTCGGTGGCTGCCGGGATGGCCCAGCCGTCCAGCAGGACCGGGTCCTGCCAATTGATCGCGACGTAAACCGCCGCGGGGACGGCCATGCCGCCGAGCGCGGCGATACCGGGCAGCATGATCTGAGACCGCGAGGACAGCTCGCCCTCCAGCACCTCGCGCTTGATCTCCAATCCGACCAGCAGGAAGAAGACCGCCATCAGGCCGTCGTTGATCCAGAGGAGCAAGGGCTTGTCGATCTCGAGCTCGCCGACCTGCACCACGACGGGGGTCGCGATCAGACCGTCGTAGAGCCCGGCCAGCGGCGAGTTGTCGAGCACCAGCGCCAGAGCCGCCGTCGACATGAGCAGCAGGCCGGCCGTCGCTTCGTGGCGCAGGAATTCCCTGATGGTCGCGATCGACACGCTTGATCCCCCGGTGAGCTACGACCCCAAAATTCCAGAGATGGTAAGGCTTATAAAAACTTCAAGAAGATCATATATTCAACGTAGAACCACGGAAAACACAGCAATACGCCGTTTCGAGGCCGCCGCCATGCTGAGCAAGCCCATGCTGACCCTGCACGAGGTCGCCGAGCTTCTGAAAGTGAAGGAAGCCACGGTGCGCGTCTGGATCAAGGAAGGCGAGCTCAGGGCCTTCAAGTTTGGCCGCGACTGGCGGGTCGCGGTCAACGACCTGGAGCGCTTCGTCGAGGCCCATGCCAACCGGGCGCCCTGACCGCCGAGGCCGGCCTCAGTGGTCCTGGTGGGCCGCCTCGAACTTGGCTTTCTGTTCCGCCGAGGCCTCGGTCTGGTACTTGGCCTTCCACTCCGCGTAGGGCATGCCGTAGACGATCTCCCGGGCCTGATCGTAGCCGATCTCAAGCCCCTTCTGCTCGGCCGCCGCGGCGTACCATTTGGACAGGCAGTTGCGACAGAAGCCCGAAAGGTTCATCAGGTCGATGTTCTGTACGTCCGTACGTTCGCGCAGATGTGCGACGAGCCGGCGAAACGCCGCAGCCTCGAGTTCGGTACGGGTCTGGTCGTCCATCCCTGGTCTCCTTGCAAGATCTTGGATCTGAGAATCCATTTAGGGTGCGGCCGCGCCGATGTCAGCGGCCAACGCGCGCGGTCGGTTCACGCGATTCCCGCCATGCTCTCCTCGATCAGAAGGTCGACCACGGCCTTGAGAGCCTCCTGGCGCTCCGCCCCCTCGGAGACCGCCTGCTCATAGACCTCGATCTGGCGATGCGCGCTGGTGCCGCGCGTGAGGATGGTCCGCGCGTGCTCGACCTCGGCGACGCAGTCGAGGGCCAGGGCGTCGACGTGGATCAGCTGCAGGATCTCCTCCAGGAGGCCCTTGTAATCGACGATCTCACCCTTGCCGAAGTCCACCAGGCCCTCGGCGACGCCGTAGCGCTGCGCCCGCCAGCGGTTCTCGCGCACCAGCATGGCGCTGTAGCGCCGCCAGCGCTGGTTCTCGCGCTTCAGGCGGTAGAGCATGCGCAGCAGGCAGATGTAGAGGGCGGCGATGCAGACGCCGTCCTCGATCCGTGGGCAGACGTCGGGAATACGCATTTCCAGGGTCGGGAAGCGCACCGAAGGCCGGACATCCCACCAGATCTTGGAGGCGTCCTCGATCAGGCCGGCCGCGGTCATGATTCCAAGGTGCCGCTGGTACTCGCTGTAGCTGTCGAAGCTCTCCGGCAGACCGGTGCGCGGCAGCTCGTCGAAGACCGAGAGTCGATAGGACATTAGTCCTGTCTTCTCGCCCCGCCAGAAGGGCGAGGAGGTCGAGAGCGCCAGAAGGTGCGGCAGGAAGTAGCTGACCTGTCCCATCAGGTCGATGCGCAGCTCGTCGTCGTCGATCCCGACGTGGGTGTGCATGCCGCAGATCAGCAGGCGCCGGGCGACCGCCTGCATGTCCCGGGCAAGGACGTTGTAGCGCTCCTTATTGGTGTGCTTCTGCTGCTCCCAGTCGGCGAAGGGATGGGTCGAGACCGCGATCGGCGCGAAGCCGTACTCCTCGGCCACCTCGGCGACCAGGCGGCGCAGATGTCCGAGCTCCTCGGCGGCCTCCTTGACCGTGTCGCAGACCCGCGTGCCGACCTCGATCTGCGACTGCAGGAACTCCGGCGTGACCTGGCCTTCCTCGACCCGCTTACCGCAGTCCTCGACCAGGTCCGGCGGGACGTCGGTCGCCAGCTCCCGGGTCTCGCGGTCGACCAGCAGGTACTCCTCTTCGATGCCGATGGTGAAGCTCGGTTCCTTGAGAGTCATGTCCCCGCCCCTGCCGTTCTTATCTCCGCATCCGCCGCGAGATCGGCCAGAATCGGCGCCAGTTCCTCGGCGATCATGGCCGCCCACGCCGCAGCGCCGTGCCGGGTGTCGATCAGGTCCTGGCGCACCTCGATCAGAAGGTTCGGCAGGCCACGCGGGTCGGCGTGCTTCTCGAGAGTATGCCCCAGCCCCGCCCGCGCGGAATAGGGCTCGTTGTCGCCGACCACCAGGCCCCGGTCGCGGAGACGGGCGATCATCGGCACCGGGAGCCGGACGTCCTCCTGCCAAAGGACGCCGACCTGCCAGGGCCGCTCGCCGCCGCGCATGACCGGCGTGAAGCTGTGGACCGAGACCACCGCAGGCGTTTCGCCGGCCGCGAGCCGTCGCTCGATCTCGGCCTCGATCGCGTCGTGATAGGGTCGGTAGAAGGTTGCCATACGGACCTCGATCGCCTCGGCCCCCAAGTCCCGGTTTCCCGGCACCACGGTGCCGTCGGAGATCTGCGGCACCAGGGTCGGGTCCTCGGGCCAGCGATTGGGGTCCACGACCAGGCGCGAGAAATGGCTGAGCAGCGCCCGGGCGTCCAGCAGCCGGGCCAACTCGCGGGTCACCTCGGCGGCGCCGATGTCCCAGGCGATGTGGCGGGCCAGCTCGGCGCCGTCCAGTCCCAGGCGGTCCAGGGCCGCGGGGATGAAGGCGCTGGCGTGATCGCAGAGCAGCAGCAGGGGCGCCGGTCCCCCGGGGTTCTCGACGACCACCGGCGCCGGTTCGTCCGGGGCCAGCAAAGCGCTCTGGGAGGCACCTGGAAATTGGGAGGCTGTAGACATCTGCATGGACTATAGTCCCGGCGGTGAAGGCCGAACAAGTCGGCCACGAGGCGCCGCGGAAGGGCAGCATGGAAGAGATACGGCCGAACACTTTCTTTTGCATTGACGGTCATACCTGCGGCAATCCGGTGCGCCTGGTCGCCGGCGGCGGTCCGCCCCTGCAGGGCGAGTCCATGAGCGCCCGGCGCCAGGACTTCCTCGCCCGCTACGACTGGATCCGCACCGGCCTGATGTTCGAGCCGCGCGGCCACGACATGATGTCCGGCGCCATCCTCTACCCGCCGACCCGCGAGGACTGCGACGTCGGCGTGCTCTTCATCGAGACCAGCGGCTGCCTGCCGATGTGCGGCCACGGCGCCATCGGGACCGTGACCTTCGCCCTAGAGCGCGGCCTGGTCCAGCCGCGGGAGGAGGGAAGGCTCGATCTCGACACCCCCGCCGGCCGGGTCGAGGCCCGCTACCGCCGGGCCGGCAGCCATGTGGAGGGGGTGCGGATCACCAACGTCGGGGCCTACCTGGCCGCTGAGGGCGTCGAAGTCGACTGCCCCGAGCTGGGGCCGCTCGAGCTGGACGTCGCCTACGGCGGCAACTTCTACGCCATCGTCGAGGCGCAGCCGAACTACTGCGATCTGGACGACCTGACGCCCGGCGACATCCTGCGGCTCTCCCCACAGCTGCGCGCCCGAATCAACGACACTCTGGAGGTCGCCCATCCCGAGGACCCGACGATTCGGGGCGTCAGCCACATGCTCTGGAGCGGCAAGCCCAAGGCGCCGGAGGCCCGGGCCCGCAACGCCGTGTTCTACGGCGAGAAAGCCATCGACCGCAGCCCCTGCGGCACCGGCACCTCGGCGCGCATGGCCCAGCTGGCGGCCCGCGGCGAACTCGAGGTCGGAGAGGACTTCGTCCACGAGAGCATCATCGGCAGCCTGTTCCACGGCCGCATAGAGGCCGAGACCCGGGTCGGCAACCATCCCGGCATCGTCCCCTCGATCGAGGGCTGGGCCCGGATCACCGGCTTCAACACGATCTTCATCGACGAGCGCGACCCCTACGCCCACGGCTTTCAGGTCGTCTGATCACCGGCGCCATGCACCCGCTGGGACAGAGATCCCGCAGCGGGCAGCCACCGCAGGACGGCGTCCCGGCGTGGCAGTAGGTCTGGCCGAGCTTCTTCAGCAGTTGATGGTGGTCGTCAAGGTCGTCGGCGTCCCAGCCGTTCGGCAGGCGGGGCACGATGTGATCGTAGGCCTCGGCGATGGCGGCGCGGGGATCCACCAAGTGCAGCCGCGCCAGCACCCGCAGGTGATGGGTGTCGATGACCAGAGCGGGCCGGCGCAGGGTGCTGAAGTTGAGGGTGGCGGCGCTCACCTTGCGGCCGACCCCCGGCAGGCGTTCGAGCCAAACGAGCGCGGATTCGACCGGCCAATCGCCCAGGAAATCGAGCTCCAGGCGCTCCCGAAGGGCGGTCAACTGATGGAGCGCCCGCTGCAGGTGCTGCGCCTTTGCCGGCCCGTAGGTGACGGGCCGGATTGCCGCTTCGACTGCTGCAGCCGGCCCGTCCCGCAGCGCCTCCCAGCTCGCGAAACGGGCGCGCAGGGCTTCGAAGGCACGCAGGGAGTCGGCGCCGAGGGTGCGGCCGCCGATGATCCCCATGACCAGCTGGCTGACCGGATCGAGAGGCCGGAAGGGACCGGGCCGTCCGAATCGGGCCAGCAGGCGGCCATGGACCTCGGCGATCAGCGCGGCCTCGCCGCTGAGTGGCAAGAGAAGCTGCATTGCGCTTCATAGTTGCACAACTAAAAGAACAAATAAAGAACATTGAGCACAGCTGCCGGCTGCGACTCTGCATGGCTGCCATGACGGCGGGATGGCTTTCACGGCGCCCCGGTCTTGGCTAGATTGGTCATACCAAAAGACCAGCCGGGTGGAGATGCCTGACGACCGACCAAATCAGCGACCGCAGGCGCCCTCGGGCGGCAGCGAGGAGGGGTTGGACCCCACCGCCGCTCAGGATCCGCGGTTCCACGAAATCCCCCGCGAACGGGTCGCAGACCGCGTGGCCCAGGAGCTGCTGCGCATGATCGCCAGCGGCAGCCTGGTCCCGGGAGAGCGCCTGCCGGGCGAACGCCAGCTGGCGCAGATGATGAACGTCAGCCGGGTCTCGGTCCGGGCCGCCCTGCAGCAGCTCAAGGCCCAGGGCCTGGTCTCCGCGACCCAGGGCGGCAGCACCCGGATCATCGCCAGCTCCGAGAATCTCGACCGCGGCCTGGGCCGGCTGGTCCGCGCCGACCTTCGGAACCTGCTGGACCTGGCCGAGCTCAGAGCCCAGCTCGAGGCCTGGGCGGCGCGCCGGGCGGCCCGGCTGGCCGAGCCGGAACAGCTCGAGGAGATCGCCCGGCTCTTCGCGGTCATGGCCGATCCCGCGCGCGAGCCCAAGCACAAGGCCGAGGACGATTTCGCCTTCCACATGGCGATCGCGCGGGCCTCGCACAGCCCGGTCTACCTTCATCTGCTGAGCGTGCTGGGCGACATCTTCAGCGAAAACTGCGCCTTCCATCGTTTCGAGCTCTGCCCGACGCCGGAGGACGACCGCCGCTTCCTGGCCCAGCACCGGGCGGTGCTGGAGGCGATCCAGGCCGGCGACGAGGCGGCGGCGGCCAAGGCCATGACGGACCACCTCTCCTCCGTGATCGCCGCCTATGCCGCCCCACCGGAGCCGGCCCCGGCCGCCGCGACCGGCGGCCGGCCATGACCGTCGCCGAGCCCCGCGCCTTTCTGCGCCGGCTCTTCCAAGCGGCGCTGGACGCCGCCGACCCGGCCCTGGTCGTACCGCCGCACCTGCCGCCACCGCCCAGCGGCCGAACCCTCGTGCTCGGCGCCGGCAAGGCCTCCGCGGCCATGGCCGCCGCGGTCGAGGCGAACTGGCCGGCCGAACGGTTGGACGACCTATCCGGCCTGGTCGTGACCCGCTACGGCCACGGCACGGACTGCCGCCGGATCGAGATCGTCGAGGCCGCGCACCCGGTCCCCGACCCGGCCGGCCGCCGAGCCGCGGAGCGCATCCTCGAGTTGGCCCGGGATGCCGGCCCCGATGACCTGGTGCTCTGCCTGATCTCCGGCGGCGGCTCGGCGCTCCTGTCCCTGCCGGCAGCGGGCGTGACCCTGGAAGACAAGCAGGAAGTCTCGCGCACCCTGCTGCGCTGCGGGGCGACGATCTCAGAGATGAACTGCCTGCGCAAGCACCTTTCGGCGATCAAGGGCGGCCGCCTGGCCGCCGCCGCGGCGCCGGCCAAGGTGCTGACGCTGCTGATCTCCGACGTGCCCGGCGACGACCCCGCGACCATCGCCTCGGGCCCGACGGTGCCCGACCCGACCAGCTTCGCCGAGGCCCGTGCGGTCCTGGAGCGCTATGGCATCACGCCGCCGGACGCGGTGCAACGCCACCTGGCGGCGGCCGAGGACGAGACCCCGAAGCCGGGCGATCCCCGGCTCGCCGGCGCCGAGGCGGTCATGGTCGCCCGGCCCGTCGGTGCCCTGGAGGCCGCCGCCGAGGCCGTCCGGGCGGCCGGGGCCGACGTCCGGATCCTTGGCGACGACCTGGAAGGCGAGGCTCGCGACCTCGGCCGGCAGCAGGCCGAGGAGGCCTTGGCCCTGCTGCCCGTCGACCGGCCCTTGGTCCTGCTCTCCGGCGGCGAGACCACGGTGACCATGACCGGCAAGGGCCGGGGCGGCCGCAATGCCGAGTACCTGCTCGGCCTGACCCTCGCCGCCGCGGGCGACCCCCGGCTGTACGCCATCGCCTGCGACACCGACGGCATTGACGGCTCAGAGGACAACGCCGGCGCTATCACCGGACCGGACAGCCTGGGCCGGGCGCGGGACCTCGGCCTGGACCCCGAGGCCTGCCTGGCCGGCCACGACAGCTACGGCTTTTTCGAGGCGCTGCACGACCTGGTGGTCACCGGCGCGACCCTGACCAATGTCAACGACTTCCGCGCCATCCTCCTGCTGCCCGAATAGGCGGTAACCCGCAGAATTGTCCCCAGGTCTTCACAAAAGGGCGCTAAGCTTCCCGTATGCGACGTATACGTAAAGCCAAGGTCGTGGCCACCCTCGGGCCCTCCTCCTCGGACGCCAAGACCATCCGCGCCTTGGTCGAGGCCGGCGCCGACGTCTTCCGCCTGAACTTCAGCCACGGCAATCACGACGACCACCGGTCCCGCGTCGACGTCATCCGCAAGCTGGAGCGCGAGCTCGACCACCCGATCGGGATCCTCATGGACCTGCAAGGGCCGAAGCTCCGGGTCGGCGAGCTGGCGGGCGGCAAGGCAACGCTTGCGCCCGGCGCGCACTTCCGCCTCGACTTGGACCCGGCGCCCGGCAGCGCCGAGCGCGCGTCCCTGCCCCACCCGGAGATCTTCGAGGCCCTGGAGACCGACGCCGAGATCCTGCTCGACGACGGCAAGCTGCGGCTGCGGGTGACCAAGCTGGGCCGGGACTTCGCCGAGACCCAGGTGGTCACCGGAGGGACGCTCAAGGACCACAAGGGCGTCAACCTGCCGGGCGTGGTCATGAACATCTCGCCCTTGACCGACAAGGACCGCCGCGACCTGCAGTTCGGCCTCGACCTGGGCGCCGACTGGGTCGCGATGTCCTTCGTGCAGCGGCCGGAGGACATCGCCGAGGGGCGCCGCCTGATCGCCGGCCGGGCGGCGATCATGGCCAAGATTGAGAAGCCGGCGGCGTTGAACCACCTGAGCGAGCTGGTCGAGAGCGCCGACGGCTTCATGGTCGCCCGCGGCGACCTCGGCGTCGAACTGGCCCCCGAGGAGGTCCCCGGCCGCCAGAAGGAGATCATCCGCCTCTGCCGCCTGGCTGGAAAACCGGTGATCGTCGCCACCCAGATGCTGGAATCCATGATCTCGGCCCCGGCGCCCACCCGCGCCGAAGCCTCCGACGTGGCCACCGCGGTCTACGACGGCGCCGACGCGGTCATGCTCTCCGCCGAGTCCGCCGCCGGCGACTACCCGGTGGAAGCGGTGCAGATGATGGACCGGATCATCGCCAGGACCGAGGGCGACCGGCACTACGCGCCGATCATCCAGGCCCTGCACCCGGAGCCGGAGAAGACCGCGCCGGACGCCATCTCGGCGGCCGCGGCCCAGGTCGCCGAGACCATCTCTGCCGCCGCCATCGTCAGCTACACCACCTCGGGCTCGACCGCCCTGCGTGCCGCCCGGGAACGCCCGGTGGTGCCGATCCTGGTCCTGACCTCGAAGCTCGCGACGGCCCGCCAGCTGGCCCTGCTCTGGGGCGCGCACAGCGTCCACACCGCTGACGTCC
Source organism: Kiloniellales bacterium (assembly GCA_030066685.1). Classification (NCBI taxonomy): domain Bacteria; kingdom Pseudomonadati; phylum Pseudomonadota; class Alphaproteobacteria; order Rhodospirillales; species Kiloniellales bacterium. Next base: position 185,358 of record JASJBF010000002.1, on the reverse strand, counting down.
GCGACTTCCAGGAGATGGTCGGCAAGGCCTGCCGGCTGGCAGCGAAGGAGAAGCTGGCGGACAGCGGCGACCGCCTGGTGATCACCGCCGGCGTGCCCTTCGGCACCCCGGGGGCGACCAACGTCTTGCGTATCGCCTGGGTGGACTGAACCGAAGCGTCGGACTCACTCGGCCCCGGCCGGGGCGGCGGCGGGGCGTACCCGCCGCGAACGGCGCAGCGAGTCCAGCGTGAAGATGCCCAAGGCCGCCCAGATGCACAGGAAGGTGACCAGATGCACCCGGGTGAAGGTCTCGCCGAAGGCGAAGATGGCGAGCAGGAACTGACAACTGGGCGCCAGGTACTGGAACATGCCGACGGTGGAGAGGCGCAGCCGCCGGGCGGCGCTGGTGAAGCACAGCAGGGGCGTTGCCGAGACCAGGCCCGCCGCCAGCAGGAGCAGGACGTCGGCGGGGCTGCCGCTGCCGAAGAATCCGGTCTTGCCGCCGACCGCCAGCAGATAGACCAAGGCGAGCGGCAGCATCAGACCGGTCTCGACCAGCAGGCCCTCGGCCGAGCCGATGGCGACCGTCTTGCGGATCAAACCGTAGAACCCGAAGGTCACCGCCAGGGACAAGGCGACCCAGGGCAGACCTGAGGTAGCGACGCCGAGGTTCAGGACTCCCAGGGCGGCCAGCGCCACGGCGGCGCCCTGGAGCCGTGAGAGACGCTCGCCCAGGACCAGCACCCCGAGCAGCACGCTGATCAGCGGATTGATGAAATAGCCGAGGCTGGTCTCCAGCACCCGCTCCGCCACGACCGCCCAGATGTAGATGAACCAGTTGACCGAGATTAACGCCGTGCTGAGCGCCAGCAGCCCGAGGGTCCGGCGGTCGCGGAGCGCCCGTCCGATGGGCGCCCAGCCGCGGGTGGCCGTGACCAGGGCCGCCAGCAGCGCGACGGTCCAGACCACGCGATGGGCCAGCACCTCCAGCTCCGGCAGATGGGCGACGGCCTTGAAGTAGACCGGATTGACTCCCCAGATGCCGAAGGCAGAAAGTGCGAAGAGCACCCCCGAGACGGCCTGCTTCCTTTCGTCCTGCCGTGCCATCCGCGCCCCGGCCCGCCTGTGGAGCGTCAATCTAGCCGAGGCCGCCCGGCACGCCACATGCCGACTTCGCATGGCGGTCATGCAGGGGCCGCGCGTGGCTCAGATCGCGCTGTCCTTGAGAAGCTTGCGCAGCGCCTCGGCGTTGAACCGCGCGCCGGGCAGCTGCGGGTTGAGATCCAGGGCGGCCTCGAAGGCGCCCAGGGCCTCCTCGCTGCGGCCCAAATCCTGGAGGATCAACCCGCGCCCGGACAGCGCGCCGAAGTGGCGCGGCTCCAGGTTGAGGGTCCGGACGATGTCCTCCAGCGAGTTCTCGTAAGCGCCGATGAGGTAGTGGACCGTCGCCCGCTTGTTCCAGCCCTCGGCAAAGTCCGGCGCCAGCACGACCATGCTGTCGAAGCTGCGCAGGGCGGTCACGAAGTCGCGCCGCTGCATGGCGGCGACCCCCTCGCTCATCAGGGCATTGACGGCATCGTCTTCGGAGGTCAGCCAGATCTCCCAGATCGCGTGCTCGACGGCCTGCGCGGCAAGATGGTCGGGGGCGTGGTAGAGCTGCTCGAAGAGCCGGTCGAGGCGCGGGTCGTCCTGGTCGGCCGCAGCCGGCGTCGCCAGACCCAGAAGCAGAAGCAAGACGATTGCGGTTCGCGCCATCACGTATTCTAGTATGGCGCAGATCCCGAAGCGAACGCAGGTCTTTTTGGGACCCATCGAATCAGTTGCGCAGGATCGAGGAGCGGCGATGTCTGTCAGCCAGTACTTTTCTTCGGACTACACGGAAGCGCGGCGAAGGTTCCTCGACGCCGCGCAGGCCGCCGGCGCCCGGGTCGAGCACCACGAGAACCCCGGCCGCGGCCCGAACGACGAGGCGCTCGTCACCGACGCCGCCTGGCTGGGCCCGGAGGCGCCCCGCAACCTTCTGCTGACAGTTTCGGGCACCCACGGCGCCGAGGGCTTCTGCGGCTCCGGTGTGCAGCTCGGCTGGTTGGAGAGCGGTCTCTACAAGGAGCTTCCGCCCGATACCGCGTCCCTGCAGATCCACGCCATCAACCCGCATGGTTTCGCCTGGATCCGCCGGGTCACCGAGGACAACGTCGATCTGAACCGCAACTTCGTCGACCACGCGGCCCCCTATCCGGACAACCCGGGCTACCGCGACCTGGCCGAGATCCTCTGCCCGACTGAGTGGAACGACTCGGTGATCGCCGAGACCGAGGCGCAGCTGGCGGCCTACGGCGAGCGGGAAGGCGGCCACGCTCTGCAGATGGCGATCTCCGGTGGCCAGTACAGCCATCCCGAGGGCATCTTCTACGGCGGCCGGGAGGACACCTGGTCGCGGCGGACCCTGCTCGAGATCCTGGGCCGCCTGCCCGCCTCCGCCGAGCAGGTCGCGATCATCGACTACCACACCGGCCTCGGGCCACGGGGCTACGGCGAGCGGATCTGTGCCCATCGCCCGGACAGCGGCGCCCTTAAGCGGGCCGAGCAGTGGTACGAGGGCGACATGACCTGCCCCAGCCTCGGCACGTCCTCGGCCTGCGAGCTGAACGGGGTCAACCTCCAGGGCATGGAGCGGGCGCTGTCCGATGTCGCTGTCACCGGCATCGCGCTGGAGTACGGCACCCTGCCCACGCCCCTGGTCCGCCGCGCCCTGCGCGCCGACAACTGGCTGCATGTCCACGGCGACCTCGAGTCGCCCAAGGGCCGCGCCATCAAGGCGCAGATCCGCGAAGCCTTCTATCAGGACGCCGAGGACTGGAAGCAGATGATCTGGGACCGCGCCGTCGAGACCCAGCGCCTGGCGCTCCGGGGCATGGCCGAATCCTGACGGCGAAGGGCCGGGCGGCCGTCAGGCGCTCAGGGGCTGCAGCAAGTCCTGGGTGCCGTCCTCGGGCAGGACGCTGATCTTGAAGAAGCGGTAGATCTCGCGCAGGCGATCCAAGGTGATGCCTTCGCGCTGCTCCACCGCGAGCGGATGGTCGGTCGGCTCCAGCTCGATGAAGGGCCGCAGGCCGCCGTCGCGCAGGTGGGCGCGGGCCTTCAGCTCGGTGGTCTTGGGAAAGAGCTCGATGTTGCTAGAGAACCAGCCCAGAAAGGAGCCTTCCTCGGCCCGGCGGTCGACGTCGTAGAGCTCGACGAAGCGCTCGTAGTCCGCCTCGCTCAGGGACACCCAGGTGCCCCAGGCGAAGACCTCCTCGGTCCCGATCACGGGGATCTCGAGACAGCCGCGGATGAAGAACCACGTGTCGTCGATGACGCAGGAGTCGCTGGTCAGCTCGCAGCGATCCTCGCGCTCGGCCTCGGGCACGTCCAGGTAGAAGACGGGATAGGACCAGCCAATGTCCGGAATTCCGCTGTGGAAGTCGCCGCAGCTGGCGCACTTGAAACGAAACATCTATCCGTCCTCCGCGCGCGGCCCTCACGCCGCCTGAAGGCAGGCGGCCGAACCCGCACGAAACGGGCTCCCGGTGCCGCCACAGCCGAGAGCCAGCAGCTTGCCGCAAGGTGATGGACAATTGGTGAAGGCGGCGCCGAAGATTGCTTAGGCCTTATGGCCTATGCTTTGTCGGGAAGAAACATCGCCCGCTTCGCCCATAGCTTGCCTCCGGGAAGAGACATCGACGCGGTCCGGGCGGCGGTCAGCAGTCGAGGTTGCGCCGCCTGGTCCGCTCGGGCGGCCGCTCGAAGGGCTGCGTCAAGGGCAGGATCCAGTCGGCGTGCCAAAGATCGCGTTCGATCGGCACCAGGTCGCGCTCCGGATCGATCAGCAGCGCGGCCCGCCGGCCGTTGAGGGAGGCGCAGACCCGGGCGCGGACCTCCACGTTCTTCAGGCCCTCCTCCTCGGCCCAGACCTGCGCCAGGTAGTGGGCGAACTGTAGAATCATATCGGGGCGTGTCGGCATCTTCCGCGCCTGGTGCGGCAGCAGGAAATCCTCGGGATGGACGGTCCATTTCACGCCGCTGGCCGGGTCCAGGACGGTGAAGAACGCCTCGGCCTTCTTGTCGCGCAGCTTCATCTGCCAGGCGAAGCGGTGGCCTTCCTCGTTCCAGTGCGGGCTGCCGGGATAGAGCAGGTGGCGCAGGGGCACCAGGATCTGCACCGCCAGCCAGAGCCCGATGAAGGCGAGCAGGGCGCGGCGCGCGAAGCGGCTCGGCCCCTGGGGTTCGATGGCCTGGCTAGACATCGGCGACCCTCCGCTCCGAGGAGACGAGGCGCCCGAGCGCCTGCCGCAGCCGCTCGATCAGGCGGCGCGGCCAGTCCGGATCGAAGAACATCAGGGTCCCGAGCATGGCCACCCAGGGGAAGATGCCGATCCGGAATATAAAGTGGTTGGCCAGGTGGAAGGCGAAGTAGACCACCGCGACCGGCAGTCGCGTGCGCCGGAACAGCAGCAGCGGGGCGCCCACGATGTGCAGCAGGATCACCCCGTAGGCGCCGACCGCGATCACCCAGTCCTCCAGGAACAGGGGCCCGATCAGCGGCGCGTCGGCCCGGCGGGCCAGCCACATGGCCAGCGGCTCCAGGCGCAGCCAGTCCGGGTTGACCTTCACGATGCCGGCGAAGATGTACATGATCTCGAACTGCATCACGAAGAGCCATACGGCCCAGGCCGGCACCTCCGTCGGGACGGCCCGGCGGCGCCGGGCGAGCAGCGCGTCGAGCGACCAGATCCGGCTGGCCGGCACCAGCATCATCAGGAAGGCGATCATGCTGACCAGAACGAAGTGGTTCAGATAGCGCGCCTGATCCAGAAGGAAGACGTAGGTGAAGGCGAAAAAGAAGACGACGATCGCGACCCGGTAGAACAGCCCGACCATGATCATCACCGAGAGCACGGCCAGCAGCACGAAGTGCCAATACATGCCGTCGCCGGGCCAAGGCGCGACCCATTCGAAGCCATAGTACTTGAAGTAGAATTCCGGATCGATGTAGTAGCGCGCGATCCAGCCGTGCTCCCAGAAGCGCCAGCACTCGACCAGCATGATCAGGCCGAAGCCGATGCGGAAGAACGCCAGGGAGGAGGCGTCCACCGGCTTGAAGAGGCCGTCCTCGAGGCGTCCGAGGAGCCCCGCCTGCGCCGGCGCGCCCGGCGTTCGGGTTTCGATTCCGCCGTTCTCCTTGCCAGGCATCGTCCCTCCGCGCGGTGTTCATGCGATCTGCCGCTAGAGCGGGATGATTTGAAGTCGATTGGACTTCAAACCTGAATCCCGCTCTACTTCAGCAGTTTAGAGCGGGATTCAGATATGAGGTTGCGTCAACCTCATATCATCGTGCTCTAGGCACCTCCGGCGGGGCAGATCGCCGCCGGGTTCTGCAACCTATGATGGCTCGAAACGCCCCGTCGGAGTCAAGTGCGGTGGGCCTGCGCCTACTGCGCTGCCGCGGCCGGCCTTTCGAACCCGGCCTGAATACGGCCTTCCAGAGCCTTGGGCAAAGGGCCGCCTGTGGCCCAGTCGAGCAGCTCCACCGTGTGCAGGATGGGAATTGCCGTGCCGCCGGCGATCTGCGTCATGCAGCCGATGTTGCCGGTGGCGATGACGTCGGGCGTCGTGCTCTCGATGTTCGCCACCTTGCGATCGCGGAGCTGCCGGGCGATCTCCGGTTGCAGCAGGTTGTAGGTGCCGGCGGAGCCGCAGCAGAGGTGGCCCTCGGGCACTTCCCGGACCGCGAAGCCGGCCGCGGTCAGGAGCTGCTTTGGCGGGGCGGTCACCTTCTGGCCGTGCTGCAGCGAGCAGGCGGCGTGGTAGGCCACCGTCAGGCCCGAGGCGACGCTCGGGGCGGCCAGCCCGAAGTCGGCCATGAACTCGGAGATATCTTTCGTCAGCTCGGAGATGCGCGCCGCCGGGGCCGCCCACTCGGCGTCCTCGCGCAGCATGAAGCCGTAGTCCTTGACCGTGGTGCCACAGCCCGAGGCGTTGATGATCACCGCGTCCAGGCCCTCGCCCTCGAGCTCCCGGGTCCAGGCGCCGACGTTGGCCTTGGCCGAGGCCAGGGCCGGCGCCTCCTTGCCCATGTGGTGGGTCAGGGCGCCACAGCAGCCGGCGCCCTTGGCGACCACGACCTCGACCCCGTGCCGGGTCAGCAGCCGGATCGTGGCCTCGTTGATCTCGGGCGCCAGGACCTGCTGGGCGCAGCCGTTCATCAGCGCCACCCTTGCCCGGCGCGGCCCCTCGGCCGGAAAGGCCTGGGGCAGGTCGCAGCGGCTGGCGGTCGGGATCGCAGCCGGCGTCAGGGCCAGCATGGCGCCGATCCGGCCCGGAAAGAGCTTGGCGAAGGGGCGGGCGAACCAGGCACCGACCAGGGCCAGGCGGAAGCGGCCCGGAATCGGCAGAAGCCAGGCGAAGAGCGAGCGCAGCAAGCGGTCGAAAAGCGGCCGCCGATAGGTCCGCTCGATGTGGGTGCGGGCGTGGTCGACCAAGTGCATGTAGTGCACGCCCGAGGGGCAGGTGGTCATGCAGGACAGGCAGGAGAGGCAGCGGTCGATGTGCTTGACCACCTGGGCGCTGGCCGGGCGGTCGTTCTCCAGCATGTCCTTGATCAGGTAGATTCGCCCGCGCGGCGAGTCGAGCTCGTCGCCCAGAAGCACGTAGGTGGGGCAGGTCGCGGTGCAGAAGCCGCAGTGGACGCAGGTCCGCAGGATCTTCTCGGCCTCGGCGACGTCGGGATCGGCCAGCTGCGTCAGGGTGAAGTTGGTCTGCATGCCGTGTCTCTCCCGCTTCCGGCCGCTAGATCCCGGCGTACATACGGCCCGGGTTGAGCACCCGCCGCGGATCGAAGCCGGACTTGATCCGCTCGCTCAGCGCCGTCTTGGCCGGGCCCTGGGGCTGGAAGACCGGGACGCTGGCACGCAGGTTCTCCGGCCCGCGGATCAGGGTGGCGTGACCCTCGCTCCCGAGCGTCTCACGGATCAGCGCTTCGCCGCCGTCCTCGGCGCCCTCGACCGCCAGCCACACCAGGCCGCCGCCCCAGTCGTAGAGGGCTTCGGCAGCCAGCTCCGCGCGCAGCCGCGCCGCCACCTCCGGGCCCCGGGTCGGCGCCACCGAGAGGCGCCAGATCACGGCTTCGTCCGTGTCGAGCAGGGCCCGGACGTCGCGAATCTCCGCCCAGGCCGCCGCTGAATTCTGGCTGTGCAGCTCCTCCGTCTCGCCGAAATCCGCGAGTTCGTCCCGCAGGGCCTTGCAGCGGTGCTCGACCGAGAGCCCGGTGCCTTCGACCCGGACCAGGGTGACCGCGCCGCCGGCATCGCGGAGGTGGGGAACCGCAGAGCGCGGCACGACCGTCGCCGGCAAATGCGCCGCCGCGGAGACCTCGTGCGCCGAACCCAGCGCGCGGCTCAGCGCCCGGACACCGTCCGCATCCTCCAGCCCGAGGACCAGCACGGTGCGTGCCTTCTCCGGCGCCGGCAGGACCTTGAGGGTGACCTCGGTCATCACCGCCAGGGTGCCGTAGGAACCGGCCAGGAGCTTGCAGAGGTCGTAGCCGGTGACGTTCTTGACCACCCGGCCGCCGGACTTGAAGGCCTCGCCGCGGCCCGAGACCGCCTCGAAGCCGAGGAAGTGGTCGCGTGCCCCGCCGGCCTTGATCCGCCGAGGTCCCGCCAGGTTGCAGGCGAGCAGCCCGCCGAGGCTGCCGCCGCCCGGATCGGCGCCGAAGAGCGGGCCGGAGTCCATCGGCTCGAAGGCGAGCTGCTGGCGCTTCTCGGCCAGGGCCGCCTCGATCTCGGCGAGGGGCGTGCCGGCGCGGGCCCGCAGGATCAGCTCCTCGGGCTCGTAGAGGGTGATGCCGCTGAGGCCGGAGAGGTCGAGCGTGTGCTGGGTCTGCAGCGGCCGGCCGAGGCCACGCTTGCTGCCGCGGCCCAGGATTTCGAGCGGGGCCTCCTCGCTCACCGCCCAGGCCACCGCCTCGCGGACCTGCTCGGCGTTTTCCGGTCGCAAGCTCTCGGTCATCGGCCGCGTCCTAGAAGCGCGGCAGGTCGGGGAAGCGCAGCTGCCCGCGGTTGATGTGCACGCGGCCCAGTTCGGCGCAGCTGTGCAGCTGCGGGAAGACCTTGCCGGGATTGAGCAGGGCCTTGGGGTCGAAGGCGCACTTGACCCGCTGCTGCTGATCCAGGTCGGTCTCGCTGAACATGGTGCCCATGAGGTCGCGCTTCTCGACCCCGACCCCGTGCTCGCCGGTCAGCACGCCGCCGACCTCGACGCAGAGCTTGAGGATGTCCGAGCCGAAATCCTCCGCCTTCTCAAGCTCGCCGGGCACATTGGCATCGTAGAGAATCAGCGGATGCAGGTTGCCGTCGCCGGCGTGGAAGACGTTGGCGACCCGCAGGCCGTACTGCGTGCTGAGCTCGGTCATCCGGGTCAGCACCTTGGCAAGCTGGTGGCGCGGGATGGTCCCGTCCATGCAGTAGTAGTCGGGCGAGATCTGTCCGACCGCCGGGAAGGCCGCCTTGCGCCCGGCCCAGAAGGTCAGGCGCTCCTCGTCGCTCTGGGAGGCCCGCAGGGTCGTGGCGCCCTGGGCCTTGGCGATCTCGGAGACCCGCTCGATCAGCTGGTCGACCTCGGCCTCGGGCCCGTCGAGCTCGACGATCAGGAGCGCCTCGACGTCCAGCGGATAGCCGGCGTGGACGAAGGCCTCGGCGGCGTGGATCGCCGGCTTGTCCATCATCTCCATGCCGCCCGGGATGATCCCGCCGGCGATGATCGCCGCCACCGTGTCGCCCGCCGACTCGCTGGACTCGAAGCCGAGCAGCAGGGCGCGGGCGGTCTCCGGCTTCCTAAGGATCCGCACCGTGACCTCCGTGACGACCCCCAGGAGACCCTCGGAGCCGGTCAGCAGGCCGAGCAGGTCGTAGCCCTCGGATTCCAGGTGCTTGCCGCCGACCTCGACCACCGTGCCGTCGATCATCACCATCTTCAGGCCAAGCAGGTTGTTGGTGGTCAGGCCGTACTTTAGGCAGTGCACGCCGCCCGAGTTCTCGGCGACGTTGCCGCCGATGGTGCAGGCGATCTGGCTGGAGGGATCGGGCGCGTAGTAGAAGCCGGCGTGCTCGACCGCATTGGTGATCCCCAGGTTGGTGACCCCGGGCTGGACCACGGCGCAACGGTTGTCGAAGTCAACCTCGAGAATCCGGTTGAACTTGCCGAGGCCGAGCAGGATCCCGTCGGCCAGGGGCAGCGCGCCGCCTGACAGCGAGGTCCCGGCGCCGCGCGGCACGACCTTGACTTCGTTTTCGTGGCAATAGGCCAGGACCCGGCTGACCTCTTCGGTGGTGCTGGGCAGGACCACGATCAGGGGCACCTGCCGATAGGCGGTCAGACCGTCGGACTCGTAGGCCCTGAGCTCCTGCTCCTCGACGATGACCCCTTCGCCCGGCACGATCTCCCGCAGGGCCGCGGCGATCTGCGCCTTTCGGGCGATGGTGGCTTGATCCGGTTCGGGCATCTTCATGGCCTGGCCTCCCCTCCGCTGCCCGGCTGCGCCCCGGAACCACGGCGTAAAATTGGTATTACCAGTTAACGATACTATGGCGAGCCCCGAGAGCCGGGTCAATGCCGCAGCCACCGCAAAGCCCTCGTTACAGATTTGGTCTTGTCACAGATTTGGCCGCGGAAGGAGCGCCGGACTTAACGCAATCCTAACCCGCATCCAGTCTTTTCGATGGGCAACGCCGAAAGCGGGAGTCCCCGCCGCCCCGGCCCGGAAACGACACCACGGATGCGCTACCGCTACTACACGGCCGATGTCTTCACCGACCGGATCTTCGGGGGAAATCCGCTCGCGGTCTTCCCGGAGGCCGAGGGCCTGAGCCCGGAGCAGATGCAGCGCGTCGCCCGCGAGCTCAACCTTTCCGAGACCGTCTTCGTGCGCCCCCCGAAGGATGCCGGCAACAGCCGGCATCTGCGCATCTTCACGCCGGCGATGGAGCTGCCCTTCGCGGGACATCCGACCCTTGGCTGCGCCCACGTCCTGGCCCTGCTGGGCGAGGTCGAGGCCGGCAACGGCGAGACCGAGGTCATCTTCGAAGAGGGCATCGGCCCGATCACCGTGCGGATCCAGGCCGACGGCGGAGCCCCCGGCTTCACCCAGCTCGACGTCGCCAAGATGCCCGAGTTCGCGATGGAGATCCCGTCGCTCAGGAGCATCGCCTCGGCGCTTTCGCTGGACATCTCCGACCTGCTGCTGGGCGACGACCGGCCCGTCGCCGTGTCCTGCGGGGTGCCCTTCCTGGTCGTGCCGCTGCGCAGCCTGGAGGCGTTGGGCCGAGCCCGCCTGGACCGCGAGACCTGGGAGAGCAGCCTGCAGGACACCTGGGCGCCCAACCTCTATGCCTTCGTCTACGGCGCCGAGACCGAGGGCGCCGATCTCCGCGCGAGAGTCTTCGCGCCGGCCCTGGGCGTCGAGGAGGACCCGGCGACCGGCGCCGGCGCCGCCAGCCTCGCGGGCTACCTCTGCTCCCTGGACGCCGAGGGCCAGGGCAGCCGTTTCTGGACCGTCGAACAGGGCTTCGAGATGGGCCGGCCGAGCCTGATCAAGCTCGAGGCCGACATGGAACAGGGCAAGGTGATCGCGATCCGGGTCGGCGGCGCCTCGGTCCTGGTCGGCGAAGCCTGGATCGAGATCCCGAGGCCGGGCGAGCGGGGCGCCCTCGTCCCGCAGACCGCGGCCCCGGCGAAGGCAAAGCCAAAGGGGGCCGAGCCGAGCAAGGCGGACAGCGGGACGGAAACCAAGGCGGAGGCCCGAACCGAGACCGAGACAAAGACCAAGACCGAGGCCAAGACGGAAAGCGGGCCGGAGACCCTGGCCGAGCCCGGGGCGAAGGAAGCGGCCAAGGCCGAGGAAACGCCCGCAACGCCGGCCGCGGCGAAGCCCGAAGCCGAAAGGACCGCAGGGTCACAGTCACCTGGGACCGCTCTCGCGCCGTCGAAGAAGCCGGAGCCCGAAGCCAGACCGGAGACGAAGACCGGGCCGGCGCCGGCGGCGGAATCCCAGGCGGAGCCGAAACCCGAGACCAAGCCCGAGACGAAGCCGGAAGCCGAAGCCAAGCCCAGGTCGGCACCGGAGCCAGCCGAAAAGCTGGAAGCCAAGTCTGAAACGGCGAAGGCTGCGGCCGGCGACGCGCCGGCCAAGGCAGGCGGCGACAAGGTCGTGCCGCTGCGGGCGGTTCTTGAGGCCCTGACGGCCAAGAAGGCCGAGACGGCGGCCAAGCCGGAGCCCGCCAAGAACACGGCGGAGGAGACCGTGGAGGCCACCGCTTCTGCCAGCGAGGAGTCGCCTGAGGCGGAGCCGGAAGTCGGCGCCGGGCGGCGCATCGGCTTCGTCGTCGACCAGCCGGAGCCGGACGAGACCGAGCCCGAGGACGACGCCGACGCGACCTCCTCGGAAGTGCTAGACGCCGGCCAGGACGACGACGACGCGGCTTCCGCCAAGGCCGCCAACGGCAAGGACCATGCGCCTGAGCCCTCGATGGCCACGCTTGCCAGCGGGGCCAAGGCTCTTTCCGAAGCGGAGGACGACGAGCTCCAAGCCGAGGCGGCGGACTTCGAGGACGAGGACGACCGGAGCAGGGACCGCGGCCTGGAGGCCGAAGACGAAGCGGAAGACGAGGGCGACTGGGACGACGACCAGGATTACAAGGGACTCGACGAAGACCTTCGCCGCTTCCGCCGGCAGGAGCACTACAAGTTTCTATGGTCGGCGACACTGCGCCACGGCGACCAGATCTACGCCTGCGTGATCATCGACCTTTCACCCAAGGCCGCCCTGCTCCAGCTGGAGGAGGAGCTGGCCTACGACCTGACCCTGAACTTCGATTCCCCGGTGACCCTCAAGAACGAGAAGATCGGCCGGCTGAAGGGCGAAGTGGCCTGGCGCGACAAGAACCGCCTCGGGGTCGAACTCCTTGAGGACCCCGACGACGTCTCGAAGATCCTGGACGCCGCACGCAGCTAACCCGCAGGCGCCGTCGCGGGCCGATCTCTCATGATCTTGGAAGCAGGAAGACGGATCGCCCGGCGCGCCGGCGTCCGGCGCGCACTCAGCCCTGGCGGGCCTTGAAGCGCGGGTTCTTCTTGTTGATGACGAAGACCCGGCCCCGGCGCCGTACGACCTGGCAGTTCTTTTCCCGCTTCTTCGCGGTCTTCAGCGAGTTGACGACTTTCATGGACCTTTCACTCCGGGACGGAGCCCTTTCAATGCGGCCGGGAACATAGGCGCGGCGAGAGCCGCTGTCAATCCGCTCCAGGCGCCCGTCAGCCCTAGGTGACGGACAGTTTCTGGCCCTGATTGCGCTTGAGGGCGAAGAAGCGGTAGGCGCGCAGCTGACCGCTCTGCAGGGCCGCCATCCGGCGGGTCCAGATCTCGATCTCCCGGACCATCAGAGGGGCGAGGTGATCCCCGGCGCCGCCCCGCTTCTGACTGCCGATGAACTGCTCCCAGCCCTTGACCGCCCTGGCCTTCACCGAGTCCGAGATGTCCTCGGAGATCCGATGCTCGAGGCCCAGCTCGGCGAAGAGCGCTTCGTAGTGGGCCACCGTCCAGGGATGGATCGGCTCCGGGTCGACCTTCGCCCAGGCGTCGACATCACTCCGGGGGCCGTCCTCGGAGGCCAGCACATAATCCGTGAACAGCAGCTGGCCCGGCCGCTTCAGCCCTTCGACCAAGGCGGTCAGGAGGCCGCGCTTGTCGTCCACGAGGTAGAGGAACTCCTTCGACAGCACGCAGTCGACGCTGTGCGGGGCGGGCGGGAACTCGGGGTCGTCAAAGGGCAGGACCTTGGCCCGGCCGGCCATGTGGGCGGCCTGGGAGAGCTCGGCGGCGCCGGCAACGAGCTTGGGATCCGGCTCGAATCCCTTGCTGCGGCAATGAAAGTTCTTGGCGATCACACGCACCGCCTCGCCCAGGCCGGCCCCGACGTCGACGACGCTCATGTGCTCGGTCAGGGCGAAGGGCTTGACCAGTTCGCAGAGGTAGGCCTCGCCGCCCGGCGCGCTGCAGCCGGCGCCCCAGACGGCCTGGACCAAGGCGATGCGGGCCTCGTCCCAGGGCAACGCCGAGAGCCGCACCGGACCGGCATTGCGCTCCGCTTCCGCCTCGGCCTCCAGATCCCGGTGGCGGACCTTGACCTCATAGCCCTCCCACCAGGCCTTCAGCTTGACGCCAAAAGGGATCTTGCCGTCCCGCGTCTTCGGGCGGTTGAGGGGGCGATCTGCGGCCGACATCGCTCGGCCTAAGGACCAGGGGCGATGATTGCGAAAGTCATAGGACCTTATGGGCCAGTTTGGTGAAACCGAGGTTAATCCCCCGGCGAAGCCCCGGCGTCCCCCACCGGCCCAGGATTGGGCAGCTGCGCCGGTCCGGCCCTTCCGCGCCGCCCGGCGCAGGTGTAGGGTCCAGGCCACCATGGAGGCATCACCGGTAACGCGGGCGGCCCGACCTGGCCGCCCGATGACTTTGTTCGAGCACATCTCGCGGACCCTGCGTCTGGCCGGACCGGTCATGGCGGCGCGCGCCGGCATGATCATCATGATCACCGTGGACACCGCCATGTGCGGCCAGGCCAGCGCGGCCCAGATGGCCTACTACGGCATCGCCCTGGCGCCCTTCGTCTTCCTGCTGGTGATCGGGATCGGCATCCTGACCGGCACCGTGGTCCTGACCGCCCAGGCGGACGGTGCCGGACGCCGCGCCGACTGCGGCCGGATCTGGCGGGCGGCCCTGGCGCTGGCGGCCCTGGCCGGCTGCCTGGGCGGGAGCGTGCTCCTGCTCGGCGAGGACCTGCTGCTGGCCGCCGGACAGGCGCCGTCGATCGCAGCCGGCGGCGGGGCGGCGCTGGTCGTGGCCGGGTTCGGCCTGCCGGGGATCCTGCTCTACATCGCCTGCGGCTTCTTCCTCGAGGGCCTGGGCCGGCCCGAGCCGGGCATGGTCGTGGCCCTGAGCGCCAACCTCCTAAACGCCGCCTTGAACTGGCTCCTGATCGAGGGCCAGCTCGGCGCGCCGGCGATGGGAGCGGCCGGGGCCATGCTGGCCACGACGATCACCCGCTGGGTCATGTTCGCGGTCCTCGCCGTCTACATCCTGAGGCTGCCGGATCGGGAGAAGCTGGGGATCAGAGGGCCGCTGCGGGGCCTGGCGCCGGTCTGGGCGAAGCTGCTGCGGCTCGGCTTGCCGCCGGCGCTGGCGATCGGTTGCGAATCGGGCACCTTCACCGCCGTGATCTTCTTCGCCGGCCTGCTGGGCGAAACGGCGCTGGCCGCCTACCAGGCGGTGCACAACGTCACGACCTTCGTCTTCATGCTGGCGATCGGCCTGGGCACGGCGACCGCCGTCCGGGTCGCCAACGCCGTCGGCCGCGAGGACCGTCGGGGCATGGCCGCGGCCGGCTGGGTCGGCCTGGGCCTCGTGGTCGCGATGATGCTGGCCACCGGCCTTGCGATCGGCCTCTTCGGGACCCCGGTGGCCCTGATCTTCAACCGCGAGCCCGAGGTCGTCGCGATCATGGTCCTAGGGCTTTCGGTCATCGCCTTCCTGGTCGTCGTCGACGGCAGCCAAGCGGTGCTGATCTCGGCGTTGCGCGGCGCCGGCGATGTCATCGTGCCGACCGGGATCTACCTGATCTCCTTCCCGGTGGTCGCCGTGCCGGCGTCCTACACCCTGGGCCTGGCGCTCGAAGGCGGCGTGCCGGGGCTGCTCTGGGGGCTGGTCCTGGGATTGATCTGCGCGACGGCGCTGCTCGCCTGGCGCTTCGCGGCTGTCAGCCGGCGGGCGATCCGGCCGCTGTAACGGTCGTCACCACGCCGGGCGGCGGGCCTCCTGCGAGGTCCGGATGGCGCGGGCCCGGGCCTCGAGCCGCAGGGCGTCGTTGGTCCGGCCGGTCTCGCGCAAGAGGGCGGCGTAGCTCTCCAGGTTCCTGACCAGGTCGGGATGGCTGCTACCCAGGACCCGCTCGCGGATCGCCAGCGCCTGGCGCAGCAAGGTTTCCGCCTCCTGAAGGCGGCCCTCCTGGTGGCTGAGCCGGGATAGCCGGTCCAGGCTGACCGCGACCGCCGGATGCTCGGCGCCGAAGGCCTTGCGGCGCAGCGCCAGCGATTCCCCGAAGAGCTTTCGGGCCTGGTCGAAACGGCCCTGGGCGCGGTAGACCCCGGCCAGGTTATCGAGGCTCTCGGCGACCTCCGGCAGGGGGGCGCCGGGCGGCTCGGCCCGGAAGGCCAGGGCCTCCTCGAAATAGGCCGCCGCTTCGGCCAGTCGGTTCTGGTCGAGGTAGAAGGCCGCCAGGCTGTCGAGGCTCGGCACGACCCCCAGGCTGAAGCGGCCGCTGGCCTTCTCGCGGATCTCCAGCGCCCGCTGGAGCAGCGCCTCGGCTTCGCCGTAGCGTCCCGTGTAGCGGTAGGCCTTGGCCAGCCGGTCCATCGCCTGGGCGACGCTGGGATGGTCGGGGTTGAGCGCCTGCTCCATCAGGTTCAGCGACCGCTCGGCATGGCCGACCGCCGACTGGTAGTCGCCGCCGTCCATCAAGACGTTGGCCAGCTGGCCATGGCTGGCCGCGACCGCCATGTGCTGGCCGCCGAGGACGGCCTCGCGGATGTCGAGCGAGCGCTTGGCCGCCGTGACCGCCTCGTCGGTCTGCCCGCGGAGCCGGTGAAACTCGGCGAGCTCGGTCAGGGTCGCGGCGACGTCGAGGTGCATACGGCCGAGCCCTTGCTCGCGCACCAGCAGCGCCAGCTTGAAGTAAGGCTCGGCGTCCTTGAGCTTCCCGGCGGAGCGCTTGGCCACGGCGAGGCCGTGGAAGATGTCACCCAGGCGTGGATCCCCGGGATTGAAGTCCTTGGCCGCCTTGAGCGCAGCCTCGAAGGAGGCGGAGGCGCCGGCGAAGTCACCGTTGAGCTGGGCCGCCACGGCCGTGCCCATGTGGTTTTCCACCTCGGCCGAGCCGGCCAGGGCCGACGACGGCAGCAGCAGGGCGCCGGCCAGGAGTCCGACCAGAGATCCGATACGAGCTTCAGACCTGAACAGGCTGATCACCGGGCTGCTCCTCTTCCGTTACTTGGTCCCGGGCTGGCCGCTGGGGACCGCCGAGATCTTGGCCGGCTCGCGGCCAGGCGCTTCCTTGAGCCGGCCGACATAGCCTTGGATCGAGGCGCCGTCCTCGACCTCCAGGGTTTCCTGGTAAATGTCGCCGTTGAAACGGGCGGTGCTGGTCAAGACCACCTTGGTCGCCTTGACCTGGCCGGAGAACTCGCCGTTCACCCGAACCGTATCCGCGGTCACGTTGCAGTTGATGACCGGGTTGTCGCCGAGGGTCAAGGTCCGGCAGGAGATACTGCCTTCGACGCTGCCCTCGACCTTGATGTCGCCGGAGCTCACGAGATCGCCCTTGATCTTGAGATCCGGGGATATGATCGAGTGTTGGACTGGCATTTTGCCGCCTTCCTTCATGGTCGTTCCTTCCGCCCTATGGCCGCCTTTGGCGCACCTTGGTTCTGCAGGTCGCGCCGCGGCGCACGGCCGCCCGAGACCGGGTCCATCCTTCGATGGCCGCCGCGCGTCAGTCCTGGAACCGCGGCTCGGCCACTCTGCTGTAGGTCTCGAGGAAGTGTGCCGCGCCCAAGGTTCGAACCCCGTCGTCGAAGTGGCCGGCCTGCTGGCGCAGACGGACGCGGTAGCGGACGTGAGGCACATCGTCCACCAAGTTGACGATGCCGGCCACCTGCACGGTTTCCAGCGTCCTGGCACCACGGGCCCGGACGAAGGCCTGGCCGGGCTCGATCTCCTGGAGCGCGCGCCGATGCTTGCGGTGCTCCTTGGAGTCGCGGAGCGCCTTGAGTGCCGAGCCGACAAATCTGAACATTCACGTCCTCCACCTGCTCTCGATCCGGTTCTTGAACCGTCGGTGTCGCGATCTTCAACCCCGGTTCATGCCTTCGCTGCCGGATTTCAGCCGCAAGACTAGGATGCGCCGCCATGGTTAAGCGAGGGTTAAACCTTGGACCTGCGCCCCAAAATGGACACATCTCCAGCGGCGCGACGGAGGTTCAGCGGACACGCTCCGGACTGCGGCTTCGGGACAAGCAGACACCTCAGGCCACGCAATCGAGCAGCGGGCCCAGCTGCTCCATCCGGCGCAGGTAGACGCGCGCCCTCTGGCGCACGAAGGGGCCGGGGTCCGAGGCCGACCAAGCGCGCGGATTGGGCAGCACCGCGGCCAGCAACGCCGCCTCCCAGCGAGACAGCCGGGCCGCGCCTTTGCCGAAGTGGCGCCGCGCCGCGGCCTCGATGCCGTAAACGCCAGGGCCCCACTCGGCGACGTTGAGGTAGATCTCGATGATCCGCCGCTTGCCCCAAGCCAACTCGATCAAGGGCGTCAGATAGGCTTCCAGGCCCTTGCGGACGAGGCTGCGCCCGGGCCAGAGGAAAACGTTCTTCGCCGTCTGCATCGATATCGTGCTGGCACCGCGAAGGCGCTCGCCCCGACGGTGCTCCGCGACGGCCTCCAGCAGGGCATCCCAGTCGAAGCCGCGGTGGTTGCAGAAGAGGTTGTCCTCGGCGGCGATCACCGCCTTCGCCGCATGGGGCGAGATCTGGGACAGGGCCACCCAGTCACGCTCCAGGCTCTCCCCTTCGGCCAGGCGGATCACCATCAACGGGGTCATCGGCGGCGGCACGACCCGATAGGCGACGACGACGCCCAGCGGGACCGCCGCACCCAGGACCAGGAGCCAGAGCAGGGCCCGCACAAAGCGGCGGCCGATCCGGCGGGAGTCGCGGGGGCGGGCCATGGCGTCTCGAACCTGCATCGTTCCGAACGAGTTCGGGGGCGCGGCCTCGTAAGGCCGCGCCCGCCGGATGCCGATCCAGGTTACCGCCGGGTCGGGCGCGCGACCAGCCCGGGCTCCAACGCCGGTGGAAGGGCGGGCCCGAAGGTCGCCTAGTTGGTGTTCTCTCTCAAGTAGGCCAAGAGGTTGTCGATGTCGTCCTGCTTCTTGAGCCCGGCAAAGGCCATCTTGTTGCCGGGAATGTACTTCTTAGGCCTCTTCAGGTACTCGGTGATGGTCGCGTCGTCCCAGACGATGCCGCTATCGACCATGGCCTTGGAATACTTGAAGCCGTCCACGGTCCCGGCCTTGCGCCCGAAGACGCCGTGCAGGCTCGGCCCGACCTTCTTCTTGCCGGCTTCCAGCGCGTGGCAGGCCTTGCACTTGTTGAAGACCTTCTTGCCCTTCTTCAGATCGGCCGCCTCGGCCGTTGCGCCCCCCAAGGCGCAGAAGGCGGCCAAGGCAATCGCGAGAATCCCATTGCGTGTCATCACCCGTATCTCTCCCTTTACGACAAGGCTACGGCCCCGCAGAGCTCCAGATACCCAGAAAGTAGCGTCAGCGGCCGCTACGTCAATAATACGCGGGCGGCGGCCGAATCGTTCACACGCGTCCCACCCATCGGGGCCACCACACCCGGCCGACGGGATTGACATAAGTCATGGCCCGGTAGGTAATTCCTAAGGACGTTGCAGCGGCAAGCACGAGGGGGAGGCTCGGGAGGCATGGAAGGTATCGGCAGTTGGATCGTGGGGGGATTCGTCGGCCTTCTAGGCTTGGCTGCGCTGATCCTGGCGGGAAACTCGCACGACCCGGTCCTGCATTACTCCGCGCTCGGAATCGCCGTCCTCAGCGTCATCTTCATCATGGTGCTGATCAAGATGGCGTTCGAACGGGATAACCGGGACCACTAGCATGCCGAGCCCCTGCCGCAGAGCTGCCGTGCTTCATTCCGAAACCGGGTAAACCTCGATGGCGGCGCACAGCGAGTTCGTGGAGATCGACGGGAAAGACCTCGGCCCGAACGACTTTCTCGCCCCGATCGACTTCATCCTCGCCGAGCACTACCGCCAGAGGCTGCTCTGCGAAGGCCTGGCCAAGTTGACCGAGAGCATGGAGTTGGCGCCGGTGGCGGCGCTCGCGACCCGGCTGCGGACCTTCCTTGACCGAGATCTCCGGTTGCACCTGGAGGACGAGGAGAAGGATCTCTTTCCGCTGCTTTGGCAGCGTGCCAAGCCCGAAGACAACGTCAAGGACATCCTGGACCTGCTGTCAGACGAGCACGGCCGCGACGAGGATCTGGTCGACTTTCTGCTGGAGGACCTGGCCCTCCTGGCCGGCGGCGCCCAGCTCGCGAACCCGATCCGCTTCCTGGTCAATGTGCGGGAGTTCGCCGAGACCCAGCGCCGGCACCTCGCCTGGGAGAACGCCCTGCTGCTTCCGGTCGCCCGCCGCCGTCTGACCGAGGTCGACCTCGCCGGGCTTGCGCGGAGCATGGCCGCCCGCCGCGGCATCGATCTCGGGCTCGGCGGTTGACCCCTTCCTTTCCGGCGGACAGAACCGCGGTTCTTGACCCAGGTCAGGGGCATTGGCGCGGAACCCCGGCATCTTGCAGACGATCCGCAAGGGAGGGCGATGGTGGACGCGGGAGCTGCGGCGTCAGACCCGGGAAATCATCGTCCCGATGATGGTCTCGCGGCCTCCTGGCATGCCCAGCCGATCGAGGCCGTGCTCTCCGGCCTGGAGACCTCCGTCGGCGGCCTGACGGCCGCCGAGGCGCGACGGCGGCGCGGGCGTTTCGGTCCCAACCGCCTGCCGCGTCCACGCCGGCCAGGGGTCCTGCGGCTCTACGCCAGGCAGTTCAAAAACCCGCTGGTCTACCTGCTGCTGCTGGCGACCCTGGTCTCGCTGTGGGTTGGGGAACTGGCGGACGCTCTCTTCATCTTCGTCGTCCTGCAGTTCAATGCGGCGATCGGCGCCTTGCAGGAGTGGCGGGCCCAGCGCAGCGCCGCCGCCCTCGACGCCCTGATCCGCGAGGTCGCCATCGCCCGCCGCGACGGCGTCTGGCTCGAGCTGGATGCCCAGGACCTGGTGCCGGGCGATGTCGTCAAGCTCGAGACCGGCGCCCGGATCGCCGCCGACCTGCGCCTGCTGGACGGCCAGGAGCTGCGCGCCGACGAATCCCTGCTGACCGGGGAATCGGTCCCCGTCGGCAAGGCGCCGGACGAGGTGCTGCCCCAGGACACGCCGCCAGCCGAACGGTACAACCTGCTCTTCGCCGGCACGACCCTGCTGTCGGGACGCGCCCTGGGGGTCGTGGTCGGGACCGGGCGCGCTACCGAGATCGGACGGATCGCCGAGGCGCTGGCGGAAAGCGAGGGCGAAGCGCCGCCGCTGATCCGGCGGCTCGAGCAGTTCGGCCGGGTCATCGGGATCGTCACCCTGGTGCTGATCCTGGTCCTGGCAACGGTGCAGATATTCCAAGGTCAGCCGCTGATTACGGTCTTCCTGGTCGCGGTCGCGCTCGCGGTCGCGGCGATCCCGGAGGGCCTTCCGGTCGCGATCACGGTCGCCCTGGCCATCGCCACCAACCGCATGCTGCAGCGCAAGGTCATTGTCCGCGCCCTGCCCGCGGTCGAGGGGCTGGGGGCCTGCACGATGATCGCGACCGACAAGACGGGAACCCTGACCCAGAACGAGCTGACGGTGAAGCGACTGCTTCTGATCCAGGGCCGGTCCGACGCCCTGCAGATCGACGTCGCCGGCAGCGGCTACCGGACGGAGGGCGCGGCCCTTCGCGACGGCGTACAGGTGGCGGGGCCCGAGGCCGCCGCGCTCGGGGCCCTGGCGGCCAGCGCCGCCCTCTGCAACGAGGCCAGCCTGCGCCTGACGGACGCCGGCCCGGTCCACCTGGGCGACACCGTCGACGTCGCCTTTCTGGTCCTGGCCGCGAAGCTGGGCCTCGATCACGAGGAATTGCGCCGGGAGCAGCGCGCGCTGGCCAGGATCCCCTACGAACCGCAGCACCGCTTCGCCGCCGCCTACACCGCGACCACCGCCACCTACACCGAAGGCGCCACCGAGGGCCACGCCATGGCGCATCTGAAAGGGGCTGCGGAGGTGATCCTGCCGCGCTGCCGCGGTTTAGACCAGGCGCAGGTCATGGCCGCCGCCGACCGCCTGGCGGCTCAAGGCTTCCGCGTGCTGGCCGTCGCCCGGGGCGCGGTCTCCGCAGACGCCGCCTTGTCCCACGATACCGCTGCGCTTCGGGATCTCGAGCTGCTCGGCATCGCCGGCCTGATCGATCCGGTGAGGCCGGAAGTACCGGCGGCCGTCGCCGCCTGCCGCGACGCCGGGATCTCGGTGCGCATGGTCACCGGCGATCATCCCCAGACCGCCCTGGCCATCGCACGCGAACTGGGTCTCTCGGCAGAGCCGGGCGAGGTTCTGACCGGGCGCGATCTTCAGAAGCTGGACGCGACTCCGGCCGAGTTCGACCGCCGGGTCGCCGAGGCCCGGGTTTTCGCCCGGGTCGAGCCGATCCAGAAGCTGGCGATCGTGGAGTCGCTGCACCGGGCCGGCGAGGTGGTCGCGGTCACCGGGGACGGCGTCAACGACGCGCCGGCCCTCTCCGCCGCGGCCATCGGCGTCGCCATGGGCCGGGGCGGCACAGACGTCGCCCGGGGCGCCGCAGACCTGATCCTTGCCGACGACAACTTCGCGTCCATCGTCGGCGGCATCGAGGAAGGCCGCGTCGCCTACGACAACGTGCGCAAGCTGATCTACTTGCTGATCACGACCGGCCTAGGCGAGATCGTTCTATTCCTGCTGGCGATTCTCGCCGGGTTGCCGGTGCCGCTCTTCGCCGCCCAGCTGCTCTGGCTCAACCTGGTGACCAACGGCATCCAGGACGTCGCGCTGGCCTTCGAAAAGGGGGAACCCGGAGTCCTCAAACGACGCCCGCGACCGCCGGACCAAGCGCTCTTCGACCGCCGCATGGTCGCCCAGGTCCTGGTCGCCGGGATCTACATGGGCGGCGTGGCTTTCGGCTTCTTCTTCTGGTGCCTGGAGCGCGGCATGGCCGAGGCCGAGGCCCGCAACCTGCTTCTGCTGCTGATGGTCATGTTCGAGAACGCGCACGCCATGAACGCCCGTTCGGAGCGGCGTTCGGTCTTCCGCATTGCGCTTTCGGCCAACTGGTTCCTGGTCGCGGCCGTGGTCGGAGCCCACGGGCTGCACCTCCTGGCCGGCTTCATACCAGGCCTTGCGGAGGTTCTCGGGATCCAGCCGATTGCGCTGGACGACTGGGCCCTGGTCGGCGGCTTCGCAGTCACCCTGATCCTGGTGATGGAGCTCTACAAGGGCCTCTTCCCGCGGCCCGAAGGCGACGACTGAGCCTCAGTGCGACATCAGGGCCGGCACGGTCATGTGCTCCAGCATGTGCTGGGTCACGCCGCCGAGGACCAGCTCGCGCAGGCGGGCATGCCCGTAGGCGCCCATGACGACCAGATCGGCGGAACGGTCGGCCAGGTAAGACAGCAGGGTGTCGCCGATCCCGATCTCATGGGATTCCAGTCGCTCGACCTTGACCTGGCAGCCGTGGCGGGCGAGGTGCAGGGCGATGTCCGCGCCCGGCTCGGGCCCATGGCCGTCGACCGACGACCGCGCATTGATCGCGACCACGGTGACCTCCTTGGCCTGCTCGAGGATTGGCAGGCTGTCGTTGACCGCCCGCGCCGACTCGCGCCCGGCGTCCCAGGCGATGACCACCCGATCTCCGAGCGTCCCGTTGATGCCGATATAGGGAACCACCAGGACCGGCCGGCCGGAGGACAGGACCACCTCCTCGGCCAGGTGGCGGCCGCCCAAGGGGGACTCGGAAGAATCGGGCTGGCCCAGAATCAGCAGGTCCGTGTAGCGGGCATGAAGCCCCACGGTGCGCGGGACGTCAGGCTGCAGGCAGGCGTCGATCCGCGTGTCGCTCTTGACTCCGGCGCGGGCCGCCTTGTCCGTGAAACCGGCGAGGATCGCCTCGGCCTCGTCCCGCACGGTCTTGCGGCGCTGCACCAGCACTTCCTCCGGCACCTGGGCATAGACGAAGCTGGGAATCACCGGTTCGATCGCCAGGCAAAGCCCCGTCAGATGGGCGCCCTGCCGGCGCGCGAACTCAAGCGCGGCGTCCGCGCGCGCGTCGGACGCCGTCGTCTCGTCGAGATGGACCAGGAGGTTCTTGAAAGGCATGTCGATCCCTCACCTGTTTTCCGAACTGTCGCAACCGAGTCAGTCTGCCGGCGACCAGACCGCCGCCGCGGCCTCGGCTTCGGCGATCTCCTCGACGTTGAGGCGCTCGCCGAGAGCCTCCAGGTTTGCGGCGGCCGCCGGGTGGCCCTGCCGGGCTGCAAGCAGGCACCATTTGTAGGCTTCGACCCAGGCGACCGCCCCCGCGCTGCGGCTGCCGAGCAGGACGGCGGCCTCGAACTGGCCGCCAGCGATGCCTCGCTGCGCTGCGCGCCGGGCCCAGCGCAGCGCCGCGTCCCGATCGGCGGGCACGCCTTGGCCGTAGTGGTACATTCGGCCCAGTAAATAGGCGGCCATCGGATTGCCGGCCTCGCCCGCCAGGGTCAGCCAGCGCCGGGCCCGCGCGGGATCGGGCGCCACGGCGGCCTCGCCCTCGCCAGCGCCCTGGTGGTAGAGGAAGCCGAGGCTGAACTGCGCCCGGGCGTGTCCCTGCACAGCCGCCTTCTCGTACCAGGCTGCGGCCTGCCGGTAGTCGCGGGCAACGGCGATCCCGTCGCTGTAGGCGGTGCCGAGCGCGTACT
The DNA here is from genome assembly GCA_030066685.1 of Kiloniellales bacterium. NCBI lineage: Bacteria > Pseudomonadati > Pseudomonadota > Alphaproteobacteria > Rhodospirillales > Kiloniellales bacterium. Next base: position 161,651 of record JASJBF010000002.1, on the reverse strand, counting down.
GGGCCTCGGGGTCACCGGCCTCGGCCAGCCCTCGAAGCTCGGCGACCGCCGCCGCGTAGTCACCCACCAGGTAGGCCTCCCAGGCCGAGGCCGTGTCCGCCCGGGCGGCGAGCGGCAGGGCCAGCAGCAACACCAGGATCAGGGCCGAACTTCGGCGCATCATGGCCGTCCTCCGCGTCGGCAGGGACTGCGATCAGAAAACCACGCTACGGCCGCCCCCGCGCCGCTGAAATGATCTGAGTCAATCAGCCTGTCGCGGCAATCGGGCCGCCCTCCCGAGGGAAAAATGCCCTCCGCATTCGGGCGCGAACCTGATGCGGAGGGCGAAGTTACCGGGTGTAAACCACTTGGGAGGTCGTGTCGTCAGTTCGCGTCCAGGCTCTTGATGTAGGCGACCAGGGACTCGATCTCGAAGCGGCTGAGATCGAAGTCAGGCATCGGAGGGTGCGGCGCCCAAAGCCAGCTACGCAGGCGGTCCTCGGTGTAGGCCGGATCCTCAGCCATCTTCGGAAAGGGCGGTGCCGCGTCGGTGGTGGTCGCCGCGACACCGGGCGCCACCATGTGGCAGGAGCTGCACCACTCCTTCGCCAGGGCCCGACCCTCCTCGAGGTCCGACGCTGCCGCCGCGGTCCGCAGGGGCACGACGATCAGCAGGCCGGCGATCGCGGCGGCAAGGGTCAGTTCAACAGGACTGTTTTTCACGCAGCGTGCACTCCTTGAATTCAAAGGCATCGGCACTCCTCATCCGTATCGCGTCGAACGCGCGCTGATCGACGCAGTGGACCTTTGCCATGACCATCAACTCGCCATCGACCTCGCGCTCGACGACTTGGCTCAAATAGGCGACTTCGCAGCCATGCTCGAACTCGATATCGGCGCTCAGGGTGCGCTGCCACCCGTTTTCTTCCGCCAGGCTCCGTTCTGAAGGCCCCACCGCCAGGGCCGCAATCGCCAGGGCGGGCACCAAAGCGGTCAAGAAGATCGTCTGCCTCACGGCCATTAACCTCTCTTGAGCACGGGCATTTTCGAGATGCAGTCTCACCCGTTAAGGCGCCTTCCGCATTGATTCAAGTCAAGCTCCCGCAGTCAAGCCCCCGGCAGGCGGAAGGCCGCCACCAGGGGCGCGTGGAAGGACTCCGGGCTGTGGCTGCCGGTCGCATAAGCGACCAGCTCGTCGCCCAGGGCCTCGTTGTGCACCTCGATGGCCCGGTGAAAGGCCAGCAGGGCCCGGCTGACCAGCATGTGGTCCAGCATCAGGCGCCGGCCCTGGTGCAGGACCGAGAAGCGCTGGGAGTCGGGCAGGGCGCGCTCCAGCGGCACCAGGCTGCGGCCGGCCAGTGCGCCGTTGCCAGTGTCCTCCAGGTCGCCCCGGACGATCCGCAGCGGGGTCTCCTGGGCCTCGGCGTTGAAGTCGCCGCAGACCGCGATCAGCGCCTCGGGGTCGCTGTCAAAGAGCTGGTCGACCAGCCGCCGGGCTTCCAGGGCCTGGCCGCAACGTTTCAGGCTAGCCAGGTAGAACCCTTCGGCCCAGGCCGGCACCGACCTCCAGGCGAAGGCGCCGAGCTTCTGCCCGGCGATGGGCGCGGCCAGGGGCGCCCGCAGGTGCAGGTTCACGACCTCGAGGCGGCGCCGGTCGGGCAGACCAAGGCTGGCCTGCAGGATCGGCCGGTCCCAAAGGATCGGCGCGGCGTCCGAGGCCGCCGGCTCCGCCGTCACCGGGCGGTAGCTGACCGGAGGAACCAGGTCGTGGTGCAGCTGCCGGCTGGCCAGGATCGGCCAGCGAGAGAGGATCACCAGGTTGTGCTTGTCCGCCGGCTCGCCGCTTTCCCGGCGCAGACTGCAGGCCCGATGAAAGCCGGCATAGGCCGTGCCTTCGAGCAGACGGTCCAGTGCCCGAAGGCGCCGCGGCCTTCCCTTGTGGTCGCGCTGGGCGTCGACCTCCTGCAGGCAGAGCACATCGGCATCGAGCCGCTGCAGTTGAGGCCGAAGCGCGGCGACCCGCGACTCGAAGGGCGGATCCCGCCCGGGATCGTCGTCGAGGTTCTCGAGGTTGAAGCTGGCCAGACGCATCGCGTGCCGCCGTCCCGGGTTCTAGATCAAGATCGTCTCAGATTGAATCAATCTGAGACGTGAATCTTGATCTATTCCATAAGTTTAGAGCTTGATTCACGCGCCACACCGGCGCGGTGTGACGCGATCATGCTCTAGGAGTCCGCAACCGCGCGGGCCGCCGGCGCGCGCTGGGGAAGGAGCTCGGCCTCCCGTGTCTGATCGATCAGCTGGTTCACCGCATCGCGCGGCGTGCCGACCGCCTGCAGCACCTGACCGGCAAGCTGGAGGCTGGATTCCACGGTCTCCGGAACGACAAGTGTTGCGCCGCGCGCCAGCAGGTCCGCCGCATGGGAACGGTCGCGGGCGCGGACGAAGGTCTGCAACTCCGGCCAAGCGCTGCGGGCGATCGCCAGCAGCTTTCCGGCGGCCCGGAAATCGTCGAGGGTGATCACCATCGAGGCTGCCCGCTCCGCGCCGAAGCGCTCCAGGACGTCATGGCGGCAGGCGTTGCCGAAATGCACCGGCTGGCCCCGTTCTCGGCTGGCGAGGACCCGGGCCGGATCCAGGTCCAGCGCCACATAGGGAACCTTCTGGGCGTCGAGGAAGCGCGCTACGGTTTGGCCGACCCGGCCATAGCCGGCGATGATGACGTGACCTTCCAGGCCCTCGGTCTCGGTGGCGAGATGACCGGACGACCTTTCGGAATCCCTGGCGGCCAAGGCCTCCGACAGGCGGCGCGCCAGGGCGGCGACCGGAGGAGTCATGACCATGGTCAGACCGGCGACGATGACCATGAACTGCGCCACCGCTGGCGGAATCAGGCCGGCCAGCATCGCTGCCCCAACAATCACGAAGGCGAATTCGCCACCCTGCGACAACAGGAGGCCACAACGCAGGGCGATGGCAGGCGGCAAGCGGAAGGCCAGCCCCAGGGCGCTGGCGATCGCGGCCTTGAGCAGCATCAGCCCAAGCACCGAGGCGATGACCCAGAAGGCGCGGTCGGCCACCGCGGCAAAATCGATCGCCATGCCGACCGAGATGAAGAAGAGGCCCAGCAGCAGGCCCTTGAATGGCTGGATGTCGCTTTCGACCTGGTGGCGGAATTCGGTCTCGGCGAGCAGCAGCCCGGCCAGAAAGGCGCCGCTGGCCATGGACAGCCCGGCCTGGTCGGTCGCCCAGGCGGTCCCGATGATCACAAGCAGCGTCATCGCCATGAAGAGCTCCGGGCTGTGCCGCCCGGCGACCAGGTGGAACAGCGGCCTCAAGAGCAGGCGCCCCAGCAGGACGATCACGAGCAACGCCAGCCCGGCACGGCCGAGTGCGATCATCAGGCCCAAGGCCAAGGGCTCGGCGCCGCCTTTTGCCTCAGCCTGGCCGAAGATGGCGACCATGAAGAGGATCGGCACCACCGCGAGATCCTGGAACAGCAGGACCGCGAAGGTCGGCCGTCCGACCGGCGAGGCGAGCTCGGCGCGCTCGATCAGAAGCTGGGTCACAAACGCGGTCGAGGACAGCGCCAGAGCGGCACCCACCAGGATCGCCGCCGCAGGTGAGTTACCCCAGGCCCAGGCCACCAGCGCGATGGCCACGGCGGAGATCAGGACCTGCAGGGCACCGAAGCCGAAGACGTAGCGGCGCAGCGACCAGAGGCGCTCCATGGAAAGCTCGAGCCCGATGGTGAACAGCAGGAAGACTACCCCCAGCTCGGCCAGGCGGCGTACGCCCTCGGCGTCTTCGACGAAGCCCAGGCCAAAGGGCCCGACGATGGCCCCGATGGCCAGATAGACGAGGATCGGGCTGGTTCCCAGACGCCGGAATAGAGGCACCAGGAACACGCTGGCCAAGAGAAAGACCAGGACCTCGCGCAGGTAGGGAATCTCGTGACCCTCGGTCATTCTGTCTCTGCAGTCAGGCTTCGCGTTGGAGTCAGGCTCGCGACTGCGCGCGCGGAAAGGCGGCTCCGAGCGGTCCTCGCCGGTTCCGGACTAGGCCGGCGGCCTATCCCGGGAGCGGCACCACCGAGGCGATCCGAAAGGTCCTGAGCTCGCCGTCGTGCTCGCGGATGGAGACGTATTCGCCCGGCGCGAAGACATGGCTCTCGAAACGATAGCCGGCCTCGTCATCGTCGGGGTTCCCGTCGATGTCGTAATGGAAGGCCCAGGTCCGGCCCCGCGTGTGGATCAGGTGGCCGTGCTCGTCGTCCTCGCCGACCCAGAAGCGGCGGACCCGGCAGCGATCGCGATGCTTGCGCCATTCCTCGACGTCGATGTGGCCGTCTTCGCCGAGGGGCGCGACGAACTCGTAGCCACGGTCCGGACTGCCGTCCGGATAGTCATGGTCGCGCGCCAGGGTCAGGCGAATCAGCTTCAGGATCATCTCGGAACTCCTCAAGGCCTCTCGAACAGCTGCGGCTCCGCAGCGGGCCGGGACTGCAGGACTCTAGGTTGCCGTCTCTCCGGCCGCGGTTTCCGCCTCAACGTGCTGCGGATGGGTTTGCACGAAGTGCCTGAGCACCAGCCGCAGCTTCATCGCATGATCCCAATCGCCGCGACCACGCGCCGCTTCGATGTCCTCGAGGATCATGCGCTTGAGCATCGGCACGCCCTCCGGCGAATGGACCAGGTAGTTGCCGAGTTCGGCCGCCACCATCGCGGGCAGATGCTCGTGCTCCATGATAGCCTCGATCTCCTCCTCGGTCAGGTCCGACAAGGCCACGGCATCCTCGTAGGTCAACATCGCATCCTTCCTTTCGCGCGCCTCATAATCGGCGAGAGCCTGGGCGGCTTCAGTGCGCCATCAGGATCGGCAAGGACGCCCGCGCCAGCACGCTGCGCGTCGCACCGCCGAGCACAAGTTCGCGCAGGCGGCTGTGCCCGTAGCCGCCCATAACCAGCAGATCGGCTCCAAGCCCGTCGGCCGAGGCGAGCAGACGCTCGCCGACCTCGACATCTCCGAGCTTCACCAGGTGGGTCTCGGCGGCAACGCCGTGGCGGGCCAGGTAGTTCGCCAACTCGACCGGGCTGGCCTCCCAACCGTCCTGCAGCACCGTGATCACCGAGATCCGCTCGGCCACGGCGAAGAAGGGCCGCGCCGACCACACCGCCCGCGCCGCCTCGCGGGTCCCGTTCCAAGCCAGGGCCAAGTGCCGCGGCGGCACGGCCGCCGCGCTCGGGGGCGCAACGACGAGTGGCCGCCCCGTATCGAAAAGCGCGGCCTCCAGGGTCGCGATCCCGCCTGCCTCGCCCTCGTCGTCGGGCCGGGCCACCACCGTGAGGTCGAACAACCGGCCGCGCACGGCGGTTTCGGCCGCCTCGCGTCCGGTGATGTCGGTCCAGGCCAGGGCGAAGCGGCCGGCTTCCGCCTCCTGCTCGGCGCCGATCACCGGCAAGCCTTCGGAAGTCGTGAGGTCGGTGAAGATGCGTTCCGCTTCCTTGGCCCGCTGTTCGGCGCCCTGGCGCGTGCTTTCCATGATCTGGCCGATGGCGGCACCCGACATGCCTTCGGCGACCACAGGAATCACCGTCTCGGGATCGACCCGGACGTGAAGCGCTTCGACATAGGCGTCGAAGGCCTGCCCAAGCTGGGTCGCCGTGATCAGCGCCCCCTCGCTCCCGGGACCGCCGTCGATCAGTGCCAAGATCGCCGCGATGGTCATTTGCATTCCTCGCTCGCAGGTCATGTCCGGAATTCCAGGCTTCCACTCGCGCTCGGCCAGAGCATTGACCTGGGTCAACTCGGGAGACCGGCTTGAGGTGCGTTCGGGCCGCTTCCGGCCGGCGACTGTTGACGCAGATCATGGCCGGGACCGGACCAGGATTCCAGACTCCCTTCCGCCGAATTCGCCCGACCAAACCGAGGAGTCACGGCCATGGCGAAGCACAGCGATAAGGCCGACGTCAAGAGATCCCAGGACCGCGAAAAGGAGGCCGCGCCCGCCGTGACGCGGGGCATGGGCGATCCGTTCCTCGGCCTCCGGCAGGACATCGACCGCGTTTTCGACAGCTATTTCCGAGGCTGGCCGAGATTGCGCGGCTTAGATTTCGACTCCGCTCCCGGCTGGGGGCGGATGGCGGTGAGTCCCATGGCCGATATCAGTGAGAGCGATAGCGCCTACGAGATCGCGATCGAGTTGCCCGGCCTGGACGACAAGGATGTCGAGGTCTCGCTTCGCGACGACCTGCTCACGGTGTCCGGCGAAAAAAGGACCGAGCACGAAGAAAAGGAGAAGGACTACTTCCTCAGCGAACGGAGCTACGGTACCTTCAAGCGTTCCTTCCGTCTGCCCTCCGGGGTCGAGGCCGACAAGATCAAGGCAGAGATGAACAAGGGAGTCCTGTCCATAAGGCTGCCGAAATCGGCCCCTGCTCGGCGCAAGGAGCAAAAGATCGAGATTGCCGAGAAGAAGAAGTAGCGCCCGGAGGTCCGAGGAGAGCCCCCCGGCTCGGCCTCGGTTTCTCATCAACCGAATACTACGAGGCACACCACGATGACGGCCGCGAAGAAGATGACCCAGCCAAGACGAAAGAGCGAGAGCGTCACGCCCGAGGCGAAAGCCGGAGCGAGCGAGAAGGCGGAGAAGGCCGAAAAGACTTTCGACTTCGGGGACTTCGCCAAGTCGAACCAGGAGACAGTGCAAACGATGCTGGCAGCGAACCAGGCCATGCTGGACGGCTGGACCGCGCTCAATCGGGAGATCATGGCTTTTGCCGATCACCGCCTGCGCGAGGAATTCGGTCGCACGGAGTCGCTGATCGGGTGCAGCGGGCCGGAGGAGGCCCTCCGCTTACAAGCCAGCTTCGTCCAGGCCGCCGGCGAGGACTACCTGCGCGAGGCCCAGAAGCTCATGGGCATGATGATGGACATCTCACGCGACTGCTGGGCACCCGTCGAGGAACGCACCCGCGAGGCGATGAAGGCCTTCGGGCAGCCCTGACAGCGGTCTGCGCCTGTCGAGACGGAGCGGGTCTTCCCTTCGTCCCTCGGGGCGCAGGGCTTCGGGTCGCCACGCAGCTCGACGCGTGATTCGGCGTCGAGGTCCGTGAGCGAGCCCTGTCGACCTCGACCAGCGGGCGCCCCCCGCCAAGTCTCCCGCGACACAGGTCGCGCTTTACAGGGGCGGCCCGGGTGAATTCGTGCCGGATCCTGCCGGTGCTCCGTGAATATTCAGTCTCCCACTCCCCGCATTCCGACAACCCTGCCGGACGCAGGGATAAGTCGAAACCGGCCAAGTCCTGCATTTCATATTTTGGCGTGCGGTGGTTCACGCCATAATTCCTGGCTGGTCCTCAAAAGTCGGGGCACGACATGACTCGGTCAGAGCCGGGCACGGCCCAACCGGACGCGGCGATTCTTGCAGCCTTGCGGGAGGCGGGGCTTGTCGAGGGCGCCGACACGGCCTCCTTCGAGCCGCTCGCGGGCGGCGTCTCCTCGAGCATCTGGAAGGTGGTGACGCCCGAGCAGACCTTCTGCGTCAAGCGGGCGCTGCCGCAGCTCAGAGTGGCGGCCGAGTGGCACGCCCCGGTCGAACGCAACCGCTTCGAGGTTGCGTGGTACGAGATCGCCGGCAGCGTCGTGCCGGGCGCCGCGCCGCCGGTCCTCCACCACGATGCCGAAGCGATGCTTTGCGCGATGAGCTACCTCGACCCGGCGAGCCACCGCCTCTGGAAGAACGAGCTACGCGATGGCCGCGCCGACCCGGCCTTCGCGGCCGAGATCGGGCACCGCCTGGCAGCGATCCACGCGGCCACCGCCGGCGACGATGAGGTCGCCCGGCGCTTCCCCCGTCACGACATTTTCCACGCCATCCGGCTGGAGCCCTACCTCGAGGCGACCGCCGCGCGCCATCCCGACCTGCGCGAGGTCCTGTTCGGTCTGAGCGCCCGCACCGCCGAAACCCGCCTCGCGATGATCCACGGCGACGTCAGCCCCAAGAACATCCTCGCCGGCCCGGGAGGCCCAGTTTTCCTCGACGCCGAGTGCGCCTGCATCGGCGACCCGGCCTTCGATCTTGCTTTCTGCGTCAACCACCTGCTGCTGAAGTCCTTGTGGACCCCCGCGGCGCGCAACGGCTTCAACGCCGCCTTCACAGCGATGGCCAGCAGCTATCTCGCCGGGGTCGACTGGGAGCCGCCAGTCGACCTCGAGGCCCGCGCCGCGGATCTCCTGGCCGGGTTGCTGCTGGCACGGGTCGACGGTAAATCGCCGGTCGAGTACATCACCGCAGAGGCCGACCGGGAGCGGGTGCGCCGCTGCGCGCGGCGCCTTCTCTCGGCTCCCGCAGACAGGCTAGAGGCGGTTCTTGCCGCCTGGAACGAGGAACTCGATACATGAACGACACCATCGTGGCCGTCCGGGGGCGCCGGATCTGGGACTCGCGCGGCCGCCCGACCGTCGAGGCTGAGGTACGCCTCGCGGGCGGCGCCCTCGGGCGAGCCATCGCGCCTGCCGGAGCCTCGACCGGCAGCGCCGAGGCGCTCGACCGGCGCGACGGCGGCACGGCCTTCGGCGGCTTCGACGTGCGCGGTGCCGTGGCCGCGGTCGACGGCGAGATTGCCGCGCTGCTGCGCGGGCGCTCGGCCGCGGACCAGGCCGGCATCGACGCGGCCATGGTCGAACTCGACGGCACGCCCGAGCGCGCACGGCTTGGCGGCAACGCGCTGGTCGCGACGTCGATGGCGGTGGCGCAGGCCGCCGCCGCCGCGCGCGGCCTGCCGCTCTGGCGCCATCTCGCCGGCGAGGCCGACGACCTCGACCTGCCGCTGCCGGAAATCCAGGTCTTCGGCGGCGGGGCTCATGCCGGACGGCGCGTCGACGTGCAGGATTTCATGGTTATCGCGGTCGGTGCGAGCGACTACGCGCAGTCGCTGGACTGGACCGCCGAGGTCTACCGCGCTGCGGGCGAGCTGATGGCCGAGGCGGGCCGCCTGCAGGGCGTGGCCGACGAGGGGGGCTACTGGCCGGCCTTTGACAGCAACGAGGAGGCGCTGGACTACCTTCTGCGCGCCATCGAGCTGGCGGGCCGGATACCCGGCGACGAGGTGGCGATCTCGCTGGATATCGCTGCCACCGACTTCGGGCGCGGCGGCCACTATCGCCTGGCGCGCGACGGGCGCGAGGTCGACGCCGACGCGCTCGCAGCGATGCTCCTCGGCTGGCTCGAGCGCTACCCGATCGTCGCGATCGAGGATCCGCTCGGTGAGGACGACGGCGAGGCGCTGGCGCGCTTCACTGCGGCGGCCGGCCCGCGGGTCGAGGTGGTCGCCGACGACTTCATCTGCACCAACGCGCAGCGGATCCGCGACGGTGCGGCTCTCGGTGCCTGCAACACCGCGCTGATCAAGCCCAACCAAGCGGGCACCCTCAGCGAGGCACAGGCGGCGTTCGACGCGGCCCGGGCGGCCGGCTGGGAAGCCATCGTCTCGGCGCGCTCCGGCGAGAGCGAAGACGTCACGATCGTCCACCTCGCCGTCGGCTGGCGGGCAAAACAGCTCAAGGTCGGCGCCTTCGCACGATCCGAGCGCATGGCCAAGTGGAACGAAGGCCTGCGCATCGCAGAGGCGTTCGGCCAGGCAGGCGGGCGCCTGCCGGCTCGGGAGGCATTTCCCTGGGGCCGTTGAGGACGCAGTGCGGAGAGGTCCTGGCAGAAAGCCGGAACCGATAGGAAAACGCCCGACGCGGGGCTTTCGCTAGAGCATCCTGCGTTCATTCGAACGCAGATGAGCTGCTCTATCTATATGGAATAGATCAAATTATCTGCGCTCAACTGGATCCGATCGAGCGCAGTTTGATCTAGTAGCCCCCGGCGAGGTCCTCGAGAGTCTCGAGTTCGCGGAGATCGACCTGACCGTTGGGCAGAAGCGCGATCGTGCCCTGTCCTTTGAGCTGGGTCATGACCCGGCTGACCGTCTCGGTCGTCAGGCCGAGGTAGTCGCCAATATCGGCCCGGGTCATCGGAAGCCGGACCGGACTGGCCGGCCGGCCCCGGCGTTCCGCGCCCTGGGAAAGCTTGATCAGGAAGGAGGCGAGCCGCTCCTTGGCGGTCTTGCGGCCCAGCAGCAGCATCTGCTCCTGGGCGACGGCCAGTTCGTGGCTGGCAACGCCGAGGAGCCGCTTCTCGAGCTGGGGGAAGCGCTCCATCGCCGCTTCCAGCTTGCCGCGCTGGAAACGGCAGAGGGTCGCCGGAGACACCGCCTCGGCACTGAAAGCGTAGGTGTCCTGATTGGCGAGCCCGAGAAAGTCGCCGGCGAAGAGAAAGCCGGTCACCTGACGCCGGCCGTCGGGCAGGAGCTTGTAGACCTTGACGCAGCCCGCGGTCACGTTGAAGACGTAGTCCGCCCGCTCGCCCTCGTCGAACAGCGGCTGCCCCGCCTCCAACTCGACGTTGTGGACGATGTCGGCGAGCTGCTCCAGCTCGGCGCCTTCCAAGGCAGCACAGACGGTAAGGTGCCGCACGCTGCAGGCCGCGCAGGGCGATGTCGAAGGCTCCGGCCGGCTCCTGGCTTCCACCAGCCTGCGGTTCCGGACGTCGAAGGGCGACTGGTTCGTCTGGTCCATGCCTTGCTCCCCAAGACCGCGAGCAGTTTGGCCGGGAAGTCAGGGAACTGCAAGCCAAGGCTGCGAGGGCGCCTTCCGGGCAGACCGAGGGCGTTAACCGCCAGCCCGTCGCCTCGGCCTCGTTGACCTATGTCAATGCCCTTGTCTGTTGCCGCACCCTAGCCTGCCGCAGGCTGAAAAGGACACGGCTGACCCATGCAAAACCTGAGAATTCGACCGCTGGAGGCCGAGCGGGTGGCCCAGTGCTTCCCCCTGGTGCATCTGACGGCCCCGAGCATGACCGCCAGCGCGTGGCTGGATTTTGCCGAGGGCCATATGGCCCGGGGTCATCCGGAGCCGAACGGCATACTGGTCGCCGAGAAGCTAGAAAGCTGCATCCTCGGGCTAGCGGTCTATAGCATAGAGAAGGATCCGATCCAGGGCCGCACCTTGCTGGTCAAGAACCTCATCGCCCACGACTATTTCGCCTCGGGTCGCCGACAGGTCGAGCACGCTCTCATCACCGCGGTCGAGAACCTGGCCCGCGGCAAGGGCTGCCGTGCCGTCCACGTCATCATGCCCGCCGCCAGCGTCCAGCTCTTCCCGAGCGGTCTTCACGACGCTCTGGAATCAGAGGGCCACAAGCTCTCCGGCCTCAGCTATTGCAAGCCTCTGCCGCCGATGGATCGCTCCTTCCACAGCTAGGCGCCGGGGCTGGGCAGGGACCGTGGAACGCAAAGAGCATTTCAACTTCTGGTACTTCGTGATCGCCTTCCTGGCCGTGCTTCTGCTCCAGCACTGGCTGGCGGGGTTGCAGCAGGTCGAGACCATACCCTACAGCAGGTTCCAGACCCTGCTCCGCGAGGGCAAGGTTGCCGAGATCTCGATCGCCGAGGACCACATCCGCGGCCGGCTTCACAGCCCCCTGCCCGACGGCCGGGACCAGATCTATACCGTGCGGGTCGACAGCGACTTGGCCCGCGACCTGGAGGAGACCGGCGTCACCTTCACCGGGGTGGTCAAGAACACCTTTCTCGCCACCCTGCTGTCCTGGACCGTCCCGGTCCTGATCTTCGTTGTCGCCTGGCTCTACATCTTCCGGCGCATGGCCGAGAAGCAGGGCATGGGCGGGTTTCTGTCGATCGGCCGCAGCAAGGCCAAGATCTACATGGAGAAGGAGGTCGGGGTCACCTTCGACGACGTCGCCGGGGTCGAGGAAGCGAAGGAGGAGCTGCAGGAGATCGTCCGCTTCCTGACGGAGCCCGAGGCCTGGGGCCGGCTCGGCGCGCGGATACCCAAGGGCGTCCTGCTGGTCGGGCCGCCCGGCTGCGGCAAGACCCTGCTCGCGCGGGCGGTGGCCGGCGAGGCCGGCGTGCCCTTCTTCTCGATCAGCGGCTCCGAGTTCGTCGAGATGTTCGTCGGGGTCGGCGCCGCCCGGGTCCGCGACCTCTTCGAGCAGGCCCGGAAGTCGGCGCCCTGCATCATCTTCATCGACGAACTCGACGCCCTGGGCCGGGCCCGGGGCCTGTCGCCGGTCGGCGGCGGCAGCGACGAGAAGGAGCAAACCCTGAACCAGCTCCTGGCCGAGCTCGACGGCTTCGACCCCTCCTCCGGCGTGGTGCTGCTCTCGGCCACCAACCGCCCCGAGATCCTGGACACCGCCCTGCTGCGGCCGGGCCGCTTCGACCGGCAGATCCTGGTCGACCGGCCCGACAAGCTCGGCCGGGTCGCGATCCTCGGGGTGCACCTGCGCGACATCCGGCTCGGCCCCGACATCGACGCCGAAAAGATCGCCGAACTGACCGCCGGCTTCACCGGCGCCGACCTCGCCAACCTGGTCAACGAGTCCGCCATCCTGGCGACCCGCCGCGGCGGCGAGGCCGTGACCATGGACGACGTGGTGCGCGCCATCGAGCGCATCGTCGCCGGCCTGGAGAAGAAGAACCGCCTGCTCAATCCCAGGGAGCGCAAGATCGTCGCCTACCACGAGACCGGCCACGCCCTGGTCGCCATGGCCCTGCCCGGCAGCGACGAGGTCCACAAGATCTCGATCATCCCGCGCGGGATCGGCGCCCTGGGCTACACCATCCAGCGGCCGACCGAGGACCGCTACCTCATGACCCGGGCGGAGCTGGAGAACAAGATGGCGGTGCTGCTGGGCGGCCGCGCCGCCGAGATGCTGGTCTTCGGCGAGCTCTCGACCGGGGCCGCGGACGACCTCAACCGGGCGACCGAGGTGGCGCGCTCCATGGTCATGCGCTACGGCATGGACGCCACGCTCGGCCAGGCGGTCTACGCCGAGGAGACCCCGCAGTTCCTGGACAACCCGCCGCGCGGCCTGCCCGGCTTCACCCGCGGCGCCACCCACAGCCAGGAGACCGCGCGCGAGATCGACTGCGCGGTCCGCGCCCTGCTGGACGCCGCCTTCGAGTCCGCGACGAAGATCCTGGAACGGCACCGCAAGCTGCTGGACGAGACGGCCCGCCGCCTCCTGGAGAAGGAAACCCTCGCCGGCGACGAGCTGCCCAAGCTGCCCCCGACGCCACAGGCCGGGCACAGGGCGGCCTAGGCGTGACCTCTCAATAGCCTGTCCACTCGGCCGTGACGCAGATCAACACGATCACGGCTCGGCGCGGTTGATCTGAATCTAAAAGTCCGAGCCACCCTTCGGAGGTCTCGATGCAAGCGACCCGGACATGGATCGTCGTCGCCGACGGTGCGGCGGCGCGGATCTTGGAGAACACAGGTCCCGGCAAGGGCTTGGCGCCGGTCAGCGACGGCGAGATGCAGGGCTCCCGTGCCGCGACGCGCGAGGTGGGGAGCGATCGGCCGGGCCGAGTGCACGACCGGAAGGGCCTGGGGCGCCACGCCATGGCACCGCGCGCCGACTGGCACCAGCAGGAGAAGCAAGACTTCCTCAAGGCCGTGGCGGCGCGTCTGGATGCCGCGGCCGCCGAAAGAGTCTTCGACCGTCTGATCCTGGTCGCACCGGCAAAGGCCCTCGGGGAACTCCGCGCCGCCCTTGGTCGCGGTGCGACGGCCAAGGTCACGGGCGAGCTCTCGAAGGACTTGACCAAGATCCCGACCCAGGCATTGCCCGGCCATCTCGACGAGCTGATCGCTCTGTAGCCCGCCCCGGACGCGGCGTTGAAGATTGGCAGTCGCCCCTCAACCCCTGGTATTCCGAACCCCAGGACCTAGTCGGAGGAGATCACCCAAAGTATATAGGGACTGATACACGTAATTGATAAACTTAAGCATCTTGCTCAGGTCTCTGTGGCAAGACGACATCTCTTTGTCATTTCTGGGACTCTTGTTCAGCTCAGCGCCTCGGGCTAATCGTACCCTTTGATTGTCTTGGTACAGGGAGTTCCCAGATGAGGTCGCTGGAGAGTGCGAGGGTTAGGGGCGCAGCTTTCTCCCTGGCCTGCTTGATTGCCTTCGGCATCGCAGAGGACGCGGTTGCGCAGTCGTCGCCCGGCAACGCCAAGTTCCAAAGGGAGCAGGCTGCGGCAAACGCCAACACCGTGACCATCATGGCCGCGGGCCGCTCGGGCACCTACATCAAGCTGGTCGAGGACCTGCAGAACGTGCTCGACGACACCCGCGGCAACGAGTTGCGCATCCTGCCGGTGATCGGCCGCGGCGGCGCCCAGAACATGCGCGACGTCCTGATGCTGAAGGGCGTCGACATGGGCCTGACGGAGTCGGGCTACTTCGCCTACTTCAAGAACCGCGACCCCGAACTCTACAACAACATCAACCGGGTCATCCACTACATCGCGAAGCTCTACAACGCCGAGTTTCACGTCATGGCCCGCAAGGACATCCGGAGCATCGAGCAGCTGCGCGGCAAGAAGGTCAACTTCTGGAAGCCCTTGAGCGCGACCGACATCGGCAGCCAGACGGTGTTCCGGATCCTCGGCGTCGACGTCGAGCCGGTCTACCTGGATCAGGAGCTCGCCACCTTCAAGCTGAAGAACGGCGAAATCGCGGCCATGGCGCGCATGGCCGGCTCGCCCCTGCCCGCCTTCACCGGGATCACGCCCGAGGACGACCTGCACTTCGTGCCGCTGACCGACCCCCAGAATCCCAACCCCAACTACCAGAAGCTCTTGGCGGTCTATCTGCCGGCGACCCTCAAGAGCGAGGCTTATCCGGCCGTGATCCCGGAGGGCCAGTCGGTCCAGACCGTCGCCACCAGCGTCGTGCTGGCGACTTATGCCTGGCCGAAGGGGACCGAACGCTACCGGCGCGTCGCCCGCTTCGTGACCCGCTTCTTCGACAACTTCGAGAAGCTGCGCCAGGAGCCGCGGAACCCCAAGTGGCGATCCATCAACCTGGCCGCCGAGGTGCCCGGCTGGACGCGTTTCGCCGCCGCCGAGGAATGGCTGGCGACAAACAGCAACGCGCCGGCCAGCGAGCTCAAGACCGCCTTCAACCGCTTCCTGTCGACCTTCCAGCAGTCCACGGGCGTGCGGAACATCTCCAATCAGCAGAGGGAGCAGCTCTTCGAGGAGTTCGTCCGCTGGTACAACACCCAGCGGTAGAGCATCCTGCCTTCATTCGAGCGAAGGCAAGCTGCTCTATCTGTATGAAATGGGTCAAATTATCTGCGCTCGTTTGATCTAGCGCGAAGTCGGAGGATGGGTGACGGCCGCCGTCTGGCCGCGGCCGTAGCGATCTGCCTATAATCGAGCAATCATTGGTGCCCTGCTCACAAGTCCCTCCCCCGCGAGGGATGTGGCGGGGTTTTTGTACGCAAGGGAGGAACGATGTTCAGAGCGAGTGTTTGGATGGCCGGCGCCGCCTTCGCGGCCCTGGCGCTGGCGGTCACCGGGACCAGCGCCCAGGCGGCCGATATCCCCTGCCGGACTGCAAAGCTGATCGTGCCCTGGGGCGCCGGCGGCGGCACCGACGTGATCTTCCGCACCTTCGTCGAGTCCGTGAACAAGCAAGGTGCGAAGCCGCAGCTCCAGGTCGTCAACATCAGCGGCCAGGGCGGCAACAAGGGCGCGAAGGAAGCCAGGAGCGCGAAGGCTGACGGCTGCACGCTCTTCGCGATCCACCAGAGCGCCCTGACCAGCTTCTTGAGCGGCCGGGTCGACTTCACCTGGGACGCCTTCGAGCCGGTCTCACTGCTGACCCGCACGCCGGCCATCTTCGGCGCCAACCCGGACGTGCCCTACAACGACCTGGGCGAGCTGGTGGCGGCGGCCAAGGAGAAGCCCGGCGAAATCATCGCCGGCGGCACCCTGGGCTCGACCAGCCACTTCATCTTCCTGCTGCTCGAGGACGCGGCCGGGATCAAGTTCAAGCACGTCTCCTACGACGGCACCCGCCAGCGCATGACCGCGCTGCTGGCCAAGAACATCGAGCTGGGCGAGATCAACCTCGCCTCCGCGAAGAAGTACATCGCGACCGGGGAGCTCAAGGCCCTCGGCATCACCACCGCCGAGCGGAACCCCGAGATCGCCGACGTCAAGACCGCCAAGGAGCAGGGCTACGACCTGATCTACGGCACCGACCGCGGGGTCGTGCTGCCGAAGGGCACGCCGAAGGCGGTCGTCGACCACTACGCGGCGCTGCTGAAGAAGGCGGCCGAGGATCCGGCCGTGGTCGAGGCCATGACCGCCAAGGGAACCAGCATCAACTACCTGGGCCCCAAGGACTACCGGGCCTATTTCGAGGAAACCTTCACGACCTGGAAGCGCATCGCAACCGAGGTCGGGATGTACAAGGGCGGCTGAGACCTTCTCATTTCGCGGCCGGGGCGGCGTCGCCGTCCCGGCCATTTCTGTTTTCTTGAAAGTCGGCTCGGGCCATGCAGCCTCGCATCAATCGCGACTCCCTTTCCGCGGTCTTCCTGCTGCTGTTCTGCGGCGTCTTCATCGCCGCCAGCTTCGATATCGAGGCGACCAACTACGGCACCCTGCAGTCCTCGGTCTGGCCGCAGATCATCCTAGGGGCGCTCAGCCTCTTCTCGCTGCTGCTGCTGACCCAGGCGCTGCGCAGCCCGCCGGCGGCCGGCGAAGGCGGCGGCCTGCGCGACTGGCTGCGGCGCTACCGCAACCCGCTGATCTGCTACGCGCTGTTCCTGGGCTTCCTGGTCAGCCTGCCGATTCTCGGCATGCTCCTGGGCGGGATCCTCTTCGTCCTGCTGATGCTGACCATTCTCGGCGGCAGCAAGGCGGCGCAGCTGCCCCTGCACCTCGCCATCGCGGTGATCTCGGTCGGGGCGATGTGGGCGATCTTCACCTACGCGCTCGGCGTCTTCCTGCCGGGCGGCGTCATCCTGAACCTGCAATAGGCCAGGGCCGGGGGGCGGCGGGGCATGCTGATCGAGAACCTGGGCGGCGCCTTCGCGGAGGTCTTCTCGCTCGGCAACCTGATGTTGATGTTCCTCGGGGTCTCGGCCGGGCTGATCGCCGGCTCGATCCCGGGCTTCACCATCACCATGGCGGTGGTGCTGACCCTGCCCTTCACCTTCGGGCTCAGCGCGGTCGAGGGCCTGGCGACCATGATCGGGGTCTTTGTCGGCGGCCTCTCCGGCGGCCTGATGTCCGGCATGCTGACCGGGATCCCGGGCACGCCGTCGTCGGTCGCCACGACCTTCGACGGCTTCCCCATGGCCCGCGGCGGCCGGCCCGGCCTGGCCCTGGGAATCGGCATTTGGTCGTCCTTCTTCGGCGGCATCCTGAGCGCCTGCCTGCTGGTCGCCCTGGCCCCGCAGCTGGCCCGCATCGGCCTGGAGTTCGGGCCCTGGGACTACTTCGCCCTGGTGCTCTTCGCCCTGACCATCACCGCAAGCCTGTCCGGCGAGAACCTGGTCAAGGGCGTGATCGCCGGCCTGCTCGGCCTGCTGGTCGCGACCATCGGCGAGGACGAGGTCAATGGCGTCGCCCGCTTCGATTTCGGCGTCGACGCCCTCAGGCAGGGCTTCGCCTTCCTGCCGGTCCTGGTCGGCCTCTTCGCCTTCAGCCAGCTCCTGAGCGACGTCCGCGACGTGGCCGCCGCGCGGCGGCCCCTGATGGAGAAGAGCGCCCAGGCGGTGCGAGTCGAGCACCTCAAGGCGATCCGCGAGATCGTCCGGCACTGGGCGCAGCTGATCCGCTCCGCCTTGATCGGCACCTTCACCGGCATCCTGCCGGCGGCCGGCGGCTCGATCTCCAACATCCTGGCCTACGACCAGGCCAAGAAGGCCTCGCGCAATCCCGAGGCCTTCGGCAGCGGCACGCCGGAAGGCATCATCGCCCCGGAATCCTCCAACAACGCGACCGCCGGCGGCGCCCTGATCACCATGATGGCCCTCGGCATCCCCGGCGACGTGGTCACCGCGGTCATGCTGGGCGCCCTCTTGATCCACAACGTCCAGCCCAGCCCGACCTTCATCTCCGACAATCCCCAGCTCGCCTATGCCATCTTCGTCGCCTTCTTCCTGGCGCACTTCATCATGATCGCCATGCAGGCGGTCTGCCTGCGGGCCTTCCTGCTGGTCGTGCGGGTGCCGATGTACACCCTGGCCTCGGTGATCCTGCTCTACTGCGCGATCGGCGTCTTCGCGCTGAACAACGTCACCTTCGACATCTGGACCCTGTTCGTCTTCGGCGTCCTCGGCTACGTCCTGAAAACCCTGGGCTTTCCGCTGGCGCCGATGATCCTGGGCGTGGTCCTGGGCCACGTTGCCGAGCTCAACCTGTCGCGCGCCCTGGCGATCTCCGAGGACCTCTCGCTCTTCGTGACCCGGCCCTGGGCCTTGTTCTTCCTGGTGATCTCAGTCTTCTCGGCGGCCTTTCCCTGGTACCAGGCGCGGCGCCACGAGGCGCGCTGGACCCTGTTCTACTTCCCGGCCTTCTGCCTCGCCATCGTGCCGCCGCTCTTCCTGATGGACGGGGTGGTCCGGCCCGTCCTGGCCGGCGTCTTGCTGTTGCTCGCCGTCTTCACCCTTTGGCGCCACCAGCGCGCCGGCTGGCGGCTGCCGCTGCGCGGCAGCGGCGCCGAGGTCTCGCAGCTCCGCGAGACCTGAGACAGGAACAAAGGCGGCGCCCAGGTTGTTCCCCGAGTGAGGCCACCGCTCGCTTTGGAGGAACCGCCATGAAGCTCAACGTCCCCGCCTTCGCGCTCGCCTTCGCTCTCTGGTGGGGCGGCAGCGTTTTCTTCCTGACCTGGTGGGTGATCCTCGCCGGCGGCGGCACCTCGGGGCCCTCGCCGGTCGGGCAGATCTATCTCGGCTACAGCGTCACGCCCTTGGGGAGCCTGGTCGGTCTGGCTTGGGGCTTCGCCGACGGCTTGATCGGCGGTGCCTTGCTGGCCTGGCTCTACAACCTGCTGGCTTCGAGGCTGACCAAGCGCACGCCCGAGTCGACGGCGCAAGGGCGCGCATCGTAGCCGCAGCGACCTAGTCTCAAGCCCCAACCCGCAAGGGCGCCGTCAGACCGCGCAGGGTGGCGATCACGCTTAGGGCGGTGATCTTGCCGGTGCGCGGGTTCGCTTCGCTGGGCAGGTTCTCGATCTGCATCTCGAAGCGGGCGCTGTCGGCGTCGACCTCGATCCGGTGGGTGTTGCGGGTCAAGGCCGGATCCGCCCAGATCTCCAGCTCTGTACGCTCCGGCCCGATGCCGGCGAGGCTGAGCGCTGCCGCCACGTTGACGTTGGCCGGGAAGCCCAAGGCCCCCTCGCGCGCGGTCCCGCGGAATATGAGGCGGGGCTCGGTCAGCCCTTCGAGGTCGATACCCTGTTGCTCGAGGTAAGGTGCCCCGGCCAGGGAGACCGGCGGCTTGCGGGTCACCATGCGCACCGCATGGATCTCGCCCTCGGCGGCGGCGCGGACCGCATCGAGTCCCAGCAGGGCGCCGCTCGGCACGACGATCTGGGCGCCGCTCGCCTTGGCGCGCTCAACCAGATCCCAGCGGCGCAGGAGCACGCCGCAGCTCACCGTGACCAGGCGGCGACCCGCCGCAACGGCCGGCTCGGCCAAGTCGGCAAAGGCCGCCGCTGGCACGCATTCGACCACGACCTCGGCCAGCCCCGCGAGCTCGTCCAGCGCCACAACCGGGACCGGCTGCGCGAAGTCGGACATGCGCCGGCCCGCGGCCTCTCGGTCGCGCGCCGAGACCGCCACCAGCCGCAGCCCCGGCACCCCGCGATCCAGGGCGCGCGCCACCTGCCTGCCGATCGCGCCGAAGCCCCCGACGGCGACCCCGAGCGACACCCGATTCGCTTCCGTCATCACCCCTCTCCCGCATCTGGCGGGGCAGCCTACGTGAAGCTGCGGCAATCCGCGAGCCTTGCCCACCGCGCGGCGCGATTGACTTGGGTCAACGATCCCGGCGCAATTTCGGGGAAGACTCGAAGCAGGTTCAAGGGATTCACGCTGGAGGGCCGGCCATGACGTTCATGGAGTGGACACCCGAGATGAGCGTCGGCCTTGCCGAGCTCGACGACGACCACAAGATGCTGGTGCGGGTCATCAACCAGCTTGCCAACAACGCAGGCCAGCCCGGTGCCCTGCGGCAGTGCATCTTCGCACTGATGCGCTATGCCGAGTTCCACTTCGCCCGCGAAGAGCACGTTCTGCAGGCCTGCGGCTTCCAGGAGCTGCCGGAGCACAAGGCCGAGCACGAGGACTTCACGGCGGAGATCCAGGCCCTGGCCAAGCGCTTCGAAGAGGACCCCGAGGCGGCGGCCCCGGAGATCAACGACAAGCTGCTGGACTACCTGAAGAACTGGCTCACCCACCACATCCTGATCGTCGACATGGCCTACCGGCCGCTGGTCGAGGACAAGGCGGAGGCCCGCAGCGCCGCGCAAGCCTTCAAGGCCGCCGAGCTTTGGCGGGCCAGCTGAGCCGGGAGGGCGCGGATCGAAAGGCGCCGATCGCCGATCAGCCGTCCTGTTCGACCAGATCGCGGTAGGCGTGCCAGGTCGCGTGGCCGATCAGCGGCAGGGCGACGACCAGACCGAGATAGGCGGTGACCAGCCCGGCCCCCGTGAAGAGCACGATCAGAGCCGCCCAGACCGCCATCGGCGCGAGGTTGTGGCGCACCGCCGCCACGCTGGTCGCGATCGCCAGGATCACGTTGACGTTGCGGTCCAGCAGCATCGGGATCGACACCGCCGAGATGGAGAAGACCAGGGCCGACAAGACCGCGCCCACGCTGACCCCGACGATCAGGAAGGGGATGGCTTCGGCGGAAAAGAAGACGTCCATGATGAGGTTGTTCGGATCCGGCGGATTGCTGGCGAAGAACAGGGCGAAGATCAGGGTCGCCAGGCGAATCCAGAACAACAGGAACAGCATCAGGGCCAGCCCCATCAGGGCGATCTGCGCCGGATTGCGCCGGAAGGCCGACACCGCGATTCCGAGGGAGACCGTCTCGCCCTTGGCCAGGCGGCTGCTGACCTCGTAGAGGCCGACCGCCATGATCGGGCCGACCAGCATGAAGCCGGCGCTGAGCGGCAAAACCACAAAAAAGCCGCCGTAGCGCTCGGCCGAGATTCCCGAGGCCCAGACCACCGCCAGGATGGCGAAGCCGGCCAAGGCGAAGACCAGGCCGTAGCCCAGGCTGACCGCCGGCGCCTTGCGCAGATCGCCCCAGCCGGCCGCCAGCCAAGCCCAGGGCCGGTCGAGCCCGACCTGACGGATCTTGGGCGAAGGTGTCGAGAACACGGGCACTGCTTCGGACATCGGCTCAAACCTCCCGCTCGTAACGGCGCCTGAAGACAAGCGCAGTCTTAGCTTGGCGCGCAAGCTAGGCAATCTCAAGGGCGGACGAATTGATTTGGATCAAGGCCCGGGATTCTGTCCTATGCTGCAACTGCGAAACGAAATTCGGCCGGGAGTTCGGCGGCCGGATCGCCTTTCTTTTGGTTTCGTGTAGTCTGGGTTTGACCGACAGAGGATGGAAAAAGGGGGCACCATGTCCGTTGCCGAAGTCGCCGCGGCCGACGCTGCCGCTGGCCGGACGCAAGCCGTCGCATACAACGAACGGGTCATCCGCTACTTCGTCATCGCTACCGTGTTCTGGGGCGTGGCGGCCTTCGTCATGGGCGTCTACATCGCCTTTCAGTTGGCCTACCCGGTCCTGAACCTGGGGCTGGAATGGACCACCTTCGGCCGCCTGCGGCCGGTCCACACCTCGGCGGCGATCTTCGCCTTCGGCGGCAACGCGCTTCTGGGCACCTCGCTCTACGTGGTGCAACGCACCTCGCGGGCCAGCCTCTTCGGCGGCGAGGCCCTCGGGCTGTTCATCTTCTTCGGCTACCAGGCCTTCATCGTCATGGCCGCGCTCGGCTACATCGCCGGGGTCACCCAGGGCCGCGAATACGCCGAGCCTGAGTGGTACGTCGACCTCTGGCTCACCCTGGTCTGGGTGGTCTACCTGGTGGTCTTCGTCGGCACCCTGCTGAAGCGCAAGGAGCCGCACATCTACGTTGCGAACTGGTTCTACCTGGCCTTCATCGTGACCATCGCGATGCTGCACATCGTCAACAACCTGGCGGTGCCGGTGTCCTGGACCGGGACCAAGAGCTACTCGCTCTTCTCCGGCGTGCAGGACGCCTTGACCCAGTGGTGGTACGGCCACAACGCGGTCGGCTTCTTCCTGACCGCGGGCTTCCTGGGGATCATGTACTACTTCATCCCCAAGCAGGCGGAGCGACCGGTCTATTCCTACCGCCTGTCGATCATCCACTTTTGGTCGCTGATCTTTCTCTACATCTGGGCCGGTCCGCACCACCTGCACTACACCGCGCTGCCGGACTGGGCGCAGACCCTGGGCATGGTCTTCTCGGTGATGCTGTGGATGCCGTCCTGGGGGGGCATGATCAACGGCATCATGACCCTGTCGGGGGCCTGGGACAAACTGCGCACCGACCCGGTCCTGCGCTTCCTGGTCACCTCGGTCGCCTTCTACGGCATGAGCACCTTCGAAGGCCCGGTGATGTCGATCAAGCAGGTCAACGCGCTGTCTCACTACACCGACTGGACCGTCGGCCACGTGCACTCCGGCGCCCTGGGCTGGGTCGCCTTCGTATCCTTCGGCGCGGTCTACTACCTGGTGCCGGCGCTCTGGCGGCGGGCCCAGCTCTACTCCGAGCGGCTGGTCAGCTATCACTTCTGGATCGCGACCATCGGCATCGTGCTTTACATCACCGCGATGTGGATCTCGGGGATCCTGCAGGGCCTGATGTGGCGGACCTACGACCAGCTCGGCTTCCTGCAGTATTCCTTCATCGAGACGGTCGAGGCCATGCACCCCTTCTACGTGATCCGGGCCCTGGGCGGCGTGCTCTTCCTGATCGGCGCCCTGATCATGGTCTACAACCTGTGGCGCACGGCGCGCGGCGAAGTCCGTCAGGAAGTCCGTGCCGCCGCGCCCGTCGCTCAGCCTGCGGAATAGGGAGGGCGTCATGGACTGGCATGGAAAAATCGAGCGCAACGTCATCCTGCTCTTGGTGCTGACATTGATCACGGTGTCGATCGGCGGCCTGGTGGAGATCGTTCCGCTGTTCACCATCGAAACCACGATCGAGAAGGTGCAGGGCGTTCGCCCCTACACGCCGCTGGAGCTGGCCGGCCGCAACATCTACATCCGAGAGGGGTGCTACACCTGCCATTCCCAGCAGGTCCGGCCCTTCCGCGACGAGGCCGAGCGCTACGGACACTACAGCCTGGCGGCGGAGAGCATGTACGACCATCCCTTCCAGTGGGGCTCGAAGCGGACCGGGCCGGACCTGGCGAGAGTCGGCGGCAAGTACTCCAACGACTGGCATGTGGCCCACATGATCAACCCGCGCCAGGTGGTGCCGGAGTCGATCATGCCGCCCTACGCCTTCCTGCTGGACAAGCCGGTTGGCGTCGACGACGTCGCGGCCCACCTGCAGGCCAACGTCGCGGTCGGCGTGCCCTACAGCGAGGCGATGATCGAGAACGCCCTGGCGGACCTGAGGGCGCAGGCCGATCCCGAGGCCGATCACGACGAACTGCTCGAACGCTATCCCAAGGCTGCGGTCGGCGACCTGGACGGCCGTCCGGGCGAACTGACCGAGATGGATGCGATGGTCGCCTATCTCCAGATCCTGGGCCGCATGGTCGACTTCGAAGGCCTGACGGCCGAAGACCTGCGGCAATAGGAGGGCGTCATGTACGAGTTCTTCAAGGACGCCTACGACCTGCTGCGCCCGCTCTGGGTCGTCTGGCTGATGCTGATCTTCCTCGGCATCGTCGCCTGGGCCTATTGGCCCAAACGCAAGGCGGAGATGGACGACCACGCACAGATACCGTTTCGCGACGACGACGCGGAGGCCTGAGACATGCCGACGAAAATCGAAAAGGACGCCATTTCGGGCCAGGAGACGACGGGCCACGAGTGGGACGGGATCAAGGAACTCAACACGCCGCTGCCGCGGTGGTGGCTCTATACCTTTTACGCCTGCATCGCCTTCTCGCTGGTTTACGTCATCCTCTACCCGGCGATCCCGAGCTTCTCAAGCCATACCCCCGGCGTGCTGGCCTACAACTCGCGGGTCGACCTCGAAGAGAATCTGGCGAAGGCGCGGGCCCGGCAGGCCCAGTTCTGGGACGCGATCGCGGAAGCCGAGCTCTCCGAGATCGCCGCCGAGCCGGACCGCCTGACCTTCGCGCTCACCGGCGGCGCCGCGGCCTTCGCCGACAACTGTGCACCCTGCCACGGCCAGGGCGGCGCCGGGCTGGAGGGTTTCCCGGTGCTGGCCGACGACGCCTGGATCTGGGGCGGCACCCTGGAGGACATCCACACCACCCTGCTGCACGGGATCCGCAACGGTAGCGACGAAGCCCGCGACTCCGAGATGCCGGCCTATGGCGACATCCTCGAGCCGGAGCAGATCGAGGCCGTGGCGGACTACGTGCTCTCGCTTTCCGGCGCCGAGCACGACAGCGCGTCCGCGACGGCAGGGCAGGAGATCTACGCGGAGAACTGCGCCGCCTGCCATGGCGAGGCCGGCGAAGGCATCCGAGAGCTCGGCGGGCCGCGGCTCAACGATCAGATCTGGCTCTACGGGGGCAGCCGCGACCAGGTCATCAGCCAGATACGCCAGCCGAAGCTCGGCGTGATGCCAGGCTGGCAGGACCGCCTGGACGCCTCCACCATCAAGATGCTGACCGTCTACGTCCATTCGCTGGGCGGCGGCGAGGAGTAGCCGGGAGAGGCCTGCGGAGCCGGACATGGACGACGTGGTCACAGTCGAGGACGCCCTTTCGACCCGGGCCCAGAAGGAACGGGCCCGGCAGGCCGCGCAGGCCGGGCAGTCGATGTACGCGAGCCGGGTGAAGGTCCACCCCAAGCAGATCACCGGCACCTTCCGGCGCCTCAAGTGGGCGGTGCTGATCACTCTGCTCGCGATCTACTACATCGTGCCCTGGATCCGCTGGGACCGCGGCCCCGACGCGCCCGACCAGGCCGTGCTCGTCGATATCGTCAATGGCCGCCTCTATTTCTTCTTCATCGAGATCTGGCCTCAGGAGGTCTACTACCTCACAGGCCTGCTGATCCTCGGCGCGGTCGGTCTGTTCCTGGTGACCAGCCTGGCCGGCCGGGTCTGGTGCGGCTACACCTGCCCGCAGACCGTCTGGACCGACCTCTTCATGTGGGTCGAGCGCCTGATCGAGGGCGACCGCAACGCCCGCGTCCGCTTGGACAAGGCGCCCATGAGCGCCGCGAAGCTCGGCAAGCGAAGTCTGAAGCACGCGGTCTGGCTGGTCATCGCCGCAGCGACCGGCGGCGCTTGGATCATGTACTTCAACGACGCGCCGACCGTGGTCCGCGACGTCTTCACCGGCCAGGCCTCGGTCGGAGTCTACTTCTTCACCGGGCTCTTCACCGCAACCACCTACCTGCTGGCCGGCTTGGCACGCGAGCAGGTCTGCACCTACATGTGCCCCTGGCCGCGCTTCCAGGCCGCGATGTTCGACGAGGACACCCTGATCGTCACCTACGAAAAGTGGCGCGGCGAGCCGCGCGGCCGTCATAAAAAGGGTCAGTCTGCCGACGGGCTGGGCGACTGCGTCGACTGCAACCTCTGCGTCGCGGTCTGCCCGACCGGCATCGACATCCGCGACGGCCAGCAACTTGAGTGCATCGGCTGCGCGCTCTGCATCGACGCCTGCAACAGCGTGATGGCCAAGGTCGGCCGACCGCTCAATTTGATCACCTACGATACGACGCGCAACCAGGAGGCGCGGGCCGCGGCCGCGCCGATTCCCAGGTATCGGCTGGTCCGGCCGCGGACCGCGCTCTACAGCCTGCTGCTCCTGTTCGTGGCCGGCCTCATGCTGTGGAGCCTGGCCTTCCGGGCCAGCCTCGACATCAACGTCCTGCACGACCGCAACCCGCTCTTCGTGACCCTGTCGGACGGCAGCATCCGCAACGGCTACACCATCAAGATCCTGAACAAGACCCTGGAAGGCCGCAGCTATCTCCTCGGCATCGAGGGCCTGACCGCCCCCGGCCTGACCGTGGTCGGGCAGGAGGGCGAAGGCGTGGGCAGCGCGATCCTGGAAGCGGAACCGGACAGCGTGGCCAGCTACCGGGTCTATCTGCGCCTGCCGCGCGACGCCGTGACCGCCGACAGCCTGAGCTTC
The DNA here is from genome assembly GCA_030066685.1 of Kiloniellales bacterium. NCBI lineage: Bacteria > Pseudomonadati > Pseudomonadota > Alphaproteobacteria > Rhodospirillales > Kiloniellales bacterium. Next base: position 135,445 of record JASJBF010000002.1, on the reverse strand, counting down.
ACCTTGACCTTGACCGATGTCGACAGCGGCGACGTCGCGCGCAACGAGACCGTGTTCCGGGGTCCGAAGCCATGACCGGGCGGGCGGCCTCAGCCAAGGCGCGCTCGAAGATCCCCTGGATCTTCGTTGGTTTCTTCCTCGTGGTCTTCGCCGCCAACGGCGCCATGATCGCGGTCGCGCTCAGCACCTGGACCGGCCTGGAGACCGACAGCGCCTACCAGGACGGCTTGGCCTACAACGACCGGCTGGCCGAACGCGCGGCCCAGGAGGCGCTGGGCTGGCGCGTCGCGCTGGCGCTGGAGCCGGCGGGCGGCACCGCGGCCGAGCTGCGGGTCCGGCTGCTCGGCCCCAGCGGCGAGGCCCTCTACGCGGACGAGGTGCGGGCCAGATTCAAGCGCCCGACCCTGGAGGGCCACGACTTCGCGGTGACCCTGGAGAACCGGGGCGCCGGCCTCTACGGCCGCCAGGTGACCCTGCCATTGCCAGGCCAATGGGACGTCGAGCTGACCGTCACCAAGGACGGCGACCGCCACAGCAGCCGTCGCCGGGTGACCCTGCAGCCATGACCGCGCTCGAAGTCGACCGGCAAGCTTCAGCTCAACCGGCGCCAGAGACGCCGCCACTGGACTGCACGCGCCATGCCGCGCTGGGCGAAGATGGCCTGACGCGCCTGCACCTGCTGGTCGACGGCATCCATTGCGGCGGCTGCATCCGCAAGATCGAGAGCGCCCTGCAACGCCAGTCCGACGTCCGGGAGGCGCGGGTCAACATGTCCACCGGCCGGCTGGCGGTGGGCTGGGCGGGACCGGCGGCGCGGGCGACCGAGCTGGCCGGTATCGTCGAGCGCCTGGGCTTCCGAGTGACGCCCTTCGACCCGGTGCAAAAGCGGGCCGGCGAGGATCGCAGCGAGAGGGAGCTGCTGATCGCCCTGGCGGTCGCCGGCTTCGCGGCCGGCAACGTCATGCTGCTTTCCGTCTCGGTCTGGGCCGGGCACTTCGAGGACATGGGCCCGGCGACCCGCGACCTGCTCCACTGGTTCTCCGCCCTGATCGCGCTGCCGGCGATCCTCTTCGCCGGCCGGCCCTTCTTCCGCTCCGCCCTGGCGGCGCTACGCGGCGGCAGCCTGAACATGGACGTGCCGATCTCCCTTGCCGTGCTCCTTGCCGCAGCCATGAGCCTTTTCGAGACGATCAACGGCGGCGCCCACGCCTATTTCGATTCCGCCGTGACCCTGCTGTTCTTCCTGCTGGTCGGCCGCTACCTAGACCGGCGCGCCCGCGGGCGAGCGCGCTCGGCGGCCGAGCGCCTCTTGGCCCTGCGCGGCGGCGCGGTGACCCTGCTGTTGCCGGACGGCCGGCGCCAGGCCGTGCCGGCCGAGGCGGTGGAGAGCGGCCAACGGGTCCTGGTGGCCGCGGGCGAACGCATCGCGGTCGACGCCAAGGTCGTCGACGGCCACTCCGAGATCGACTCCAGCCTGATCACCGGAGAGACCCTGCCCAGGCCGGTCCGGGCCGGGGAGACGGTCTTCGCCGGGACGCTCAACCTGGGCGCACCCCTGATACTCGAGGTCACCGCGGTCGGCGAGGCAACGATCCTGGCCGAGATTGTCCGCCTGATGGAGTTAGCAGAGCAGCGCCGGGCCCGCTACGTCGTGCTCGCCGACCGGGTCGCGCGGCTCTACGCGCCGGTGGTCCACTTGCTCGCCCTGGTCGCCTTCCTCGGCTGGCTGTTGATCGGCGGCTTGGCCTGGCAGCCGGCGCTGATGATCGCGATCGCAGTGCTAATCGTGACCTGCCCTTGCGCCCTGGGCCTGGCGGTACCGGCCGTCCAGGTCATCGCCAGCGGCCGCCTCCTGCGCCGCGGCATCCTGCTGAAGTCGGCCTCGGCGCTGGAGCGCCTGGCCCGGGCCGACACCATCGTCTTCGACAAGACCGGCACCCTGACCCTGGGCCGGCCGAGCCTGATCCGCGAGGGCCAGCCCGCCGAGGGGCTGCGCCTGGCGGCCGGGCTCGCCGCAGCGAGCCGCCATCCCCTCGCGCAGGCCGTCGCACGGGCGGCGCCGGAGGCCGAGACCTTCAGCGGCGTCCAGGAGCTCCCAGGCTGCGGCCTGCTGCTGGAGACGCCCGAGGGCGAGATCCGCCTGGGCAGCCGGCGCTGGTGCGGCGTCGAGACCGAAGGCCCTGACACGACCAGCGGGCCCGAACTTTGGCTCTGCAGGCCCGGCGCGGCACCGCTGCGCTTCAGCTTCACCGACCCGCCGCGCTCCGACGCCGCCGCGGTGGTCCGACAGCTCAAGGCTCAGGGCTATCGGGTGGAGCTGCTTTCCGGCGACCGCAAGGCGACGGTCGCGGCGGTCGCCGCGGCCCTGAACATCGAGACCTGGCGCGCGGCCTGCACACCGGCCGAAAAGTGCCAGCACCTCGAGGCGCTGGAAGCCGAGGGCCGCCGGACCTTGATGGTCGGTGACGGCCTGAACGATGCGCCGGCCTTGGCCGCGGCGCTGGTCTCGGTGTCCCCGTCGAGCGCCGTCGACATCAGCCAGACCGCGGCCGACGCAGTCTTCCAGGGCGAAGTCCTGGCACCGGTGCCGGAGCTGCTCGGCGTCGCCCGCCGGGCCGAGGCCCTGGTGAAGCAGAACTTCGGGCTCGCCTTTGCCTACAACGCCATCGCCGTGCCGCTTGCGGTCCTCGGCCTGGTGACGCCGTTGATCGCCGCCATCTGCATGTCGGCTTCCTCGCTGCTGGTCACCGGCAACGCGCTGCGGCTGGTCCGGGGCGGCCCGCGATGAGCGGCCTGCTCTACCTGATTCCCATCGCGCTCGTCCTCGGCCTGTTGGGGCTCGGCGCCTTTCTCTGGGCGCTGAGATCGGGACAGTTCGAAGACCTGGAAGGCGCCGCCCAGCGAATTCTCTTCGACGAAGACGAGGATGACAACGACCACCCAGAACGACCGGGGGCCTGAGGCCAGCGCCTCCGAGGTCAGCGCGCACGTCGTCGCTGACCAGAGCGAGGTGGCGGCCTTTCTGGGCAATCCGGCAAATCACGGCCCCGGCATCGCTGAGGTTGAGCGCTTCGATACCCATGGTGCCATGGTCTTCCTGGCCGGCGACCGGGCCTACAAGGTCAAGCGGGCGGTCGCCTTCCCCTACATGGACTTTTCGACCCTGGCGCTGAGACGGGCGTTCTGCAAGAAGGAGGTCGCGCTCAACCGGCGCAGCGCGCCGAAGCTCTACCTCGGAACCGAGGCGATTACCCGCGAAGCCGCTGGCGGCCTGCGCCTCGGCGGAGAGGGCGAGGTCGTCGAGTGGGTCGTCGTGATGCGGCGCTTCGAGCAGGACGGGCTCTTTGACCGCCTGGCCGCCATCGGCCGCCTGACGCCGGACCTGACGCTGCGGCTGACCGACGCGATCCTGCGTTTCCATGAGGCGGCGGAACGGCTGGACCCAGGACGCGCCCTCGGCGGCGGGGTGGCGGGACAGCGGGTGGTCGCCGAGGAGAGCCTTGCCGAGTTCGCCGAGCGCCCGGACCTCTTTGCTGCCCAGGACGTCGAGACCCTCCGAGCGCTGTTTCGGCACTGGCTGGACGCCTGCGGCGGCTTGCTCGACTCGCGGCTGGCCGAAGGCTACGTCCGACGCTGCCACGGCGACCTTCACTTGCGGAACATCTGCCTGATCGACGGCGCGCCCACCCTCTTCGACTGCATCGAGTTCAACGACACCTTCGCCGCCATCGACGTGCTCTACGACCTGGCCTTCCTCCTGATGGACCTGGAGCACCGGGATCTGCACCCGCTGGCCAACCTGGTCCTCAACCGCTACGTCCAGCGCGGCGACGCCTTGGAGGGCTTGGCGGCCCTGCCCGGCTTCCTTGCCAACCGCGCCCTGGTTCGGGCCAAGGTCTCAGCCAGCGCCGAGGCCAGCCAGAAAGACGCCGCTGCTCGCGCGCGCCTGGAAGTCGAGGCCCGGCAGTACTTCGAGGCGGCCCGCCGCTACCTGGAGCCGCCGCCGCCTCGTCTGCTGGCGGTCGGTGGCCTTTCCGGAAGCGGCAAGACGACCCTGGCCCGCCAACTTGCGCCCCGGCTCGGCGCGGCGCCCGGGGCTCTGCATCTGCGCAGCGATGTGATCCGCAAACAGCTCTGGGGCGTCGACGAGCTCGCGCCCCTGCCGGCAGAGGCCTACGATCCCGGCTTCGGCGCGCGGGTCTATGCCGAGATCGGGCGGCGGGCGGGCCGGGGCCTGGCGGCCGGCCAAGCGGTAATCGCCGATGCCGTCTACGCCAAGCCCGAGGAGCGCGAAGGCATCGCCGCCGTCGCCCGCGACCGGGGCCTGCGCTTCGACGGCCTCTGGCTGCAGGCCGCACCGGCGACTCTGAGCGCGCGGGTCACGGCCCGCCGCGCCGACGCCTCCGACGCCGACGCCGCCGTCGTCGAGCGCCAGCTCGGCTACGACACCGGCGAAATCACCTGGCGGCGCCTCGACGCCGGCGGAGCAGCCGCCGACCTGGCCCGCAGCGCCGCGGATTCGATCGGGATCGCGCGGCTTCGTCCTGAGTCCGCGGGTCATCCGCGAGAAGACGGCCGACCTAGGACATAGCGCTAACGACCGGGTCTACTCACCACACAAGGACCGAGCGGGTATCTGGTCGAAGGGTTGGGGGGCAGACATGGGATCTCCTAGGCAGCAAGCAACGACACTTCGGCACCTGGTCCGGCGATTCATGCCCGGCCTGGAAAACCTCTTGCACTACCAAGCCGCCTGGCTGCCGAACGACCTCGGCGCGGGGCTATCGGTCGCCGCCATCGCCCTGCCCGTCGGCATCGCCTATGCCGAGCTCGCAGGCGTCCCCGCGGTGGTCGGCATGTATTCGGCGATCTTTCCGCTGCTGGCTTACGCGATCTTCGGTTCCTCCCGTCAGCTTATGGTCGGCCCCGACGCCGCGACCTGCATCATGGTCGCGGCCAGCCTGGGGCATCTGTCCGGCGGCGACCCGGAGAAATACCTCGCGCTCCTGGTGGTGCTGACCCTGATGACCGGGGTCTTCTACGTCGTTGCCGGCATCGCACGACTCGGCTTCATTGCGAACTTCCTCTCCCATCCGATCCTGGTCGGGTTCCTTAACGGCATCGCCTTGCTCATCGTCGCCGGACAGCTGCCGAAGCTCTTCGGCTACGCGAGCGAAGCCGGCACCTTCTTTCCAAAGCTGGCCGAGTTCTTCGAGAGGATTGGTCAGGCTCACCTGCCGACGCTGAGTCTCGGCGTCGGGTTGCTCATCCTTCAGGTGTCACTCCGAAAGCTCGCACCACGGCTCCCCGCCGCCTTGATCGTCGTGGTCGTCGGCATCGTCGCGGTCCTTGCCTTGGACCTCGGCGCTCAAGGCGTGGCCACCCTCGGCGAGGTTCCGGCGGGCCTCCCGACCTTCCATTTCGCGCTCTTCGAACCGCAGACCTACCAGCACCTTTTCGGGGACGCGGCCGCCCTCATGCTGATCAGCTTCACCAGCGGCGTACTGACCGCCAAGAGCTTCGCCGGGCGCAACCGCTATCAGATCGATCCCAACCAGGAGATGATCGCTTTCGGCGCGGCCAACATCCTCACCGGCCTCGCCCAAGGCTTTCCCGTCACCGGCGCCGACTCGCGCACCGCGGTCAACGATGCCATGGGCGGCAAGACCCAGCTGGTCGGCCTCGTCGCCGCCGGCACCATGCTCCTGATCCTGTTCTTCCTGACCGGGCCGCTGGCTCACGTGCCCAGCGCCGGGCTGGCCGCGGTCATCATGGTCGCAGCCGTCGGTCTTTTCGATTTCGCGGAGCTGCGCAGGCTCTTCGCCATCAGCCGCCGCGAGCTGGCGCTTTCGCTCACCACCACCGTCGGGGTCCTGGTCCTGGGGGCACTGCCGGGCGTCCTGCTGGCGGTGGCCCTGACGTTCATCTGGCTGCTCTACGTCGCGTCCCGACCCCACGACGCTATCCTCGGCCGGACGAAGCAGATCGGCGTCAGGGGCTTCCATGACCTCAAGGACTACCCTGAGGCGATCACCTACCCGGGTCTGCTCATCTACCGCTTCGACTCGGACCTCGTGTTCTTCAACGTCGACTACTTCAAGGAGCGCCTGCTCAAGGCCATGGCCGGATCCGAGACGCCCGTCGAGTGGATCGTCGTCGATGCCAGCCCGATCAATGTCTTGGATGTGACCGCGATCGAGAAGGTCGGCGAGCTTCGCGACGAATTGGCCGCGCGGGGCATCGTTCTCGCCTTTGCCCGCGCCAAGCGCAGCCTTGCGCGCCACTTCTCGGGCGGTTGGTTGGACCAGGTTCGTGAATCGAACACGGCTCACAACTTCCCGACCGTCCGCGCCGCTGTGGTCGCCTTCCGCAAGCGCTCAAAAGCGGCGGCAGCACACACGCCCCGCTCACATCCTTCCGACCCGGCATAGCGCACCACGAGGCCTCGGCCGACAAGGAACGACGTTTCAATTACATTACCGGCTGGCCGGCTGTCGGCCAGACCACGGCCAGGCCGACCGCACCGGCCACGAGGCTGCCGCCCAGCGCCAGCGCGACCGGCAGGGCCAGGGCACGGCCGCCGGAGACGATCGCGATCCCGGCCTTGACCAGGGTGTTGGAAAGGCAGGCCAGGACAATGCCGAAGGCGGCCGTCGACAGGGCGATGGTCTGTCCGGAAAGCCGCGACAGGGAGAGGTTGATGGCATCGACGTCGGCGACCCCCGACAAGAGCGCCAGGGCCAGGATCCCGCCCTCTCCCGCCCAGGCCTCGGCCGCCCGGACCAGCAGCATGATGGCGCTCAACAGCAGCCCGAACTTGAGCGCCATGGCGAACTCGAAGGGATTGTTGAGCCGCAGCCCCGCGGCGCCGACGGACTCGCGCTGGCGCAGCCAGAGCACGGCGACGGCGAGGAAACCGCCGACCGAAGCCAAGCCGAGGGGCCAGGCGAGCAATGCCAGGAGCTGGGGCTCGATCACCACCGCCACGGCGAGGGTGCGCGGGAACATGGTCGCCGCCGCCAGGGCGATCCCGGCCGCCAGAATCGCACTGCGATCGGGGTTGCCGCGGGCGATGCGCGCGTAGCTGATGGCGACCGCGGTCGAGGACACCAAGCCGCCGGCCAGGGCCGTCAGCAGGAGGCCGCGCGACTCGCCAATCAGCCGGACACCGACGTAGCCGAGGAAGGAGATGCTGGCGATCAGGATCACCATCAGCCACATCTCCTGCGGGTTCAGGGCTTGCCACGGCCCAAAGCCGCGGTTGGGCAGCACCGGCAGAAGGACCGCGGTCATGACCAGCAGCTTGAGCACGGCGAGCAGTTCTTCGAAGGTGATCCTGGCGATCCAGTCGTGCAGGATCGGCTTGATGCCGAGGAGCAAGGCGGTCAGCACCGCGGCCGCCACCGCGAGCTGCATCTGGCCGCGGGCCGAAAGCGCCCCGAGCACAAAGGTCAACATGGCCGCCACGACGGTGGTGGAGCCGTAGTCCTTGGTCTCGCGCGCGACCTGGAGGCGGGCCAGGATCATCACTCCGGCGAAGGCCATGAAGGCGAAGCCGAGGACGATTTCGCCGACCATCTCGGCCAGCAGGGCCCAGACGCCACCCAGCAGGCCGACGATCCCGAAGGTCCGAATGCCGGCTACCCGGCTGCCTTCGCGCAGCGCGCGCTCGTGCCAGCCGCGCTCGATCCCGATCAGAATGCCGAGAGCCAGGGCCACACCCAGGCCCTGGAAAAGCTCGAGCTCCACATAGCTCAAATCCATGTTACCGGGACCGTCGCCGCCATCGATCTGCGGCGGCTCACTTGAGGGAAAGCCTACTTCACGGTGATGCAGGTACAGGCTGCAAGACTTGCGACCTTGTGCGACACGCTTCCGAGGAGCAGCCCCTTGAGATCGCCGAGGCCGCGACTGCCCATTACGACGAGGTCGGCCCCGGTTTCCGCGGCAGCCTTGATGATCTGATCCGTGGGATCGCCGCTCACCATCCTGGTCTCGACATCGGCGACACTCCCGGCCTTGGCGGCGCGTTCGGCGATATCCAGGATCTGCTGCCCGAGCGCCTGGTAGATCGCCTGGGACTGCTGGCTTTCCTGCTGGTTGCGCAGGGCGGCGCCCAGACCGGCCGGCAGGTTTGCGACCGACGGCCGCTCGACCTCTGCGGCTTCCACGAAGTGCTCGATCTCGGCCAGGCGGCGCAGCTGCGCCGGCGCCTCACCTTGCAGCGTGACATGCAAAAGAACCAGCTTGGCGCCGTAGGTCCGGGCCAGGTCGGTGGCCAAGTCCGCCGCCTTGGTCGCGTGGTCCGAGCCGTCGACCGGCACGAGAATCGTCTTGAACATGGCGCCCCTCCCACGGAAAGTCCGGGTTCGAGCCTTGAAGCCCCGGGTACCACGGCGCAGTGTTCCCCACCTTGACGCACGTCAAAGGTCGGGGTGCCGAATGACTCAGATCAAGGCATTTGGGGCCCGGCGGGCGCGATACTAAAATCAAGACTCTCGATACCTCGGCGACGGCGGGCGGCCGCCTAAGAGAGGGCCGCTCCGGGCACCGGGATCTCCGGGGGAAGCGAGAGTGAGTGCTGGGAATCGGGGAGCGAGACGTGAACATCGGGATTGCCCCGGACAAGGTCTTCTTCGTCATCGTCAGATCGCGCGAGTTCGACGCCCAGATCGATGTCGGAGAAGAAGAACCGGAAGCCAACGCCGTCGATGAAGAAGAGGTGGACGAGCTGGTGCAGGACTACGGCGACGATCCGACCTATGACGAGGTCACGGAGTTCATCGCCGCCCTCAACGAGGAGGAGCAGATCAACCTCGTTGCCCTGACCTGGCTCGGCCGTGGCGACTTCACCGTCGAGGAGTGGGACCAGGCGCTGCAGGAGGCCCGCAACGCCCGCAGCGATCACACCGCGAGCTACCTCCTCGGCATACCGCTGCTCAGCGACTACCTCGAGGAGGGCCTGACGCAGCACGGCTACGCCCTCGAGGACATGGAGTCTGAGCGGCTCTGAGCGCGGCGCCCCCTGCCCCCGAGGCCTCCGGGGCGCGACAGCCGGCGCTCAAGCGCAGCCTATCGCTGCCTCTGGTGACGCTCTACGGCCTTGGCACCACGATCGGCGCCGGCATCTACGTGCTGGTCGGCAAGGTGGCGGCCGGCGCTCAGAGCCATGCGCCCTTGGCCTTCCTCCTGGCCTCGCTGCTGGTCGCCTTCTCGGCCCTCTCCTTCGCCGAGCTTTCGGCGCGCTTCCCGCGCAGCGCCGGCGAGGCCATCTACGTGCACGAAGGCTTCGGCCGCCGGAATCTCGCCCTGGCCACGGGATTGCTGGTCGTGCTCGCGGGCCTGGTCTTGCTGTGACGCGCCCGCCGACGGCCGCAACGCGCTCAGTCATCCGGCCGATCGCCGGACCCGGCTTCCCCGTCCAGACTGCGGTCGTGCAGCAAGGCGTTCAGGGCACGGATGATCCGGCTCAGGCGCAGGGATTCGCCGTCCGGCCGAAGCGATTCCTGGGCCAAGGCATCGCGGTCGCGGCGCTCCCACCAGCGCAGGATGGCGATCTTCGCCTCCCGATCCAGCTCCGGATGCAGCAGCACGTCCTCGGGCTGACGGAAAACCCGCGTCGGGTCACGGAGGATCTCTTTCAGATCAGCGTCCTTGCCGCTCTCGACCATACTTTCCCCCAGGGCCTGTCCACCCTGCCGAAAGCTCGACGGTACGACCGCCGACGACCAGAGAACACCCGGATACGGGGTCGCTCATTGACCCACGTCAAGATGTCGGGGGCGGCAAGCTCAGGCAGGCAGGTTCAGGGAATTCTGAGGTCGTGAAGCTCGACCGGGCCGTCGTTGATCGCCAGCAACGCCCGGCAGACGGAGGCCGCCGGCTGGCTGTTAAGCAGGCGTAGGCCCAGGAGAACCGTGGGCCGGCCCCGGGTCGCCGAGAGCAGCCTTGCGAGATCCCCGGAAACGGCGGCAGCGGCCGGGTCCGGCGACGTGGGCAGCGGCCAGCCATCCGAGACCAGGAGGCGGTCCGACCCCGTCCCTCCCGGCAGGCACGTCATGGCCTTCACCACAGGACGCCCTTCGCCGCTCGCCACAAAGCCGTCGCCGACAATCAGAACCGGCCCGGGATCCTGGGTCGCCGCAGCCCGAAAACGGCGGGGCAGCAGGGATTCCAAGGACGCCTCGGTCGCGCAGATCCCAAAGCGGCCGGCGCTGACGCCTAGGCGCGGCAGCGCCATGAGGGCGGCTTCAAGTCGCAGCCGGTCTTCGAAGGCGGCAACGACGGCGCGCCGCCGGGGTGCGGGCAGACCCCCGGCAAGCCTACCGGGGCGACCGAAAGTCCGCCGGGCTGCGAAGTGATCGCCCCCGACAGGCCGGTTCCTGTCTGAGTGCCCCGGGTCGGAGGGTTCGGGCAACCGGCTCACGCCGACCTCCTCGACGCTTCAGTACTCGAAGCCATGCAGGTTGCCGTTCGCCAGATCCATGAGCTTGGCATGGTCATGGATGACCACGTACTTCTGATGCCGGAGAGAGAGAATTCCGTGCTCTTTCAACGGCTTGAACACGCGGCTGACGGTCTCGGTGGTCAGCCCGAGATAGTCGCCGATGTCGGCCCGGGTCATCGGCAGGTAGAGGCTGCCACCATCGCCGCCGCGGGCGACGGCGTCGGCCGCCTGGGCAACGAGGAAGGAGGCGATCTTCTCCACCGCGGTCTTTCGGCCGAGCAAGAGCATTTGTTCCTGTGCCGTGATCAACTCACGGGTCGCCAGCGCCAGCAAGCGCTGCGCCAAGCCGGGCACCTGCGCGGCCAAGTGGTCCAGCTTGGTCCGGGGGTAGAGCACGACCGTGACCGGGGTGACCGCCTCGGCCGTGTAGATGCAGGTGCCTTGCTGCGACAGGCCGAAAAGCTGTCCGGGATAGACGAAGCCCGTAACCTGGCGCCGGCCGTCCGGCGTCAGCTTGTAGAGCTTGACCACGCCCTCGACGACCTCGAAGACGCTCTCGCTGCTGTCGCCCTCGCAGACGATGATCTCGCGCGCAGACGCCGACTTGCGGACCGAGGCCAGAAACAGATCGACCAGGGGCCCTTCCGGCAGCCCCTCCGCAAAGCCGGTCTTGCGCAGTCCGCAGGAACGCCGGGCCTTCTGGGTCCTCAACGCTAACATTCTGTCCTCCCCAACAAGACGACATGCAAAGGAGGACGGCGCGCCGCGCTAGCCCTCCCGCGTGTCCCTAGGGAAGCAGGCTCGCGTCACCGCCGTATGTCGCGCGCTGGGGAACTCGGCGTCAATTTGCAAGGCTTTGTAACGAAGTGTGACGGAGCGAGCGCGCTTCGGCGCCGTCGCGTCCCGCCCCCTCACACAGCGAGACCATCGGCGTCAATCCTTGGCGCGCCCCTCGCTCCGAAGCGGACCGCCTCCTGGGGCCGCCGCCGCGGCCTGGCCGCGGGCCAGCAGGGAGTCGGTTTCGACCCGGCGCAAGCGGCTACAGGCCGACTCGACCTCGACCATATTGTGCCCAGAGGGGTCGTGAGCGTAGGCACGGACCGCGGCCTTCATCGTCGACCAGGCCTTGGCCTTTTCGCCATTGCGGGGTTGATCGGGCATTTGCACCTCCCAAGTCGTGGGCCCTGCGCAAGCGAACGTGCGGCGGAGGCCGTCCGCCCCGTTGCCGCGACGACGCAATACCCTGGCGACGTCAGTGTGCCGAAGTTGCGGCTGCGGGGCTGCAGCTTTTTTGTGTCACTCTGCAACTTCATGCTACTCAAGAAGAAAGCCCGGCGCCGACCGGGCGAGAGGGAGGGCCCTCAGGGCTTTTAGATACCCAGTGGGAACTGGAGACCGGGATTCGTGGACTCGCCGGCACACATACTGATCGTCGACGACGACCGGCGGATCCGGGAGATGCTCGCCACCTATCTCGAGGAGCAGGGTTTCAAGGTCAGCCAGGCGGAGAGCGGCAAGCAGTTGCGCAAGGAGTTGGCCGCCGCCGAGGTCGATCTAGTGCTGCTCGATCAGGTGATACCGGGAGACGACGGCTTGGCCCTGCTGCGCGAACTGCGCCAGCAGTCGAGTGTGCCGGTCATCATGATTACCGGCAAGGGCGAAATGCTGGATCGCATCATCGGCTTGGAGGTCGGCGCCGACGACTACATCGCCAAGCCCTTCCATCTGCGCGAGGTCCTGGCCCGCATCCGCGCCGTCCTGCGCCGTTGCGCGCCGGCTCCCGCCCCGGAAGCCAGGGTCGGCGACCCCAGCCGGCAAAGCGGCCAGCTGGTCTTCGCCGGCTGGACTCTCGACCCCAGGCGCCGTGAGCTGCGCGATTCCAACGGCGCCGAGGTGGAGCTGACCACCGGGGAGTTCAACCTCCTGCTGGCCTTCCTCCAATCTCCCAACCGGCCACTCAACCGCGACCAGCTGATGGACAGGCTGCGCGGACGCGATTGGAGTCCTTTCGATCGCAGCATCGACACCCAGGTCGGACGGCTGCGCAAGAAGATCGAGGCCGACCCCAAGAATCCCTCGCTGATCAAGACGGTCCGCGGCATCGGCTATGTCTTCACGCCCGAGGTCGCGGCCACCTGAGCCCTCCGGGGGCCGTCAGTCCGGATCCAAGATCCGCCGAAGCTGTACCGCCAGCTCGGACCTTCGATAGGGCTTCGGCAGCAGGGCTTCGCCCGGGCCCAGGAGGCTGCGCTGTGCCGCGGCCTCAGCCGCATAGCCCGAGGTGTAGAGGACCTTGACCCCGGGGTGCTTCTCTCGAACCGCGGCGGCGAGCTCGGGCCCGCTCATGCCCCCGGGCATGATGATGTCGGTGAACAGCAGGGCGATGCCGTCGTGCTCCGCAAGGGCCTCCAGCGCGGCGCGGCCGCTGGCGGCCTCCCGCACCTCGTACCCGAGCGATATCAGGCGCTGGACGGTCACTTGGCGCAAGCGGGCGTCGTCTTCGACCACGAGGATGGTCTCGCCCCGCCCCCGAGTGCCTCTGGTAACCGTGGCTGCGGGCGGCGCGTCGGCGGCTGCCCCTTGCCAGCGCGGCAGGAACAGACTGACCGTGGTCCCGCAGCCCGGCTCGCTCTTGATCCTGGCAAAACCCCCGGACTGCTTGGCGAAGCCGTAAACCATGCTGAGCCCCAGGCCGGTACCGACGCCGGGCTCCTTGGTCGTGAAGAAGGGCTCGAAGGCCCGGTCGCGCACCTCGGGCGGCATGCCCGGACCGCTGTCCGAGACCGCGAGCCGGACATAGCTGCCGGACCTGACTTCCGGATCGCCGGCCATGGTCTCGCTGTCGATTTCGGCGTTTGACGTCTCGACCGTGACCCGCCCGCCGTTCCACAAGGCATCGCGGGCGTTGAGGCAGAGGTTCAGCAACGCATTTTCGAGCTGACCCGGATCGCTGCGGACCTGCCAGAGACCGGGCGAAAGCAGGATGCTGAGGTCGATCGTCTCGCCCAGGGCCCGCCGCAGGATGTCGTCCAGGCCCAGGATCAGGTCGTTGAGATCGAGGCTCCGGGGCGCCAGCGACCGGCGCCGGGCGAAGGTCAGCAGGCGGTCGATCAGCTCGGCGCCGAGTTCGGCCGCCTCCTCCGCCTGGCGGACCAGGGCGCGTGACTTGTCGTCGGTGACCCGGGTCTCCAGCATTTCCAGGTTGCCAATGACCACGGTCAGCAAGTTGTTGAAATCGTGCGCTATACCGCCCGTAAGCTGGCCGACCGCCTCCATCTTCTGAGCGTGGTGGAGCTGTTCCTCGGCCGCCCTCCGGGCCGAGTTGTCGTGCACGATCCCGGTAAAGAGCCGGCGGCCGTCGAAGACCACCTCGCTGACCGACAGGCCGGCCGGAAAGGTGGTGCCATCCTTGCGCCGGGCCTCCACTTCGCGGCCGATCCCGATGATCCGCCGCTCGCCGCTGTCCAGGTAGTGGCGGATGTAGCTGTCGTGGGCGCTGCGGTGCGGCTCGGGCATCAGGAGGCTGACGTTGTGGCCGATCATCTCCGCGGCCGAATAGCCGAAGAGACGCTCGGCCGCCGGGTTCAGGCTTTCGATCACGCCCTCGTCGTTGATGGTGATGATCGCGTCGACGGCGCTTTCGAGGATCGCCCGCAGGCGCGCCTGGCGCTCTTCGGCGGCGGCACGGGCGGTCCCCTCCAGGCTCACGTCTACGCCGGTACAGATCAGCAGCTGCGGGGTCCCGGCAGGGTCGCGCACTAGGGCGTGGGACCATGACACGCGCCGTCTGTCACCGCTGCGGTCGATCAGGTCGCAGTGGCCCGCGCCGCCGTCATGGTTCTGCCAGAGCTCGGCGATGCTGCCTTGCATCGTCTCCGCCTCTTCCGGCGGCACGAGGCAATCCCAGATCCGGCGTCCGCGCACCTCGGCTTGATCCCGGCCGGTCAGGGCCTCGCAGGCCTCGTTCATCAGCACGATCCGCCCCTCGGCATCGAGCACGATTACAAGCGAAGCCTCGGTGTCCGGGGCCTTCTCCGAGCGTTTCGGCGCCTCAGGGTCGGAGGACAATGTCGGCCATCCCTCACTGCTCGGGATCAACTCCGCGCGAGTAGCCTAGCTGCTCGGCGGCGCGGGGTAAAAGGCCGTCAGGGTGGCCGCCGACGCCAGCCCAGGAGGCAGCGCAGCCCGATCGGCACGACCAGGGTCGTCGCCACGGCGGTGATCACCAGGGCGGAGAAGAGGTTGCCGACGATCGGATGCGCCCCGTCGCCGGCCAGGAAGAGGCCGGACTTCTGGGCGATGCTGGCGATCACCAGCTCGACGGCACCGCGACCGCTCAGGCCGATGCCGATGGCCAGCGCATGGCGCGGCCCGAGGCCGCACAAGTAGGCCGGGAGTCCGGCCCCGATCAGCTTGCCGAGAAAGGCCAGGGCGATCAGGGCGGCGAGGAACTCGGGCACCGTCGTGAAGGCATCGAGGTCGAGCTGCAGGCCGATCCAGGCGAAGAAGACCGGTGCGGCGACCGCGGAGGTGACGGTCCCGACCACGGCCTTGACCCGTTCGTAGGCCTCGACGCCGACCCGACCCGTCTCGAAGAAGAGCCCGGCGACGAAGGGGCCGAGCACGAAGTGCAGGCCCAGCAGCTCGGCCAGGGCGCCGAGCCCGAGAGCGAAGAGGAGCAGGGCGCTCAGGCTCATGGCCTCGCCGTGGTGGACGTGAAGCCAGCGCCACAGCGGTCCGTAGACGTGGAGGCCGAGCCCGATCGCAACCCCGAAGAAGACGCCCACAGCGCCCAGCAGCAGTAGCAGCGCGGCCAGGTCCGGCAGGTCGCCCTGGATGATCAGATGGCTGGCGATCGCCAGGAGGACCAGCCCAAGGATGTCGTCGATCACCGCCGCGGCGATGACGATCTCGCCGACCGCCTGATGCAGCAGGCCGAGCTCCATAAAGACCTTGGCCGCCACGGGGATCGCCGAGATCGAGAGCCCGATGCCGATGATCAGGACCTGGCCCTGCTTCAGGTCGGAGGGCGGCAGGACCGCCCAGCCGAGCAGACAGCCCAGGGCCAGGGGCAGCAGCATGCCGCCGCAGGCCACCAGCACCGCCTCGCGGGAGTGCTCGGCAATCTCCTTCGGCTCCATCTCGATGCCGGTCAGCAGCAGAAGCAGGAAGATCCCGACCTCGCCGATCAGCTCGACCGCCTCGCTGCCCTTCAGCCCGGCAAGCAGGGGCAACTCGACCGGCAGGCTGACCAGCGCCAGGGCCAGCACCACGCCGGCCAGGATCTCGCCGATCGAGGACGACTGATGGCAGGCGACCGCAAGCCGCCCGAAGATCCGCGCCGCCAGAAGGACGACCAGGACCTCGAGGATCGCGGTCACGCGCCGCCGGCCTCCTGCCGCGCCCGGTCGGCCTCCTCGGCCAGGTCGCGCAGGGCGGCCGAGACCTCGACCGGGTAGGCCGGCGCCGGGTCCAGCGATCTCAGCGCGGCCGGCAGGCGGCCCAGCTCGGCCGCGGCGTGGGCGCGGGCGTCTTCCAGGCCGGGCAGCGACGCCATCCTGCGTCCGCCTCGCATGACCGGCGCGATCAGGGCCTGGCCGCCCTGGCTGTCGCCTTCGCAGGTCAGGACGTCGCCGGCCATGACCGTGTCGTGGCCGTAGTGCCGGTAGACCTGCTTGCGGCCCGGCCAGGTCGCCTTGCCGGTCGAGACCTTGCGCTTCGGCCGCCCGGCATATTCCTGAAGCTTGTAGGCGCAGTCGAGTGCCGGGGCGTCCGAAGCCGTGGTCAGGCTGGTGCCGATCCCGTAGCCATCGATGGGCACCGCCTCGGCGTGGTAGCGCGCCAGCAGGATCTCGTCGAGGCCGCCGCTGGCAAAGATCTGTATGCGCTCCAGGCCCGCCCGGTCGAGGAGCCGGCGCACCGCCCGCGCCTCTTCGGCGAGGTCCCCGCTGTCCAGCCGCACCCCGCGGATCGTGATCCCGCGCTGGGCCAGCCGGGGCGCCAGGCGGATCACGGTCCGGGCCGCGGCCAGGGTGTCGTAGGTGTCGAGCAACAGCACCACCGCCTCGGGGCGGGCCCTCGCGAAGTTTTCGAAGGCGGCTTCCTCGTCGTCATGTGCCTGGATGAAGGAATGCGCCATGGTGCCGTAGATCGGAACCTCGTAGAGCCCCGCCACCGGGGTCGTCGCGCTGCCGGCAAAACCGGCCAGGTAGCTCGCCCGTGCCGCCAGAAGGCCGGCCTCCGCACCGTGAGCGCGGCGCAGGCCGAAGTCGACCAGGGTCTTGCCCGGCGCGGCCAGGACCATGCGCGCCGCCTTGGAGGCGATCACGGTCTGGAAGTGCAGCAGGTTGATGATCCGGGTCTCCAGCAACTGCGCCTCCGGCAGCGGCGCGGTCAGACGCAGCAGCGGCTCGTCGGGAAAGCAGATCGTGCCTTCACGCAGGGCGTGGAGCGCGCCAGTGAAGCGGAAGCCCTCCAGGTGGTCGACGAAGGCCGCCGAGAAGCGGCCGCTGCCGCGGAGCCATTCCAGCTCGGGGGCTGTAAAGGCGGCGCCTTCCAGGAAGTCCACGACACTTTCCAGGCCGGCGGCCATCAGGAAGTTGCGGCTTGGCGGCAGCTTGCGCACGAAGAACTCGAATACCGCGGTCTCGGTCATGCCGGCTTCGAGATAGGCCTGCAGCATGTTCAGCTGATAGAGGTCGGTAAGCAGCAAGCCGCTGCCGAAGGCGGGCTGTGGGCCTGACGGATCGTGCGAGGAAACCATGGATCGCGCGGCCATCGAACAAAGGAAGAAGGGCCCTGGATGGGCAACACCAGGGTGCGGCCGACGCGCCGCGGGCACCTTGACTCAAATCAATGGATCGGCGGCGCCGGGAAAAGTAGATCGGAGGCTTTGCCCGGCGTCGCAGAATCTGTGAGCATGTCGGCTGCTTTGCTCGAGAACCAGGAGATCGAGACTTGCCCGGCGAAATCAAAGGCGGCGCGCCGCTGGCCGCAGAGCAGCTCTGCTGGCGCTGCGACACCTCCGGATTGACCTTCGAGACCACCGACGACCTCGAGGACCTGGGCGAGGTCATCGGACAAGCGCGCGCCGTCGAAGCGATTCTCTTCGCCGTGGGCATCGAACAGCCGGGGTACAACATCTTCGCCCTCGGGCCCGAAGGCCTTGACAAGCACGGCATCGTCCGCCGTTTCCTCGATGCCAAGGCCGCAGAGCAACCCGCACCGGCCGACTGGTGCTACGTGAACAACTTCCGCGAGGCCCACGCACCCAAGGCGATTGAGCTGCCACCCGGACGCGGCAGAGCCTTCAAGGAGGACATGGCACGGCTGGTCACGGACCTGCACGACGTCTTGATCAGCGCCTTCGAGAGCGAGGAGTACCGGACCCGCCGACAGGTGATCGAGGAGGAGCTGAAGGAACGGCAGCAGGCTTCGGTCTCGGAGATCGAGGCGGCGGCCAAAGAGAAGGGCCTGGCTCTGGTCCGCACGCCGATCGGTTTCGCTTTCGCGCCGGTCAGCGAGGGCAAGCTAGTTCCGCCGGAGGTCTTCGAGCATTTCCCTAAGGAGGCCCGCGAGAAGATCGAGGCCGACATCGAAGAGCTGCAGAAACGCCTCCAGGCGGCGCTCGAGAAGACCCCGATCTGGATTAAGGAGACCCGCGAGAGGGTGCGGGCCTTGAACCAGGAAACTGCCGAGCTGGCAGTCGGCCATCTGATCGGCTCCCTGCGCGACGCCTATGCAGACCTGCCCAAGATCCTGGAGTACTTGGAGCAGGTGCAGCAGGACGTGATCGGCAACGTAGAACTCTTCCTCCAGCAACCCAAGCAGGGTGCGGGGCCGAGGGTGGCCCGCGAGGGCGAGACGGGCAGCGATGCTTTCCGCCGCTATCTGGTGAACCTCATCGTCCACAACGGTCCGGAAGGCCGGGCGCCCGTCATCTACGAGGACAATCCGACCTATGACCGCCTGGTAGGTTATATCGAGCACCGTGCCGAGCTGGGCGCACTGGTCACCGACTTCAACATGATTCGTGCGGGGGCCCTGCACAAAGCGAACGGCGGTTACCTGATCCTCGACGTGCGCAAGGTTTTGATGCGCCCCTTGGCGTGGGACGGCTTAAAGCGAGCCCTCTTCGCAAAGGAGATCCGGACCGAGCCGCTGGCCCACATGATGGGCCTGCTGAGCACGACATCGCTTGAGCCGGAGCCGATCCCGCTGAACCTCAAGATCGTCCTGATCGGCGATCGTCAGCTCTATTACCTGCTGTCCTTCTACGACCCGGAGTTCGCCGACCTCTTCAAGGTCTCGGCGGATTTCGACGAGCTGATCGACCGCAGTGAACCCAACGATCGGCTCTACGCTCGGCAGGTCGCAACCCTGGTGCGCGAGAACAAGCTGCGCCCCTTCGGGCGCGAGGCGGTCGGCCGGGTCCTGGAACAAGCGGCACGCCAGGCCGGTGACGCCGAGCGGCTTTCGGCCAAGACCGATACCGTCGCCGACTTGCTGCGCGAGGCGGACCATTGGGCGCGGACCGAGGGCCGCAAGGTGGTCGAGCGCGCCGACGTGCAGAAGGCCATCGACAAGCAGATCTACCGCCAGGACCGGGTGCGCCAGCGCATGCAGGAGCAGATCCTCCGCGGCACCGTGCTGATCGACGACCGCGGCGCCAAGGTCGGGCAGATCAACGGCCTCTCGGTGCTCAGCCTGGGCGGCTTCGCCTTCGGCCGGCCGAGCCGGATCACCGCGCGGGTGCGCCTCGGCCGCGGCGACCTGGTCGACATCGAACGCGAGGTCGAGCTGGGCGGACCCCTTCACTCCAAGGGCGTGCTGATCCTGCGCGGCTTCCTCAGCTCGCACTATGCCAGCGACCGGCCGCTCTCCCTCTCGGCCAGCCTGGTCTTCGAGCAGTCCTATGGCGGCGTCGACGGCGACAGCGCCTCCTCGGCCGAGCTCTACGCCCTGCTCTCGGCCATCGCCGAGGTCCCGATCAAGCAGTCCTTCGCGGTGACGGGCTCGGTCAACCAGCACGGCGAGGTCCAGGCGATCGGCGGGGTGAACGAGAAGATCGAAGGCTTCTTCGACCTCTGCGCCGAACGCGGGCTGACCGGGGAGCAGGGCGTGCTGATCCCCGCCTCCAACGTCAAGCACCTGATGCTGCGCCCGGACGTGATCGAGGCGGTGGCAGAGGGCCGCTTCCGGGTCCATCCCGTAGCCAGCATCGAGCAGGGCATCGAGATCCTGACCGGCCTGCCGGCGGGCGAGCGGGGCGCGGACGGCCGCTTTCCCGAGGACAGCCTCAACCACAGGGTCGAGGCCCGCCTGATCGAGCTGGCCGAGCAGCGGCGGGCCTTCGCCCGCGGCGAG
This sequence comes from Kiloniellales bacterium, assembly GCA_030066685.1. Taxonomy (NCBI): domain Bacteria; kingdom Pseudomonadati; phylum Pseudomonadota; class Alphaproteobacteria; order Rhodospirillales; species Kiloniellales bacterium. Next base: position 115,632 of record JASJBF010000002.1, on the reverse strand, counting down.
AGCGAGGAGGAGAAGCCATGACGGCGCCGGAAGCCGAGCTGGCGCTGCGCCGCATCCTGGTCGCCCTAGACGTCTCGGAGCAGAGCCGCGCGGCGCTGGAGGCGGCGGCCCGGCTGGCAGAGGGGCTCAACGCCGAGCTGGTCGGCCTCTTCGTCGAGGACAGCGACCTGCTGAGGATGGCCGAGCTGCCGGTCACGCGGCTGGTCGGCGCCCGAGGCACAGGATCGCTGGATCCGGCCATGCTGCGCCGCGCCTTCAAGGTGCAGGCCGCGGAGGCTCGCGCGGCCCTCGAGCGCACGGCCGAGCAATGGCAGATCAAGTGGTCCTTCCGGATCGCCCAAGGCAGCAGCGCCGAGGCCGTCGTCGCCGAAGCGGGAGACTTCGACCTGGTGGCGCTGGGCCGGACCAGCCGGCCGGCGGTCCGGACCGCACCGCTGGGCGCGACGGCGCGCCGTACGGCGATGGCGGCCTCCTGCTCGGTGCTGGTCTCGCGCAGCGGCAAGCGGGCCGGCTGTCCCCTGGTCGCGCTCTACGAAGGCGGCGCGCGTGCCCTGCCGCTGACCGCGCAGCTGGCGCGCGTCTTCGCCTGCTCCCTGATCGTCGGGGTCCTGGCCGACACGCCGGAACGCGCCGCGGCACTGGAGGGCGAGGCAGCGACCTGGCTGCGGGAGGCCGGACTTCGCGGCCGGGTCGAGCGCCTGGACGCGGCCGAGGCCGCCGCGATCCACGACCTGGTCCAGCGCCGGGATGCGGGCCTGCTCGTCGTCGACCAGCGCGGCCCGCTGGCCTCGAAGCTCGACCTGGAGGGGCTGCTCGAAACGCAGGAGGTGCCGGTCCTGCTTCTGCGCTGACGCGCCGGCTCAGGCCGCCCGGGGCACGCCGGGCCGTCCCAGCTCCGTCTCCAGGGCGCTGCGGTCCCAGCCGGCAAGGTCGGCGGCCGCGGCATAGGTAGTCTGCAGAAACTCGAGAAGCACCGCTTCGGGATCGGCGGCGCCGCGCACCGCGTCGTAAGGCAGGAGGAACTCACCCAGGTCCCGATCGAAGACCGCGTCCTTCGGCCCGACTGCGGCCTCGGCGAAACCCTCCGGCGTCGGGTAGGCGTAGGCGTAGAAGGCGGGGTCGTCGATGGGGCCGCCCCCGGGCCAGAAGCCGGCGGAGCTGACCTCGTGGGAATAGGCCTCCCGGGTGATCTCGTCGGGCAAGGCCGGGATGCCGCCGGGATGCGGCGGCGCCGTTCGGCCGGAGAAACGGGTCACCGCCAGATCGAAGCTGCCCCAGAAGAGATGGACCGGCGAGCACTTGCCCAGGAAGCCAGTGCGGAAGTGCTTGAAGACCCGGTCGATCCGCAGAAGTGCCCGCCAGAAGCGCTGCACCGCATCGGCGTCGTAAGCGGCGTGCTCGCGGTCACGCGCGAAGGGAATCGGGTTCGCCACCTCGTTGGGCGCCGAATGGAAGGACGCGTTAGCGCCGATCGCCTCGAGCGCGTCCCGGAAACGGGCGTGGAAATCGGCGACCGCCATCGGCTGCAGCTCGATCCGCTGCTGGGCGCCGTCGCTCGCCGAGACGATCAGCGCATGATCGATGAAGTCGAAATCGACCTGAACCGCGCGCGTGCCGTCGGGGATCTCCGAGGTGGTGAGGCCGCGGGGCGTGAGGTAGAGGGTCGCGTGCCAGGAATGATTGACCCAGGGCGTGCGGGCAAGGCGGTACTTGCCGACGATCTGGGTCCAGAGATGCAGCGTCGCGCAGCTCTCCTTCCAGGGTTCGAAGGGAATCTCGGGCCAGACCTCGGGCATTTCCCACCTCTCTCGGCTCGTCTTCAAAGAGCCTTAGATGGGGATGGAGCTACGGCTTGTCTATCAGGCCGTGGACGTGAACGTCGCTGGCGCCGGCGTCCCGGAGCAGGCCGAGGGCTTTTTCCTCGTGTTCGCCGTCACGGGTCCGGACCCAGAGCAGAAGGCCGCCGCGATCGAGCTGTTCCTGCAGTCCCCGGGCGTGCCTGTCACCGATCAGCCCGGCCAGGACCGAACCGATCAGGCCGCCCGCTCCGCCGCCGAGGGCGGCGGCGACCGCCGCGCCGATCAGCGAGCCGCCGGTGGCGACCAGGGCCCCTGCCGTCGCCGCTCCGCCCAGGTAGATCAGACCGCCGATCAGGGCGCCCTGGGCGTCGCCGATGGCCTCGGTCGAGACGAAAGCCCGACGCGGCGCCTGCGGATCGTCCTCCAGGTCCTGGACCCGCCGGTAGTGCGCGCCCAGCTTGGCCTCGACCGCGTGCTCGCCGGCCAGGAGGCTGATCTCGGCCCGGTCGAAGCCATGGCTCATCAGGCTGTCGACCGCCGCTTCCAGGGCCCGGGCGTCGTGGAAGACGCCGACCGCCTCCCGCACGAGGTCATCCCGCGTTTCGGCCGGTGGCGTCATCGGCTTCTCTCCCCAATGTGATCGATGGCTCTTCGCCTCAGGGCTGCAGCACGTAGCTGCCGGGCGCGTCCATCAGCGGCGGATAGCCGGCCTCGGCGGCGCCCAGACTGGGGGCCGGGATCTGCCCGTTGGAGCGGGCCGCGAGCCAGGCCTGCCACTCCGGCCACCAGCTGCCGTCCTTGCGCGGCGTCCGCGCGAGCCAGGTCTCGGGATCGACGTAGTAGTCGGTCTCCTTCTTGGTCGCGACCTGGTAGGAGCGGTTGCGATGGTCCGGCTCGCTGACCACGCCGGCGTTGTGCCCGCCGGTGGTCAGCAGGAAGGTGGTCTCGCTATCCGCAAGCAGGTTGATCTTGTAGGCCGAGCGCCAGGGCGCGACGTGGTCCTTGGTGGTCCCGACGGCGAAGATCGGCGCCCGGATGTCGCTGATCGCGACCGGCCGGCCGTCGACCTCGTAGCGGCCGCCGGCGAGGTCGTTGTTCAGGAAGAAACGGCGCAGGTACTCAGAGTGCATGGCGTAGGGCATGCGGGTCAGATCGGTGTTCCAGGCCATGAGGTCCGACATCCCGCGCCGCTTGCCGAGCAGGTAGTCCTGCACCAGGCGCGACCAGATCAGGTCGTTGGAGCGCAGCTGCTGGAACGCGCCCGCCATCTGGTGGGTGTCCAGGTAGCCCTGGTCCCACATCAGGCTCTCCAGGTAGTCGACCTGACTGTCGTTGATGAAGAGCATCAGCTCGCCGCTGTGGCGGAAGTCGATCTGCGAGGCCAGGAGCGAGAGGCTGGCGAAGCGCGGATCGCTGTTGCGCGCCAGGGCGGCCGCGGCCATCGCCAGCAGGGTGCCGCCGAGGCAATAGCCCACGCCGTGCACGTCGCGCTCCGGCACCACGGCGTCGATGGCGTCCAAGGCCGCCAGGATGCCCAGGCGCCGGTAGTCGTCGAGCCTGAGGTCCCGGTCCTCGGAGGTCGGGTTGCGCCAGGAGATCATGAAGACCGTGTGGCCGCGCTCGACCAGATACTTGACCAGCGAGTTCTGCGGCGAGAGATCGAGGATGTAGTACTTCATGATCCAGGCCGGCACGACCAGCACCGGCTCGGCGTGGACGGTCTCGGTCGCCGGCGCGTATTGGATCAGCTCGATCAGGCGGTTGCGCAGGATCACCTTGCCCGGGGTGACCGCGACATCGCGCCCGACCCGAAAGCGCTCGGCCCCGGCCGGCCGCTTGCCGGCGACGGCGCGCTCCCAGTCGTCGATGAAGTTCTCGGCACCGTGCAGCAGGTTGGCGCCGCCCTCACGCAAGGTCGTCTCCCGGACCTCGGGGTTGAGCCAGGGCAGGTTTGAAGGCGAGACCATGTCGAGCAGTTGCCGGGTCACGAAGTTCACGATCCGCTCGTTGCGCCGGTCCATGCCGGTCAACTCGCTGGTCGCGACATGCCACCACTGCTGGGTCAGCAGAAAGCTCTGATAGAGCAGGTTGTAGGGCCACTGCCGCCAGGCTTCGCCGTCGAAGCGCTTGTCCTGCGGCAGGGGCTCGATACAGGGCGGCGTCTCCGGATCCGCCATGGCCTGCTGGGCGTGCAGGGCCAGCCGGAGGTTCTTGCGGACGGCCTTCTCGACGAGCTGCGCGCCCTTGCTGGGCGACAGGCCGATATGGGTCAGCCAGTCCAGATAGGCGAGCCAGAGGACGCTCGGCGAAACGCCGGCGGTCAGCCGCGCGAGGTTGGCGGCCAGGGCCCGGTCGAGGCTGTCGTACTTGTGCTCGTGGGGTTCGAAGCCGGGCGCCGGCTCCGCGCCGTCGCGCGGCAGTACGGCTGCCGGACAGGGCTGCGGGAGCTCGGCCGGGCGTACCCCCTCCCCGGCCGGCGCCCTGGACACGGCGCGTCGCTCACCACTCTTGCCGGAGCGCCGCCTCCGCGCCTTCGTCGATGAAGACTGGAGAAGGGTTTCGGAGGCGGTCGAAGCGCGTTCCTCGTCCATGGGGTTCCAGCATCCCTTGTCCGGCAAACCGAAGGCTCGAAAGCAGCGCAGGGGAGCTGCCCAAGCCTCGCAAGGACACTAGCGGCACCGCCCGCGCCCCGCCTTGACGTGGGTCAAGATCGCGGCGGCCCCATTTCGGGGACCGCCGGCGGCCGGCAGCCTGTCGTGGACAGTGCCGTGAAAACAAGAAGAGAAGAAAGGTGCTTGTGGTGGAGCTGCGTGGTCCCTTTGCGTCCGATGAAGCGGCCCTTTTCCTCGCTGGCGAAGCGGTTGTCGTCGCAGAACCCGAAGAAGTAGTACTCCTCGGGCGTGAGCTTGCCACGGCCGCGCGAAAGGCTGAAGATCTCGGCGATCTGAGTGGTCAGGCCCTTGTTGCGGCGCGCGCGGGGCCAGAGCGTGCAGCGCCCGACATCGAGTTTCTCCGGGGCCTGCCCGGTCTCGAGAACGCGTTGGTGCCCGCCCGCTCGGCGGCTTCGCCGATCCTGGTCATGTTCAAGGGTCCGGATTTGCCTTGGTCCGACCGTCTAGCTCTTGGTAAGGCTTGGACAATTATCGGTTAAGCGAGACCGCCTGGAGGGCCGAACGACCGCCATGCCGATCGAGAACTGGCAGATATCCAAGCCCGTGATCCGCGCCGCCAAGGGCGTGGTGGCAGCGCAGAACTGGCGCGCGGCGCAGGCCGGCGCCGAGGTCCTGACGGCCGGCGGCAACGCGGTCGACGCCGCCGTGGCCACCGCCTGCGCCCTGGCGGTCGCCGAGCCCTGGATGAGCGGCCTGGGCGGCTGCGGCTACATGGTCGTCTACGGCGCCGAGGACGAGGCCGTCCGGGTGGTCGATTTCGGCACGGTCGCGCCGCTGAACCTCGATCCGGCCACCTACCCCCTCGGCAGCGAGGCCGGCGCGGACGGCGACCTCTTCGGCTGGCCCGGCGTCGAGGGCGCGCGGAACGTCCGCGGCCCCCTTTCGCTCGGCGTGCCGGGCAGCGTCGCCGGCCTCGGCCTCGCCCTGGCCCGCTTCGGCAGCCTGCCCTGGGCCGAGGTCCTGGCACCGGCGGTCGAGCTCGCCGAGCAAGGCCATATCGTCGACTGGTGGACCACCCTCTTGGTCGCCCGCGACGCCGCCGCCCTGCGCGAGAACGAAGCCGCCGCCGCGGTCTATCTGCCCGACGGCCTGCCGCCGGTCGCGACCGAGATCGGCAAGCTGAAGCTGGACCTCGGCCGACTGGCCGCGACCCTGCGCCGCCTGGCCGAGGCCGGCCCCGAGGATTTCTATCGCGGCGCCGTCGCGGAGACCCTGGTCGCCGACGTCGCTGCCCTGGGCGGCGTTCTCTCGGCCGAGGACTTGGCCGGCTACGAGGCCCGGGTGGTCGAGCCCCTGGCGGTCGATCGGGGTGACGTAAGGATCCACCTGCCGCCGGGCCTGACCGCCGGACCGAGCTTCGCCGACGCCCTGGACGCGCTCGGCCCGGTCGCCGAGGGCGCGCCCGGGCCCGAGGCCTTCGCCGCCTACGCCCGGGCGCTTACCGAGGCCTACCGGCGGCGCCTGGCGGAGATCGGCCACGACGGGGACCAGGCCGGCCAGGGCTGCACGACCCAGGTCTCGGTCGCCGACGCCCGGGGCAACCTGGTCGCCCTGACCAACACCCTGCTCTCGCCCTTCGGCGCCAAGGTGGTTTCGCCCGGCACCGGCGTGCTGCTGAACAACGGGATCATGTGGTTCGATCCCCGTCCGGGACGACCCAACTCCATCGCGCCCGGCAAGCGGCCCCTGTGCAACATGTGTCCGCTGGTCGCGACCCGCGACGGGCGTCCCTGGTTCGCCCTGGGCGGCTCCGGCGGCCGGCGCATCCTGCCGGCCGTGTTCCAGGTCGCCTCCTTCCTGATCGATTGCGGCCTGCCGCTGGAAGCCGCGGTCCGGCAGCCGCGGATCAACGTCGACGGCGGCCCCGAGGTCGAGGTCGACCCCAGGCTGGGCGATGCGGTCGCCAAGAGCATCGCCGAAGCGCTGCCGGTCCGCCTGGTCGAGGCCGTGCTGACCCCGAACCACTACGCCAACCCGGTGATAGCCCTTCGCGAGGGCGAGGCCTGCCTGGGCGCGACCCAGCTGCCTTCGCCGGTGGCGGCGGCGATCGGCGCGCGATGAAGAAGTCCGGCTTCATATACGAGGAAGCGCCCTTCCCCTCGGCGCACGCCGCGACCCTGGCGGCGACGGAGCGGGGCCTGATCGCCGCCTGGTTCGCCGGGACCCGGGAGAAGCATCGCGACGTCGGGATCTGGGTCGCCCAGCAGGAGGCCGGCGCCTGGTCACGGCCGGTCGAGGTCGCGAACGGGATTCCGGATGGTCGTTTGGGCCGGTGGCGCCGCTACCCCTGCTGGAACCCGGTCCTGTTCCAGCCCGCGGAAGGTCCGCTGCTGCTGTTCTTCAAGGTCGGGCGCAGCCCGAGCCGCTGGTGGGGCGAGGTCATGGCCTCGGAGGACGGCGGCGCCACCTGGTCGAGTCCCCGGCGCCTGCCCGAGGGGATCCTGGGGCCGATCAAGAACAAGCCGATCGAGCTGGCCGACGGCAGCTGGCTCAGCCCCTCGAGCAGCGAGCACGCCGGCTGGCGGGTCCACCTCGAGCGCTCGAGCGACCGCGGCGCGACCTGGGACCTGATCGGTCCCCTGAACCGCCGCGAGGAGTTCACGGCGATCCAGCCGGCGATCCTGGACTACGGCGGCGGCCGGCTGCAGATCCTGAACCGCTCCCGCCAGGGCGTCGTCACCGAGTGCTGGTCGGAGGACGGCGGCCGGAGCTGGAGCCCGATGGCGGCGACGAACCTGCCCAATCCGGACAGCGGCATCGACGCAGTAATGTTACGGGACGGCAGGGCCCTGCTGGTCTACAACCGCAGCACCCGCGATCGCAGCCCGCTCAACATCGCAGTGTCCCGCGACGGCCGGGACTGGAAAGACGTGATGGTGCTGGAGGACGAACCCGGCGAATTCTCCTATCCTGCGGTGATCCTGGACCGGAACGACCGGGTCAATGTCGCCTACACCTGGAACCGGCGGAGGATCAAACACGGAGTCATCGATCCGGCGGAGCTGTAGCGCAAACCCCCAAAGGCTCGCCGGCGCCGTCCGACGGGCCACGACCGGTGATCCCGGAGCCCGGGGCCGCCGTATTTTTCGAGAGCAGAAACCGACCGACATGTCATCTCAAAAGCACACCACCTCGGGCTTCGCCGGCTGCCTGGCGGCCATCGCCCTTTCCGCGGCCGCCGCCCTGCCGCCACAGCCGTCGCTGGCGGAGCAACGGGATCCGCCGCCGCGCACCTGTCCGGCTGCCGGGACCTGGATGGATCCCGCGAACGGCCGGCAGCTCTCGCACCGGGACGTCGTCGCAACCACGGCGCAGGCCGATATCGTGCTTCTGGGCGAGAGCCACGACCAGGCCGACCATCACCGCTGGCAGCTCTCCGTCCTGGCCGCCCTCCACGCCAAGACCGACGAGCTTGTCGTCGGCTTCGAGTCCTTCCCGCGCAGCGTCCAACCGGCGCTCGACACCTGGGCCGAAGGTGCCTGGAGCGGAGAGACCTTCCTGAAGGAGGTCCGCTGGTCCGAGGTCTGGGGCATGGAGCCGGGGCTCTACCTGCCGCTCTTCGACTTCGCCCGGCTCTACCGGCTGCCGATGGTCGCGCTCAACGTCGAGCGCAAGCTGGTCTCCAAAGTCGGCCAGGAGGGCTGGGCCGCGGTCCCGGTGGCGGAGCGCGAAGGCCTCGGTGATCCGAAACCGGCCAGCGAGGCCTACAGGCTGAGCCTCGGCAAGGTCTACCTGCAGCACAGCCCGGCCAAGCCGAAGGAGGGTGAGCACGGCGGCGAGGGCGAGAAGATGACCCTCGAGGAGGTGATGGCCCTGCCCGCCTTTGAGCGCTTCGTCGAGGCGCAGCTGACCTGGGACCGGGCCATGGCGGAGGCGCTTGCGGCCGCGCGCGACCGGCCGGGGGCGCCGCTGGCGGTCGGCATCGTCGGCAGCGGCCATCTGGAGAACCGCTTCGGCATCCCGCACCAGCTGGCCGATCTCGGAATTGACAACGTCGCAGTCCTGCTACCGGTGACGCCCGAAGCCGCTTGCGAATCCCTGGACCCGGGGCTGGCCGACGCCGTCTTCGTGATCGAACGCAAGCCCGGCGAACAGCGGCCACGCCCGCGCCTGGGCGTGATCATCGAGACCGCCGAGGAGGGCGTGCGGATCCGCGACGTTGCCGAGGGCAGCGTTGCCGCGGCAGCCGAGCTCCAGGCCGGCGACCTGGTGCGCGAAGCCGCCGGCCAGGAACTGGAGCGCCACAGCCAGCTGATCGAGATCGTCCAGCGACAGGCCCCCGGCACCTGGCTGCCGCTGCGGGTTCAGCGCGGCGAGGAGACGCTCGACGTGATCGCCAGGTTCCCGACGGCCTTCGAATGAGTCCGCGCCTGGCCTTCGTCCTTACCCTGATGCTGGCCCTCCCGGCCTGGGCCGACAGCCACGAGCTGGTCTCCAAGATCGAGCACGACGTCCGACTCGATCTCGATCCGGCCCGGGGCCTGCTCGAGGGCAGCGACCGCATCACCGTCACGGGCCGCGAGGAGCTGGCGCTTTACCTCTATCCCTCCCTGAAGATCGAGGCGCTTCTGGTCGACGGCGAGGCGGAGCAGTTCGACGGGGAGGAACGGCCGCTGGTCATTCGCCTTCCCGACGAGGAGTCCAGCGAGGTGCTGGTCCGCTACCGGGGCCCGATTATCGACGACAGCGGCGGCGCCTTCCTCGATCCGCGCGGGGCCTTCCTGCCCGAACGTCTGGGCTGGATGCCGGAGACCGAGGACGAGAGCACGAGCTATCGTCTTACGATCTCGACGCCGGAGCCCTACCGGGCGATCGCGACCGGCCGCCTGATCGAGGAGAAAAGCGAGAACGGCCGCCACAGCGTGGTCGTCGCGGGCCAGCCGGGGGTCGCGGCGCCCGCGGCCTTCGCCGGCCGGTTCCAGGTCGCCGAGCGGCGCCGTGGAAAGACACTGCTGCGGACCTACTTCCCGGCCGCGGCCGAGACCCTGGCGCCGCGCTACCTGGACAGCACGGCGCGCTACCTGGATATCTTCGAAGAGCGCATCGGCCCCTACCCCTACGATGCCTTCCACATCGTCGCTGGCCCCTTGCCGGTCGGCCTGGGCTTTCCGGGCCTGACCTACGTTTCCGACAAGATCCTGCACCTGCCCTTCATGCAGGGTCGCTCGCTCGCTCACGAGGTCGCCCACAACTGGTGGGGCAACGCGATCGAGATCGACTACGCCGGCGGCAACTGGGCCGAGGGCCTGACCACCTTCATGGCCGACTACGCCCTGACCGCCGAGAGCGGGCCGTCGGCGGCGCGCGAGATGCGCCTGGGCTGGCTGCGCGACTACGCCGCCCTGCCGGCCGGGCGAGACCGTCCGGTCATCAGCTTCGTCTCCAAGACCCACGATGCCCAGCAGGTCATCGGCTACAACAAGACCGCCTTCTTCTTTCACATGCTGGAGCAAGAGCTGACATCGGAGGTCTTCGCTGAAGGCATCAAGGGCTTCTGGCAGGCCCGGAAGTTCCGCCGCGGAAGCTGGGCCGATCTCCAGACGGCCTTCGAGAACGCCGCCGACCGCGGGCTCGCCTGGTTCTTCGAGCAATGGCTGACCCGCCCCGGCGCCCCGGAGCTAAAGCTGGGCGAAGTCGCGGTGTCCGAGGCGGCCGGAGGCCATCGGCTGCGCTTCGACCTGTCGCAGACTGGCTCTCCCTATCGCCTCGCGGTGCCGGTCCGGATCAAGACCGCAGCCGGAAGCCGGACCTTGCAGGTCGAGCTGGAGGGCGCGCGGACCGAGGTCAGCGAGATCCTGCCGGCTCCGCCCAAGGCCTTGAGCATCGACCCCGACTACGACCTCTTCCGGCGCCTGGCGCCCGGCGAGGCGACCCCGATCCTGCGCGATGTCACTCTGAACCCCGAGGCCCGCGTCGTCCTGGCCACCGGCGCGGATGCGGTGGCCCGCCAAGCCGCCGAGGACCTGGCCGGGCGGCTGGTACGGGGCGTGGCGGCGACCCCGTCCGGGGTCGAGCCCGCCGCGCCCGCCACCGGGCCGCTGCTGATCGTCGGCCTCGACGCCGAGCTGCCCGACGCCCTCGAAGCGCACAAGGTCGCGCCCATGCCCGAAGCCCTCGACGGCCGGGGCAGCGCCCGCGCCTGGACCCGGCGCCGCGACGACGGCGTGACCGCTCTGATCGTATCGGCGAAGGACGCCGAGAGCCTCGCGCTGCTGCTGCGGCCCCTGCCCCACTACCGCCGCTACGGCTACGTCGTCTTCGAGGGCAGCAAGGCAGTCGACAAGGGCGTCTGGCCTGCCGCGGAAAGCCCCCTGGTCAAGCGCTTCGACTAGCGCACTTCCCGATCAGACGCGTTCGCGTCTGGCCGGGAATAGTGCGCTAATACGTTGGAAATACGGCGTTACATCCGGCCAGATGGATCGCGTGGCGATTCCATTTGATCGGATAATGCCCCAGAGCCTCGCGGTCGTCCGGAAAGGAAATCGGGAAACCCTGAGACTACGGGCCTCCGCGGGCTGCCTTCTGGACCCTACCCGAAGGTGGCGCCTCCGGTTAGCCCTTCATCCACCCGGGTTTCCCCGGGTATCAGCCCAATGCCGCCTTTTTTGGGGTGCGGCGTCTCACCCGTCGTGCGAGCCGTCTCGCTGCTTTCCGAACGGTTTGGGTTGGCCGACCCAGTTCGCCCGGTCCTACAGCAAGGCCATTCGGCTTGCGGCCTCTTAGGAGTCTATCTGAGCAATGCTCATGGCCTGCACCCTGTTCTCAAGGCCTTGGTCTAGGAGGGTGGCGCGCCGCGATGCTGGACGCATCGCAAGCGGTAGCCGACGACGTCCCAAGGTCTTGAGAACAGGGCCCTGCGGGTCGTTCAGGGAAGACCGAGGGTGTCGTCGCGCAAGCTTGACGATGCACCCAGCATCGCCGGCGCCCGCGCTCCTAACCCTCGGTCTTCCCTGAACGATGCAGACCGTGAGCATTGCTCAGATAGACTCCTAACCCCCGACTTCATCCTGAGATGGCCGGGATTAGGCATCTTTCCGTGCCCGCACCGCTGGGGGCTTTTGCGTTTCCACCTTGGCGAGGTGGCAAGCGAAGGAATCGCACCTTCCCTTCGGGTTATAAGCCCGCTGCTCGCTATGAGCTGCTTACGCAACCTACGACGACGAGCCCCAGCGGTTCCTCCCGACCTCTTGGGCCAGGAATAGAACTCACCGTCTACGGGTCCCTTGTTAGGGGCGTCCCACGGGCTGCCCGAGGATGTCTCCCCGGTCACCTGCACCGCAGCACTCAGGCAACAACCCTCGTACCGGCGGCACCACGCCTTGACGATCGGCGGACGATGTCTTGGCTTGCGGCGGCGGTTCCACCTGCCCTTTCGGCCCCCACCGTCGGCCAGGACCTATCCCTTGCAGGACCGCAGACATGCAGTCCGACTTCGCCCCACCATTCGGATGAGGCCCCCTCGCGGGGTCATCGGCGCTTGCTTGGACGGACCCTTGCGGGCGGCGCTATGTAGGCTTCACGCCTTTATCCGGGTTGCCCCGAAGTATCCTTCCGACCGGACCCCAAGCGGCCCGGGAGGCAGGGTTATAAAGCGGCTGGATTCAGAATCAAGAGAAAAATGCTGCACCTGCGAAGTAAATCGGCGGGCGCAGCATTTCCGGGCCGGCGCTCGACCTGCAGCGTGGCTCAGCCGGCCTCGACTAGGTCGCGCATGAAGGCCGGCAGCACGAAGGCGGCCTTGTGCAGTTCCGGCGTGTAGTAGCGGGTCTCAAGCCCGGCCTCGGCGTAGCGGACGGCCAGGGTCTCGACCGAGATTTCCAGGTGCGCCGCGTCGTCGCTGCCCCAGCCGAAGGCCATGTCGCCGCCGACGTAGCTCGGCACCGCCGCCCGGTAGCAGGCCGGCGCGGCGAAGATCCGGCGGAAGATCGCCATGGTCTGGCGCAGCTCCTCTGCCTGGAGGAAGGGCACGCCGTTCTGGGTGACCAGGATCCCGCTCGGCGCCAGGAGCCGCCGGCAGTCCCGGTAGAAGGCCTCGGTGAAGAGGGCCTCGCCCGGGCCGATGGGATCGGTGGAGTCGATGATCGCGACGTCGAAGCGCTGCTCCGTCTCGGCGGCGAAGCGCGCGCCGTCGGCGAAGGCCAGCTCCAGGCGCGGGTCGTCGAAGGCGCCCTTGGAGATCGATGCCAGGTGACGGCGCGAGAACTCGACCACCGAGGGGTCGATCTCGACCATGGTCACCCGCTCGACCGAGCGGTGCTTCAGGACCTCCTCGGCCATGCCGCCGTCGCCGCCGCCGATGATAAGCACCCGCTGGGCGGCGCCGTGGGCGAGGATCGGCAGGTGGGCGAGCATCTCGTGGTAGATGAACTCGTCGGCCTCGGTGACCTGGGTGACCTCGTCCAGGAAGAGCATGCGCCCGAAGATCCGATTGCGGATCAGGCAGAGGCTCTGCGCGCCGCTCCGTCCCTCGTGGAGGACCTCCTCGGCCTCAAAGGCGGCGGCCATGCCGGGGTGGAGGATCTCCTCGATGCGCCGGGTCATCGCGGCACCTCCCGCCCCCGGCGCAGCTCCTGCACAGCGAGCCTCTGCGGCGCGAAAGCCTCGCGCAGCACCGGGACGCTGGCCTCCGGCCGGGCGTCGCCGCACATGAAGACGTCGAGGGCGGCGTAACCGCATTCCGGCCAGGTGTGGATCGAGATGTGGGACTCCGCCAGGACGGCCACGCCCGAGACGCCGCCGTTGGGGGTAAAGTGGTGCAGGTCGATGTTCAGCAGGGTCGCGCCGGCCGCCTCGACGCAGGCGACCAGGGTCTCGCGGACGAAGGCCAGGTCGTCGAGGCGCTCGGCCTGCCAGAGGTCGACGATCAGGTGGGTGCCGGCGAAGCGCTCGCCGTCGCGGACGATGAAGAAGTCCTTGCGGTCCTCCTCGACCGGGGTGATCTCGATCGCGGCGGTCTCGGCCCGCAGCGCCTCTACAGCCCGCAGGCCTGCCGTAGTGTCTCGCATCGCATCCTCCGTGCCGGGCCACGCCGAGGCCCGCCGTTCTTCGTTCACGTTCGGTCGTTCGGGATCCCCTGGTCGCCCCGGGGCCGGGCCCGCCGTCAGGCGGCGCAGATACTGAATGTCGGCATGGGCATTCTCCCCGTCAGCCAGCCGGGCGATCCGGCGCCCAACAAAAGAGACGCTCCCGCCGTTGCTTGGGCCCGGCCGTTCCGCGGGCCTTGCCAGAGGCACGTGCGATTGCGTTCCAAGCTTTGACATGGCCGCCGAAGCGAGGCTTGTCAATGATCGCGGCGGCCGGGCCAAGAAAACGCCAAGTCGTTGCGAGAACCTCGGCCGGCGCGACACTTTCGTATCGCTGCCAGGGCAGCCGGAGGAATGTCCGATCGCCGGCCTTGAAGCGGCGGCTGCAGCCCCAAGGTGTAAAGGGCGGCGCCGACACAGGCACTTTCAGAGGAGAGACCCCGAGACATGACCGATATCAACCAGGAGGCCGCCAAGGCCGTGGAGCAGATGAAGCAGCTGCGCGACGAGCTGGCCCTCAAGATCCACCTGGGCAGCATGGAGGCCAAGTCCGAGTGGGAGGAGCTGGAGAAGAAGTGGACCGACTTCGAGGCCAAGGCCCGTCTCGACGAGACCACGGAGGGCCTGTCCCAGGCCGTCTCGCTGCTCGCCGACGAGATCAAGGCCGGCTACGACCGGATCCGCAAGGCCCTCTAGCGGGGCGCCGGGCTCAGGCCCCGCCCTGCATCGCCCGCAGCAGGCACTGGGCGACCTCCAGGTAGGAGGAGTTCGGCATGTGGAACCAGCGCAGGAAGGCCGCAGTCTCCATCTCGCCCTTCAGCCAGGCTTCCAGCAGGCGCTGGCTGACCGGATGCAGGCGCTCCGGCAGGCAGACCAGGATCTGCGGTGGCATTCCGCTCCTCCCGCTCGGGCTCGTGGGACCGGGATGCCACGACACCCCGCCGTCGGGCGGAGCTTAGCGGCTCAGGCTACCGAAGGCCAGCCGACCCCGCGCGTGCCGCGAGGCCGGGGCGCCGACGAAGCGAGCAGCCTGCGTTCATTCGAACGCAGATGAGCTGCTCTATCTATATGAAATAGATCAAATTATCTGCGCTCAATTGAGTCCAACTGAGCGCAGTTTGATCTAGCGCTGGCGCTCGCCCTTGAAGCGCTCCAGGATGAAGTCGATCAGCTCGAGGACGCTCTTGGCCGCGCGGTCGGTCGTGTTCCCACTCGCGGGCAGGCGGTACTGCTTGTTGGCCATGGCGCCGCCCGACCACAGGGTGATCGGAAAGACGCCGAGCCGGTCGACGGCCCGGCGCACCGCCGGGTTTGTGGTGGCGATGTTCCGCGAGCCGAGCACCGTATCGAAGCGCAGCAGGGTATGGAGCATGCAGGTCGAGAGCCCGGAGGGCGCACCGGCGACGTTGATCCGGGCCTCGACGATGGAGTTGGCATCCTCCTTGATGCCCATCTCGCCGAGCCGGTTGTAGAGGTGCTTGACGTACATCTCCTTGTCGGTGATGGCGCACTCCTCGGCCCGCTGCGAGAAGCTCACCTTGATTTCCTTGAAGCCGTTGATGACCTCAGGCACCTCCGCCGCCCGGGCCCCTATCGGCCAAATCCCGGTCGTTACGACACCGGCCGTCCAAGCCAAGATCCCAAGAACCGCTAACGCGACACGCATATCTTCTTCCTTTACTTCACTCCTTTACACGAGGGCCGCGTGCCGCCGACACGCCCTGGGCGACAAGTTTAGAGAAGGCCGGCCCCAAAGCGAAGCGCGGAGCGCCGAATCGCCGCAGATTTCTGCCGGATTCGCCATGATCGAGGCGCCCCGAGGCGCCGGCGGTCGGCCCGTGAACCGGGACCACTCGAGCTGCGTAAGAGAAATAGGAGGCTTTGGTTATGCGACATGCCCTATCGATCCTAGTGCTCGGCCTCGCGTTCTTTGTCGTGACCCGGCCGGACGGCCGCCGTCGTTTTCGCAGCGCCGCGGCTGCCGACTAGGTTTACGCCCCGCCGCACTCGCGCGGATTCGTTCCGGAGCTAAGGCGCAGCGGGATGTGGCGTGCTCGCGTCATCTGCGCTTCTCCAACCGCTTCGCATTCGGCAAGAAGACATTGAGGCTGGCCCAGCCGGCGAGTGAACTGCCGTAGTGGATGCTCTCGATCAGTTCCGAGCGGCAATCGACCCCCAATGATGGACTTGCCGCAGCATGACATGCATCTTGTTACGGCCTTTGCGGCCCCCGCCACCGCGGCCTCGCTTACCTGCCTAGATGGACTTCCATGACCGGGAAAATGGCAGCGAAAGGGGCCGGCGCATCGTGCCTCACCTCTCGCGGCGGCCCTGCCTCATGGATGTTACCTATTATGCGTAATGGCTTATGCTGTTATGTATAAGCGGCTAAGAGCAACCAGAACGAGAGGTTTTCATGCACGTTTTGAAATGCGCACTGACACTGATCGCGTTCTGCGGCCTGGCTGCAACCGCAACAGCAGAATCACGATCGCCCATGAAGTGGCCGGCTGGCGGTCTTCTGCTTCAAGGGCGAGACGCCGGCCCCAATCAAACGATGTCTCTGAAAGTCAGGGCCGACTACGGCATTTGTTGGCTTGCGGGCGTCGTCTCTGCGACTGGCAAAGGGTCATTCGCTGTGGTTTCCCCGGACAACAGCGGCGTTTGGCAGTTGCGGGTCGGTGACGACACGACTGCAACGGCCCAATGTCTCGTGTCGAAGGATGCACCCTAGGGTCCGCACGCGCACGAGACCTTTCTTCATTCTAGCGAGTTAACCACCCTCAGATACGGTGCTTTGCCGGACCGGTCAGGGAACCAGTGGGGCGAAGACCTCCGGAACGGCCGTCGACCGGCAAAGCACCGAGACTGGAGGTCAACGCCAAGCCCTCGCAGGAGGAGCTGCACTTCCTAGGTCGGCGCCTATCGCCAACCCGGCCTCCAGCCGCTAGTCTCGCGGCCATGAGTCGCGATCCCCGAGAGGTCCTGAGCGAGGTGTTCGGCTTCGAGGCCTTTCGGGGGCAGCAGGGGGACGTCGTCGAGCACGTGGTCGCCGGCGGCGATGCCCTGGTGCTGATGCCGACCGGGGGCGGCAAGTCGCTCTGCTACCAGATCCCGGCGCTCTGTCGGTCCGGCACCGGGGTGGTGATCTCACCTCTGATCGCCCTGATGCAGGATCAGGTTGAAGCGCTGCGACAACTGGGCGTGCAGGCGGCGGCGCTGAACTCCAGCCTCGGCTATCACGCGGCGAACGAGGTCGAGCGGGCCCTGGCGGCCGGCGCCCTGGACCTGATCTACGTCGCACCCGAGCGGCTGCTGACCGACGGCTTCCTGGGCCTGCTGGACCGCTGCGAGATCGCGCTCTTCGCCATCGACGAGGCACACTGCGTCTCGCAGTGGGGCCACGACTTCCGGCCCGAGTACCGACAGCTCACCCTGCTGCGCGAGCGCTTCCCCGAGGTCCCGCGCCTGGCCCTGACCGCCACTGCCGACGGGCCGACCCGCCGCGATATCCTCACCCAGCTCGAGCTGACCGGGGGCCGGGTCTTCGCGGCCAGCTTCGACCGGCCGAACATCCGCTACCGGGTCCAGCCCAAGGCCGGCCCGCGGCGCCAGCTCAAGGCCTTCCTGGAGGCCGAGCACCGCGGCGACTCCGGCATCGTCTACTGCCTCTCCCGGGCCAAGGTCGAGGAGACGGCGCAGTGGCTGAGCGCCGAGGGCTTCACCGCCCTGCCCTACCATGCCGGCCTGGACAAGGCGGTGCGGGCCGCCAACCAGGAGCGCTTCCTGAAGGAGGAGGCGGTGGTGATGGTCGCCACCATCGCCTTCGGCATGGGCATCGACAAGCCGGACGTGCGCTTCGTCGCCCACCTCGACCTGCCCAAGAGCCTGGAGGCCTACTACCAGGAGACCGGGCGCGCCGGCCGCGACGGCCTGGCCTCAGACGCCTGGATGACCTACGGCCTGGAGGACGTGGTCAAGCTGCGCCAGTTCTCCGAGGGCTCGACCGCGCCCGATGAGCAGAAGCGGGTCGAGCGGCAAAAGCTCGACGCCCTGCTCGGCTACTGCGAGACGGTCCGCTGCCGGCGCCAGGTGCTGCTCGACTATTTCGGCGAGACCCTGGCCGCGCCCTGCGGCAACTGCGACACCTGCCTGGAGCCGGTGGCCAGCTTCGACGGCACCGAGGCGGCGCAGAAGGCGCTGTCCTGCATCTACCGGACCGGCCAGATCTTCGGCGCCGGACACCTGATCGACGTGCTGCTGGGCGGAGACACCGAAAGGATCCGCAAGTTCCGCCATCAGGCGCTCAGCACCTACGGCATCGGCGGCGACTTCAGCCGCGAGGAATGGCGCTCGATCTTCCGCCAGCTGGTCGCCCTGGGCCTGGCGGCCGTCGACGTCGAGGGCCACGGCGGCCTGCGCCTGACCGCAGAGGCGCGGCCCGTGCTGCGCGGCGAGCGCCGCATCGAGCTGCGCCGCGACCCGGTAACTCTGCGCGGCCGCGCCCGCCCGGCGGCGGCCGCCAAGGCCCGCGGGCCGGTCGACTTCGAGGACCCGGCGGCGGAGGCCCTGTTCCAGGACCTGCGCCAGTTGCGGCTGGCCCTGGCCAAGAGCCAGGGCGTACCGCCCTACGTCATCTTCCACGATTCGACCCTGGCCGAGCTGGCCCGCCTGCGCCCCAGCCGCCTGGAGCAGCTGCACGGCATCACCGGCATAGGCCAGGCCAAGCTGGAGCGCTACGGCGCGGCCTTCCTCGAGGTGATCAACACCCGGGAGGCGGGGTAGCGGCAGCCCGTCAGGCCGGCGTCTCGAGCGCGCGGCGGTTGTAGGGCAGCAGGCGCAGCAGGTTGGCCATGGCGCAGGTGCCCGAGATCCCGGCGAAGGCCAGGCCAGCGCCGACGAAGGCGCTGAGGCCATAGAACCAGGGCGAGACCAGCCATCCCAGCAGCACGCCCAGGAGGACAAAGCTGCCGGCGACGATCTGCACCTGGCGCATGATGCTGATCGGCGCCTTGCGGTCGAGGTGGGTCGGGAGGCCCGCGCGCTTCCATCCGGAGAGGCCGTCCTTCAACTGGTAGACCTCCTTGAAGCCCCGGCCGAGGATCTGCGGCGCCGCCGTGCCGGTCCGGTCGCCGCTCGCGCAGTGGAACACGGCGATCTTGTCGTGGTCGCGGGGAAAGTCCGCGGCATCGAAACCGGACAGCGGCACCAGCTGCGACCCTAGGATGTGCTCGCGGGCGTACTCGTCGCTCTCGCGGATGTCGATCAGGACCGCCCGCCCCTGGTCGAGCCAGCCCTTGGCCGTCCGGGCGTCAACTTCTCTGAGCATCATGATCAGGCCCCTCATCCTGCGGCAAGGCCGGGAACCCGAAAACCGCCGGGCTTCCTCCTGCTATTGCCTATATATTCAATAATACGAATATATAGAGAAACGCATATGAAGGTCAAGCTTTCCGGTCACGTAGGAAGCTTCGTCTCGTCCTCACCGCGGCGCCGTGCCAGATTCGACGAAGGCGGGCCGGCCTCGATTGATCTCGCTCAATTCGCGAATCCGCCCGCCGTGCGAAGGAGTAGACGGCACCCGATCAACCGTTTCGGGAGACAGGCACAGGTGAACCGCAGCCTCGTCATGGAGACGCAAGGACTGGACGACCTGATCGGCCTTCTGGCTGCCCAGGGCTACCGGGTGTTGGGCGCGCGGGAAGGCGACGGCGCGCTCGAGCTGGGCCCGATCACGGCCGCTGCCGACCTGCCCCGCGGTCGGGTCGAGGACGCCGAGGCCGGCCGGGTCCGCCTGGTCGAGGGACCCCGGGATGCCTTCTTCGACCACACCCTGCCCATGCAGGGCCTGAAGCGGGTGGTCTATCCGGCGCAGGAACGGCTGTATTCGACGGGCTCGGACCTGGCCGCAGAGGAGGTGCCGGTCGAGGCGCCGCCCACCGCGGTCATCGGGGTCCGGCCCTGCGACCTGGCCGCGCTCGACACCCTGATCACGGTCTTCGAGGGCGGACCCTTCGTCGACACGCGCTTCCGCCAAAGGCGCGAGGCCCTGCTGCTCGTCGCGGTCAACTGCATGCGGCCCGCCGCCACCTGCTTCTGCGCCTCCATGGACACGGGGCCCCGTGCCGAGCGCGGCTACGACCTGGTGCTCGACGAGCTGATCGAGGAGGGGCGGCACGTCTTCCTGGTCACCGCCGGCAGCGCGCGAGGCCGCGAGATCCTCGAACGCCTGCCCGGAGCGCCGGCCGGCGAGGCCGATCTTCGGGCCGCCCGGGCGGGCTCGCAGGCCTGCGCCGAAGCCCAGCAGCGGGAGATGGCCGGGGGCGTCGAAGCGCTGCTGAAACGCAGCTACGATCACCCACACTGGGTCGCCGTGGCCGAGCGTTGCCTGAGCTGCGCCAACTGCACCCTAGTCTGCCCGACCTGCTTCTGCGGCACGGTCGAGGACCGCTCCTCCCTCGACGGCGCCGAGGCGGAGCGCTGGCGCCGCTGGGACAGCTGCTTCACCCTGGATTTCAGCTACCTGCACGGCGGCGCCGTGCGCAAGGAAACCGCCTCGCGCTATCGGCAGTGGATCACCCACAAGCTGGCGCACTGGCACGATCAATTCGGCAGCTCCGGCTGTGTCGGCTGCGGGCGCTGCATCGGCTGGTGCCCCGTGGGCATCGACATCACGGCCGAAGCGGCGGCCTTGGCGGACGCATCGCCGCCGGTCGCAGAACTCCTTGGGAAGGACAGCTGATGTCCGACAGCAAGATCAAGTCGATGGCCGAAATCCTGGCCGCCCACCCTCTCTTCGCGGGTCTCGACCCTGGAATCACCGACCTGCTCGGCGGCTGCGCGACGAATGCGCATTTCCCCGACGGCGCCTACCTCTTCAAGGCCGAAGAGCCGGCGGACACCTTCTATCTGCTGCGCGCCGGCGACGTCGCCCTCGAGGTCAGCATGCCCGGCCGCGGCCGGCTGACCGTGCAGACCCTGCACCCCGGCCACGTGGTCGGGGCCTCCTGGATTCTGCCGCCCTATCGCTGGCGCTTCGACGCGCGCGCCGTCGGCAGCGTCCGCGCCACTGGCGTCGACGCTTCCTGCCTGCGCGGCAAGTGCGACGCCGACCCCAGCATGGGCTATCAGGTCATGCAGCGCTTCCTGCCGATCGTCGCCGAACGGCTGCAGACCACCCGCCTGCGGCTGCTCGACCTCTATGCGCCGCCGGCCGAGGTGGGCCGCGCCCTATGAAGGCAGACGTCGCCGTCGACCGGAGCGCGGCGCCCGGCGAGGCCGGGATGCTGCCGCGGCCCTTCGAGGTCCGCGCCCGGCGGCCCGAGCTGGCAGACTGCGTCACCTTGGAGATGGCGGCGCTGGACGGCCGGCCTCTCGGATTCGCCCCCGGGCAGTTCACCATGCTCTACGCCCACGGCGTTGGCGAGATCGCGATCAGCATCTCAGGTGATCCGGCCGCACCCGATACCCTGGTCCAGACGATCCGCGCCGTGGGCGCCGTCTCAGGAGCGCTCTGCGGTCTCTCGGAGGGAGACAGGCTCGGCCTGCGCGGACCGCTGGGCAAGGCCTGGCCGGTCGAACGCGCGCTGGGCAAGCATCTGATGATCGTGGCCGGGGGCCTCGGCCTCGCGCCGACGCGGCCGATCGTCTACTGGGCGCTTGCCAACCGGGAGCGGCTCAAGAGCATCGAAATCGTCTACGGGACGCGCTCGCCCGACCAGATTCTCTATCCGCAGCAGTTGCTCGGCTGGACGACCACGCCGGACGTGCGCGTCGGCGTGACGGTCGACCGGGCCGGCGGCGACTGGACGGGCCGGGTCGGCGTCGTGACCGACCTGATTCCCGGCCTGCTGCGCGATCCGGCCGAGACGGTCGCCATGGTCTGCGGGCCGGAAATCATGATGCGTTTCGCCGCCCAAGCCCTGGCCGACGCGGGCGTGCCCCAGGGCGACATCCACCTGTCCATGGAGCGCAACATGAAGTGCGGCATCGGCTGGTGCGGACACTGCCAGCTGGGGCCGCACCTGATCTGCCGGGACGGCCCGGTCTTTCCTTACCCGGCGGTCCGCGATCTCATGACGGTCTGGGAGCTCTGAGGATGAAGCCCAAGCTGGCGGTATGGAAGTTCTCGAGCTGCGACGGCTGCCAGCTCACCCTGCTGGACTGCGAAGACGAGTTGCTCGACCTCGCCGAGGCCCTGGACATCGCCTATTTCCTGGAAGCGACGCGGGCCACCCGGGCGGGGCCTTACGACATCTCCCTGGTCGAGGGCTCGGTCTCGACCGCGCACGAGGTTGAGCGCATCCAAGAGATCCGCCGCGACAGCGAGCTTCTGATCACGATCGGCGCCTGTGCCACGGCCGGCGGGATCCAGGCGCTGCGCAACAGCCTCGACCATGACGCGCTCAGGGCATCGGTCTACCCGAGCCCGCAGTTCATCGATGCGCTGGCGACCTCGACGCCGATCGCCGACCACGTGAAGGTCGACTACGAGCTGCGGGGCTGCCCGATCGACAAGCGCCAGCTGCTCGAGGCGATCTCCGCCCTGCTCAAGGGCCGCAAGCCGACGATCCCGGACTACAGCCAGTGCGCCGAGTGCAAGCTGGCCGGCACGGCCTGCGTCATGGTGACCAAGGGCGTCCCCTGCCTGGGGCCGGTCACCCGGGGCGGCTGCGGCAACCTCTGTCCCAAGGTCGGACGCGGCTGCTACGGTTGCTTCGGCCCCAAGGAGGGCGCCAACACCGAAGCGCTGGCGGCCGAGCTCGCCGCGCTGGGGACCGAGCGGCGGACGATCCGCGACCTCTTCGGCGGCTTCGCTGCCGGCGCCCCCGCCTTCGCGAAGGAAAGGCGCCGTCATGAGCGATAGCACCCGCACCATCCAGGTCGAAGCCCTCGCCCGGGTCGAGGGCGAGGGACGCTTCAAGGTCCGGCTTGAGGGCGACAAGGTCGTCAGCTCGGAGTTCAGCATCTTCGAGCCGCCGCGCTACTTCGAGGGCTTGCTGCGCGGCCGCTCCTTCCGGGACGCCCCGGACGTGACCTCGCGGATCTGCGGCATCTGCCCCATCGCCTACATCATGGGCGCGAGCCAGGCCATGGAGGACGCCCTCGGCTGGCAGATCCCGCGGCCCATCGCCGACCTGCGCCGGCTGATCTACTGCGGCGAATGGATCCAGAGCCACGTGCTGCACACCCATCTGCTGCACGCGCCGGACTTCCTCGGCCTGGAGGACTCGATCCAGCTCGCCCAATCGAACCGCAGCCTGGTCGAGCACGGCCTGGCGGCGAAAAAGACTGGCAACCGGCTAATGGAAGTGATCGGCGGTCGCAGCGTGCACCCGGTCAACACCCGGGTCGGCGGCTTCTACCGCGCCCCCGAGGCCGAGGCGGTGCAGGCCCTGATCCCCGAGCTGGAGCGTGGCGAGGCGCTCTCCATCGCGGCGCTGGAGGCCTTTTCCGGCTTCGACTTCCCCGACCTGGAGATGGACTACCTCTTCGTCGCCCTGCACCACGAGACCGACTATCCCATCGCTGAGGGGCGCATCGTCTCCTCGGCCGGCCTCGACATCGGCGTCGAGGCTTTCTCCGAGCACTTCGAAGAGCACCAGGTCCCGCACTCCAACGCCCTGCAGGGCGCAACCCTCGACGGCGAACCTTACCTCGTCGGCCCGCTGGCGCGCTTCAACCTGAATTCGGACCGCCTGCCCGCCGACATCCTTGCCCTGGCCGAGAAGGCCGGACTCGCGCCGGGCTGCCGCAATCCCTTCAAGAGCCTGCTCGCCCGCCAGGTCGAGGTGATCTACGCCTTCCGGGAAGCCGCCCGCCTTGCCCGCGCCTACGCGCCGCCCGCGCCTAGCTTCGTCGAGGGCCCGCTACGCGCCGGGACCGGCCACGGCATCACCGAGGCGCCGCGGGGCATCTGCTACCACCGCTACGAGGTCGCCGAGGACGGCGCCATCCGCGCCGCCACCATCGTGCCGCCGACCTCGCAGAACCAGCGCCAGATCGAGCTTGACCTGGTCGGCACGGTCGAGCGCTTCCACGACCTCGACGACGAGGCCCTGCAGTGGCGCTGCGAGCAGGCGATCCGCAACTACGATCCCTGCATCTCCTGCGCGACGCATTTCCTGAAGCTGGATGTCGAGCGCGCCTGACAGCGGGATCATCATCGGCGTCGGCCACAGCGAACGCCGGGACGACGGCGTCGGGCCCTACGTCGCCGGCGCTCTCAAACGACGCGGCCTGCCGGCGGTGACGCACGAAGGCGACGGCAGCGGCTTGCTGGACCTCTGGGAGGCCCGGCCCGCCTGCATCGTCATCGACGCCATCTCCGGAGGCGAAGCGCCGGGCCGCCTGCCCGTCTTCACCGACCTCGACGACCCGGCCTTTCGGCGCGCGGGCTTCGTGCACTCCACCCATCGGCTGGGCCTGCCGGAAGCCGTCGCGCTCGGCCGGACCCTTGGGCGCCTGCCGCGGCGCCTGGTCGTCATCGGCATCGCCGGCGCCAACTTCGGTTTCGGCAGCGCCCTCTCGCCACCCGTCGTAGCGGCGGCAGAGCGCCTGATCGACGCGCTCGCCGGAGCCGAAGATCCCTTCGGCGACGCCGTCCTCGCTGCTCTCGACCCGATGCGTCAGGGGCCGGCGTGACGCCGGTGCCAGACGCGGTCGGCGACAACGGCAGCCAGGGTCAGCGCGAGCGCGGCGGCCAGGAGCAGGATCGTGGTTAGCAGGTTGTCGAGCAGCGCGGGCGCGGCCAGGAGGACGACACCGAGGCCCAGCATCATCAGGCCGGAGAGCAGCTTGAGCGCGCGGCCCTGGCCCTCGGTCAGCTTCCTCGCCCCGAGGGTCACGGTGAAGACGACCACGATCACCGTCAGCGGGATCATGTAGATCACGTTGTAGGCCGCGAGGTAGAGGTAGTAGGTCGTGGCCGGCAGCTGGGCCAGGGTCAGGACCCGGGTATAGACCATCGGCAGGCCGCTGGTGCAGAGAAGCTCGTAGGTGTTGGCAGCGACGGCCAGCACAATGGTTCCGGTCAGGAGCGCGGGCAGACTCTCCGCCGAGACCAGCCCGCGCATCCGGGCAAAGAGGCCCGGCTTGGCCCGCTCCGGGATCGACAGGGACAGCCCTTTGCGAAAGCTGACGAAATCCTTGATGTTGATGAGGCCCAGCACGACGGCGACCAGTCCCGCGGCCAGGACCACGAGACGGCCCCGCTCGAGCACCAGGAAGAGGTTCAGCCAAGCGGCCATGAAGACGAAGTAGAGCAGGCCCGAGAAGAGGACGAAGATGCCGCCGACCAGGGCCATGCGGGCGCGGCTTCGGGCGTGGACCAGAAGGCTGAGCAGGAACAGCAGCACGAAAAAGGCGCAGGGGTTGAAGGCGTCCAGGCCGGCCAGCACCAGGGTGAGGGCCGGGAGCGAGAGCGCCCCCGGATCCAACGCGCCAAGCAGGGGAACGTCGACTCGGGCCTCCGGCGGTGGCTCGGTGCTGGGAAGGGGTTCATCCGCGACCAGGCGCGCATGGCAGTCGACCACTTGTCTTTCGAGGATGCGGCCCATGCCCGCGGCGCTATCGAAACCGACGATCATCTCTCCGCAGATGAAGAAGGCGGGCACGCCCCGGATCGCCTCGCCGGTCTTGGCCGCGAGCAGGCCGAAAAGCTCGAGGTTCGCGGCCGAGCGGGTAACCTCGCGGGAGTCCAAATCGAGCCAGGGATGGCGTTTCGCCAGGTCGTCGATAAAGGGTTCGGCCCGCGCACAGTGGGGGCAGGTCTCCGAGTGGAAGAAGTAGAGCTTGATCCGGAGGCCGCCCTGCGCGTCGCGGCCGTGCCACAGACCCTCGCCGGCTTCACCGCCACGGGCCGCTGCCGCCCCCTGGGACAGGGCGAGGATCAGGATCACCAGCAAGCAACGTGAAAGGCTCATCGCGCGGCCTCGACAGCATGCGCCAACCAGAAAAGACCAGATTTCCCGTCCTGCCCTTAATCTGGGTCAAAGTCGGCGCCGCGGGCAGCTTGCGGAATCCGCAGCCATCGAGCCGAGCGCCGCCGCGCCGGGAAGCTCTACTGAACCCGTTGGGCCGCCTTATCCCAAGGGCCCGATCGCAGAGCTTTTCCAAATGTGCTCTCTCATCTGTCGGCCAGTCAGATGGGCCGATCCCGCTTCAAGGTCTTCAAGCCTTCGACCAGCGCCTGGCTGTCCTCGGCAGGCAGCGGATCGAGCGGTGCCCGAACTGTCTTCCAGGCCTCCTTGCCGGTCTCGCTCGCCAGGAGCGATTTGATCGCGGGCACCACCGGACGGCCGTCGATGAGTCCCGCCACGCCCTCTACGAAAGGATCGTCCTGCCCTTCGAGAAGGCCCGCCACGGCCTGCGGGAAGATGTTGGCGAGGCCGCAAATGCTGCCCGCCGCTCCGAGCCGGACCGCCGCGGCCAGGCTCCGTTCATCGCCGACCAGAACCGCCAAGTCGCCATGGGCCCGCAGCAGGGGCATGGTATAGCTCCAGTCGCAGGAGGAATCCTTGACCCCCGCGATCGCCGAGCCCAGGGCAGATCGCAGCCGCGAGATCAGGTCGACCGTGAGGCAGGTGCCGGTCAGCGACGGGATGTTGTAGAGCAGGATGCCGCGGGCCTCTGCGCCCAAGCCGTCGGCGACCGCGACGTACCAGTCGCAGATGCCGTCCTCCGTCACCGGCTTGAAGTAGAACGGCGGGGCGAGGAGCACATGCTGCGCGCCGCGGGCGTAGGCTTGCCGGGCCTGCGTCACCGCGTCGCCGACCGCGTTGGTGATCACGGCGACGACCAGCCTCTGCCCCGAGACGCCGGCGCCCTCGAAATCGGCCAGCACCGCGGCGCGCTCGGCGAGCGAGAGCGAGGGTCCCTCGCCGGTGGTGCCGAACAGGGTGACGCTTTGGCAGCCCTGGTCGAGACACCACAGGGCGTGGTCGAATAGCCCTTCCCGGTCGAGCGACCCGTCGGACCGGAAGGGAGTCGCCAGCGCGACGGACAGGCCGAACCCGGGCGCTTCACCCACCAAGACCCATGCCTTTCAGCATCAGCACTTCAGTCTTTTTCATCCGATCATTGATCGTGGCAAAGAGTCGGGAGTCCAGAGAATTGTTGGGCTTCGGGAACTCCGATAAGGTTGCGCGAAACGAGAAAGACTGGGAGGAGAAGCATGAAGTTCCTGAAAGCCTCGGCCTTTGCGCTGGCCGCCGCGATGGCGGTCTCGGCGGTCACCCCGGCGTCGGCGCAGGACAAGATCCGCCTGCGCATGTCGACCCCGGCCTCGGAGACGGACTTCAGGTCGGTCGGCCTGGCGACGACCTTCGCGGAGGGCGTCAGCGACTTCGCCGTCTACGAGCCGCACTACAACGACTCGCTGTTCAAGCAGGGCACCGAGCTCGTCGCCATCGCCCGCGGCAACCTCGAGATGTCGATCACCTCGGCTCAGGAGCTGGCCAAGCTGATCCCGGAATGGTCGATCTTCACCGCCGGCTACCTGATGCGCGACGCCGAGCACCAGCGAAAGGTCTTCGACGGCGACATCGGCCGGGAGATGTACCAGCTGGCCGAGGATAGGCTGGGCGTTAAGCTGCTGTCGGTGATGTACTTCGGCACCCGCCAGCTCAACCTCCGCGGCGACAAGAAGATCATGACCCCGGAGGACCTCGAAGGCGTGAAGCTGCGCATGCCGGGCACCGATGCCTGGCAGTTCCTGGGCAAGGCGCTGGGCGCCAACCCGACGCCCATGGCCTTCACCGAGGTCTACACCGGCCTGCAGACCGGCGCGATCGACGGCCAGGACAACCCGCTTCCGACCGACAAGGACCGCAAGTTCTACGAGGTCACCGACCAGATCATCCTGACCAGCCATCTGGTCGACATGAACTTCCTCGCCTTCTCCAAGAAGGTCTGGGACGGCCTGACGCCAGAGCAGCAGACGGTGGTGATGGACTCGGCCAGGACGGCCTCGGCGGAGATCACCAAGACCATCCTGGAGAACGAGGCTCAGCTGGTTGAGTTCTTCAAGGGCGAGGGCCTCAAGGTCTACACGCCCGACGTCGAGGCCTTCCGGACCCGGGCCCAGAAGATGTACCAGGAGTCTGACTTCTCCAAGGACTGGCCCGAAGGCCTGCTCGAGCGGATCAACGCCGTCAAGTAGCGGGCCGGCGGCACCGTGAGGGGGCGCAGCGCCTGGCGGCGCGGCATCGCCTGGCTGAAGGACCGGGCCGACAACGTCGCGGTGGCATTGTTGGCCGCGATGTTCGTCTCCTTCATCCTGCAGATCCTGTTCCGCTACGTCGTCGGCGCGCCGCTGACCTGGACTCTCGAGGCCTGTCTTCTGACCTGGCTTTGGCTGGTCTTCTGGTGCGCCGGATTCCTGCTCGATGACCGGGACCACGTGAAGTTCGACATCCTCTATGCCGCCGCGGCGCCGCCGCTCCGGCGCGTCTTCGCCATCGTCTCGGCGCTGGTCATCGTCGTCGCCTTCGCCGCCGCCCTGCCGGCGACCTTCGACTTCATCGCCTTCATGAGGATCGAGTCCAGTTCCAGCCTTGGGGTCCGGCTGGACTACGTCTTCGCCTGCTACCTGATCTTCAGCGCCGGCGTTCTGGTCCGCTACGGACTGCGTGCGCTCGGTCGTCTGTCTTCGGGCGAGGCAGCGGAAGCGCCGGCGGATCCGGACCGATCCCGGTGAGCTTCGCCTTCCTGGCCTGCCTGGCGCTGCTCTTCGGTCTGGCCGCGATCGGGGCGCCGATCGCACTCTCCATGATCGTCGCCGCGATCGCCTACCTCGCGGTCACCGGACAGGATCTCGGGCTGGCCTCCGAACAGGCCCTGCAGGGGCTCTTCACCAGCTTCATCCTGCTGGCCGTGCCGCTGTTCATCGTCGCCGCCAACATCATGAACGCGGGCACGATCTCCGACCGCCTGCTGAACTTCTGCGTCGCGCTGGTCGGCCGGTTCCGCGGCGGGCTCGGCCACGTCAACGTGGTCGCCAGCCTGATCTTCTCCGGCATGTCCGGCTCGGCAATCGCCGACGCCGCGGGGATCGGCAAGATCATCATCGAGATGATGACCAAGGACGGCCGCTACAGCCCCGGCTACGCCGCCGCGATCACCGCCGCCTCGGCGACCATCGGCCCGATCATCCCGCCCTCCATTCCCATGGTGCTCTACGCCCTGGTCTCGGACAGCTCGATCGGCTACCTCTTCCTCGGCGGGATCCTTCCCGGACTGCTGATGGGCGCGGTCCTGATGGCCATGAACGCCAGGATCGCGGCCCGCCGCGGCATGGCGATCGAGGAACCGGTGCCCCTGTCGCGCCTGCCCGGGCTGACCCTGACCGCCTTCCCGGCGCTGCTGATGCCGGTCATCCTGCTGACCGGGATCTACGGCGGCGTCACCACGCCGACCGAGGCGGCGGCGGTGGCCGCCTTCTACGCCCTGCTCCTGGCCGGCCTGTTCTACCGGGCGCTGTCCCTGGGCGCGCTCTACCAGATCTTCTCGGCCAGCGCCCGCTCCTCCGCCGCGGTCGGCCTGGTGATCGGCGGCGCGCTGATCTTCAACTTCATCGTCGCCAGCGAGAACATCCCCAACGCCCTGGCCGACGCCCTGAAAGGGGTCGAGCTCTCGCCGGTCCTCTTCCTGCTGATGGTCAACCTGATCGTCCTGGTGATCGGCTGCGTCCTCGACGCCACGACCATCCTCCTGGTCATCGTCCCGCTGTTCATCCCGACCTGCCGGGAGCTGGGGATCGACCTGGTGCACTTCGGCGTCGTGGTGGTGGTCAACGCCATGATCGGCCTGATAACCCCGCCCTACGGCGTCCTGCTCTTCGTGATCAACGCCACGACCGGGATCCCGCTCAAGGCCATCATCCGCGAGATCTTGCCCTTCCTCGCCGTCCTGATCGCCGCCCTCTTGGCCATCACCTTCCTGCCGGACCTGGTGCTGTTCCTGCCAGAACAGTTCGGCTACCGATAGCTGGGGAACAGCCAAGGCACCGCCGGCGCCGTCCTTTTGGCGACCCTTGTGCAGGAGTCCACTATACTGTCGCGAGGCGGCAAGACCGTCTTCATATCGATGTCTGGAGGCGTTCGTGACGCAGCGTTTCGTCAGGCTGGTTTCTATCTGGGCTTTGATGCTGCTCAGTCTATGGGTCGGCATTTCCATCTACCGAGACCTCTTCCTGGTCGCAGATGCGCCTCGGGCGATTACGCCGAGAGGCGATCTCGCCGAGTTCGAGAAGGTGAACATCGAGCTCTTCGAAAGCGTGTCTCCTTCGGTGGTTTACATCTTCTCCCGGGTCAGGCTCCTGGAGCCCTTCGCCCGCCGACCGCAAGGTCAGACGGGAACCGGCTCCGGCTTCGTCTGGGACGGCGCCGGCCATGTGGTCACCAACTTTCACGTCGTGGACGGCGCCTCGGAGGTGGCCGTGAAGCTGGACAGCGGCGAGGCGATCCCGGCCAAGATCGTCGGTACGGCGCCGGACTACGATCTCGCGGTGTTGCGGCTGCGTTCCCGCTTCTCGAGCCTGCAGCCGATCCCGGTGGGCACGTCCGGCGATCTGCAGACGGGACAGGCGGTCTTCGCGATCGGCAACCCCTATGGCCTGAGCAGGACGCTGACCACTGGAATCATCAGCGCCCTCGACCGTCGATTGCCCACCGAAACCGGACGTGAGATCAGAGGCGTCATACAGACCGATGCCGCCATCAACCCGGGCAATTCCGGCGGTCCGCTTCTCGATTCCGCCGGACGGCTGATCGGCGTGAACACGGCCATCATCTCCGGGTCCGGGGCTTCGGCCGGGATCGGCTTCGCTGTTCCGGTCGACATCGTCAACCGGATCGTGCCCCAACTCATCGCGACCGGCAAAGCCCCACGTCCAGGCATCGGCATATCGGCCGCCTCGGAAGAGGCGGCCGCGAGAGCAGGCATCGACGGCATCATCGTCGTCGATGTCCTTCAAGACGGCAGCGCCGCGACCGCCGGTCTCCGCGGAATCGATCCACAGAGCGGGGCCATCGGCGACGTGATCACGCACGTCAACGGGAAACCCGTGAGGACGATTGCAGAGTTCGCCGCCGAGCTGGAAGCGATCGGGGTCGGTAACCCGGCGGAGCTGACGGTCCGGCGACAAGGCCGCGAGGTCTTCGTGAGCGTCACCGTCGCGGACATCTCCTGACTGAGATCTTTGGAGAGATCACCATCGGCCCGGTCTCGGGGCCTCAAGCGGACCATGGCACGACCGGCATTCTGCGATGGTCCGACACCTTGAAAAGACCCGGCAGATTGCCCAAGTCGCCAGCGAGGGCTGGCACTCTCATCTTGAGAGTGCCAAACTTGGCTGGACCCCTGGTCGGCCAGACCCGTTACACGTTGCTTGCTGAAAGGATGTGTAGCCATGGCACGGCTTTTTCCCGATCCCTTCGAGACGCTGTTCAACCTGCAACGAAGCCTCGATGCCTTTCGCGCCAGCGACTGGCTCGCTCGCGGGCCGAGCGGCAGGGGAGGCTATCCGCCGCTGAATGTCTTTCGTCAGGGCGACGACTTCGTGATTCTCACCGAGCTGCCGGGCATTCGTCGCGAGGACGTTGACATCAGGGTCCATGGTGACCGGATCCGCATCGCAGGCCGGAAGTCCATCGACTATGGCGAGGGCGTAAGCCTCCATCGCCGCGAGCGGATCTCGGGAGCCTTCGACCGCACGGTCGCGATCCCGGTTGAGGTCGATGCAGACCGCGTCAAGGCCGAGTACCGCGACGGTGTTCTGGCGCTCTTCCTGCCGCGCGCAGAGCGCGACAAGCCCAAGTCCATCACCGTCAGGTGACGTCGCAACGGAAGCCTCGGCGTGACATGGAGTAGAAGCGATGACCGAAACAGACAGGAGATCCCTGGAAGTCCAAGAAAAGAAGGAACTGGTCGAGAAGGAGGAGATGACGGTTCCGGCACGGTACTATGTGCCCTACACGGACATTTTCGAAACGGAGAACGCGCTTACCGTCGTGATGGAGATGGCGGGCGTCACCAAAGACAACGTGAGCATTGAGATCGAGAACGACGTTCTGAAGGTGGAAGGGCGGATCGACTTCTCCGACTACGCGGAGATGCAGCCGGTTTACACCGAATACAACGTCGGCCACTACAGCCGGAAGTTCGGCCTCCCAGCTAAGGTCGATCGGGAGAAGATCTCCGCCGACATCGATGACGGCGTGCTCACGCTGACCCTTCCGAAGGCCGAGGAAGCGAAGCCGCGGAAGATCACGATCAGCTGACGGACGCGTCGTTTCCAACAGCGGGGAGAGCCTGTACTCTCCCCCCGCTGTCATTACTCACGCCCTTCCCCCGCGACGAAGGGCGCTTCAGGCCGGGTCTTTGCCGACCCCTCGGCCGTCAAAGCAAGCGTCAGGGCCGCGGCGGCGGCGCTCGGCAGCCCGCGGTTCCAACCTCTCAGGCATGACGACGCGGCACCAAGCCGAAGCCTGTCCTAGGTCAAGGTCGAACCCAACCGGATGGGAGCCGCCACAGCCGGGATTGACGCCTACTTCGAGCTTTTGCTTTCAAGTTGCGTTCAAGAGCTCGACCGGCTGATCCCTGCGGCGGCTGGTAAGTAACTGATTGAAATGGTGGGCGCGGCTGGGATTGAACCAGCGACCCCTACGATGTCAACGTAGTGCTCTCCCGCTGAGCTACGCGCCCTTGAACCGGTGACGGCGGGACCCTTGCGAGGGGTGGCCGGAAATAGCACCGCTGCGGCCTCTTTGGCAAGTCCCGCGGCGCGGGAAAAGGCGCGCTCCGGTCCGCTCGGCGATGAGGGGCTGTCGGGCCGGCCCGCTCAGGCGGCCAGCATGCGGTCGACCTGGTTGACCAGGTCGCGCAGGTGGAAGGGTTTGGAGAGGACGCGGGTGCCCTTGGGGGTCTGCTCCTTGGCCTTGAGCGCCACGGCGGCGAAGCCGGTGATGAACATGACCTTGAGGCCCGGCTGCTCCTTGGCGGCCCGGCGGGCCAGCTCGATCCCGTCGAGCCCCGGCATGACCACGTCGGCCAGCAGCAGATCGTAGCACTTGCGGCTGACCGCATCGAAGGCGTCCAGGCCGTTGCCGAAGGCCTCGACCTCGTAGCCCGCGCGCTGCAGCGCCTTGGCCAGGAACTGACGCATGACATCGTCGTCCTCAGCCAAGAGAATGCGTGCCATTCCTGGTCCCAAAGTGCTCATCTCGTCCTGTCTCGCTGGGCCGTCCGGGGCCCTCCCCAAGCCGGACTATACCCCAGGCCGGCGAAAGAGGAAGGGGGCATCTGCAAGCCCTTGTAACGGCATGCGCCTTGCAGGCCGATTTAACCAAGAAAGCCCGGTGACAGGGCGCCTCCTATCGATTAACTCTAGAGGCAATGATGGACGCCCACGCAGCCCTCGCCCGGACCAGGACGGACAGCCTCGGCCCGGCCTACGAGATCCTGGCCCCGGAGACCCAGTCCAAGCCCCTGGTCTTCGCCTCGCCCCACAGCGGCGCCGACTATCCGGCCGCCTTCGTGGCCGCCTCCAGGCTTGACCCGCTGGCGCTCAGGATGTCCGAGGACAGCTTCGTCGACGAGATCTTCTCAGGCGCCCCCCAGCTTGGGGCTCCGCTGCTGCGGGCGCTCTTCCCGCGGGCCTATATCGACGCCAACCGGGAGGCCTTCGAGCTCGACCCGGCGATGTTCGTCGACCCGCTGCCGGACTACGCCAACACCCGCTCGCCCCGGGTCGCGGCCGGCCTCGGGACCATCGCCCGGACCGTGGCCAACGGCGCCAACATCTACCGCCAGAAGCTGACCTTCGCCGAGGCCCTGTTCCGGCTGCGCAGCTATTATTGGCCCTACCACCAGGCCCTACGCGACCTGATCGAGGAGACCCGGACCCGCTTCGGCTACTGCGTCCTCATCGACTGCCATTCCATGCCCTCGATCGGCGGCCCGATGGACCGCGATCCCGGCAACCGGCGGGTCGACTTCGTCCTCGGCGACCGCTACGGCCGCTCCTGCGCGCCGGCGATCCTGGAGGCGGCGGAGCAGGTCCTGGGCGACTTCGGCTACGTGGTGACCCGCAACAAGCCCTATTCGGGCGGCTACGTGACCGACCACTACGGCCGGCCCGAGGCCGGGGTCCACGCCCTGCAGATCGAGATCAACCGCGCCCTCTACATGAACGAGCGCCGGATCGAGCGCGGCAGCCACCTGCCGGTCCTGAGCCAGCGCATGCGCCAGGTGGTCTCCGCCCTGGGGGCCGTCCGCCTCGATCCGGCAGCCCGGCGCTAGAGCGGGATGATTTGAAGTCGAATGGACTTCAAATCTGAATTTCGCTCTACTTCAACAGTTTAGAGCACGATGATATGAGGTCGGTTCGATCTCATATCATCGTGCTGTAGGCTCCGGCGGTGAGCCGGGCGCCGGAGCCCGCCGGGCCGCGCGACGCCACCTCGGCCGATCTGGCCGGCGTCCGGGAGATCTACGCCTACCACGTCCTGCACGGCCTAGCCTCCTTCGAGGAGGAGCCGCCGAACCTTGAGGAGATCGGCCGCCGCTTCGCCGAGACCCGGCGCCTGGGCCTGCCCTTCCTGGTCGTCGAGACCCTGGAAGGGATCGCCGGCTTCGCCTACGCCCGGCCCTACCGGCCCCGGCCGGCCTACCGCTTCTCGGTCGAGGATTCGGTCTACCTCCGGCCCGGCTTCGAGCGCCGGGGCTTCGGCCGGCTGCTGCTGGCGGCCCTGATAGAGGCCTGCACGGCGGCCGGCTACCGCCAGATGATCGCGGTCATCGGGGACAGCGCGAACCTGCCCTCGATTGGGCTCCACAAGGCGCTGGGCTTCCGCGAGGTCGGGACCATCGCCTCGGTCGGCTTCAAGCTCGGCCGCTGGGTCGATAGCGTGGTCCTGCAGCTGCCCTTGGGCGAGGGCGACGGGACTCTGCCGACCCGTTAACCATAAATCCCTAAAAAAGTACGCCTTTCAGTATCTCCACTTAACGGAAAATTCGTCGCCTTCACGGAGGATTCACCCAGATCCGAACGGAGGGCCAGGACGGCATGCGAGACGGAAGGACTCCAGCGGGCCTCGGTGTTGCGAGCCAGAGGTCCGCTTCGGCCCAGAGGGCACCGACGGCCGGGACGGCCCGTGACTGCCGCCGCTGCGGCGTCCTGCGGCGCGGCCTTGGCGGCCTCTTCGCCCTTGCCCTGGCCGCGCTTCCCATCGACACCGCCCGGGCCGGCGTGACCGTGGACCAGGGCGACGAGGCCTGGCTGCTCTGCGCCGAGAACGCTGACGAGATCGAGAAGACCCGCGGCCTGCCGCCCTTCCTGCTGACCGCCATCGCCAAGGTCGAGTCCGGCCGCTGGCACGACCTCAGCGGCGAGACCCTGCCCTGGCCCTGGACCGTCACCTCCGAGCGGGGCGGCCGCTACCTGCCGAGCAAGGAGGCCGCGATCCGCGAGGTCAGGCGCCTTCAGGACGAGGGCGTGGTCTCCATCGACGTCGGCTGCATGCAGGTCAACCTGCTGCACCATCCCGACGCCTTTGAGGACCTGGAGGCCGCCTTCGACCCGGTCCGGAACATCAGCTATGCGGCGAGCTTCCTCAGCGACCTGCAGCGCCGGCTGCGCTCCTGGACCCGGGCGATCGGCCGCTACCACTCCGCCACGCCGGAGTTTAGCGGCAGCTACCGCTTCAAGGTCCTGCGCGCCTGGCGCGCCGAGCGCCAGCGGGTCTGGCAGGTCCGCCGTACCCAGACCTCCGCCTCGCCGAAGACCTAGCCGGCCCGGTTTTCCAGCAGCAGCGCCTCGACCTCCGCGGCGTTCGTCGGCCACTGCGCCCAGTCGGCGGCGCCGAGGCCCCACTTGTTGCGCTGCTCGGGGTCGGCGCCGGCAGCGAGCAGGCGCCGCATGACCTCAACGTGGCCCCGCGCGGCGGCCAGCATCAGAGCCGAGTTGCCGGCGTCGCTGGTCTTGCCGACCTCGGCGCCGGCCTCCAGCAGGCGCTCGACGCAGTCGAGCTCGCCCCGGGCCGCCGCCAGGGCCAGGGCCGGGGCGCCGAAGCGGTCCCGGACCTTGGGGTCGCCGCCGGCCTCCAGGGCCGTCGCCAAGGCCGCCGCGTCGCCGCGCGCCGCCGCCGCCAGGACCTCTTGATCTCGCTCCGACATGGTCTCGCCCTCCCGACGGATCAAAGGCCACGGCCGGCGGCGGCGGTCAAGCCCGCGCGCGGCGGCTTGGCTTCGCGCCCCGAGATCCCTAGAGTCCGCGGCGCCGAGCCGAGGAAAGGACACCGATGGCCATCGATATCGCCCGGGCCCGCGCCGAGACGCCGAGCTGCGCCAAGGTCGCCCACTTCAACAACGCCGGCGCGGCGCTGATGCCGCGGGTGGTCCTGGACGCCCAGATCGACCACCTGCGCCTGGAGGGCGAGATGGGCGGCTACGAGGCCGCCGCGGCCGCTGCCGACAAGGTGGCGAACACCTACACGGCCATCGCCAGGCTGATGAACTGTGCCAGGGAGGAGGTGGCCCTGGTAGAGAACGCCACGGTCGCCTGGAACCAGGCCTTCCACGCCTTCGACTTCAAGCCGGGCGACCGCATCCTGACCGCCGAGGCCGAATACGCCGCCAACTACATCGCCTACCTGAAGATGGCCAGGGACCGCGGCGTCGTGGTCGAGGTCGTGCCCAGCGACGAGAGCGGCCAGCTTTCGGTCGCGGCCCTGGAGACCATGATCGACGACAGGGTCAAGCTGATCGCGGTCACCCACGTCCCGACCAACGGCGGCCTGGTCAACCCGGCGCCCGAGATCGGCCGGGTCGCCAGGGCGGCCGGCATCCCCTTCCTGCTCGACGCCTGCCAGTCGGCCGGCCAGCTGCCGCTCGACGTGGAGGAGCTGGGCTGCGACCTGCTGTCGGTGACCGGCCGCAAGTACCTGCGCGGGCCGCGCGGCAGCGGTTTCCTCTACGTCCGCAGGGCGATGATGGAGCGCCTGGAGCCGCCGATGCCCGACCTGCATTCGGCGGCCTGGGTGGCGCGCGAGCGCTACGAGCTGCGCCCCGACGCCCGGCGCTTCGAGAACTGGGAGTTCAACTACGCCGCGGTCATCGGCCTGGGCGTCGCGGTCGACTACGCCCTGGGCTGGGGCCTCGAGGCGATCGAGGACCGGGTGGTCAAGCTGGCCCACCACCTGCGCCTGCGCCTGGACGAGGAGCTCGGCCTGCCGGTCTACGACCTCGGCCAGCGCAAGTGCGGCATCGTCACCACGGCCCTGCCCGGGATCGAGGCCGCCGAAGTCCGCCGGCGCCTCCACGCCCAGAGTATCAACAGCTCCCACTCGACCCCGGACTCGACCCGCATCGACGCCGAGAAGCGCCGGCTCCCCGACCTGCTGCGCCTCTCGGTGCACTACTACAACAGCGAAGACGAGATCGACCGCCTGATCCAGGCCCTGCGGGAGATCAAGGGGTAAGCGCCTCTCGCGCCTATCCGAAGCCGACCCGGCCGTCCATCGCCAGGAAGCCTTCGGGGTCGGCGACCCAGACCTTGGCGCCGGTCTCGTCCTCGGGGGCGCCGGCGACGGTGAAGGGGGCGGTGTCGAAGATCGGGCGCAGGGCGCGGAACTGGAAGCTGGCGACGCTCCGGCCGGCCGAGCGGCGGGCGAGTTCGACCATCAGGGTGGCGAGCAGGGGCCCGTGGACGATCAGGCCGGGATAGCTCTCGACGCCGGTCACGTAGGGCTGGTCGTAGTGGATGCGGTGGCCGTTGAAGGTCAACGCGGAGTAGCGGAACAGCAGGACCGGGTCGGGTCGGATTTCGCGCCGCCAGGGCGGATCGGCCGGCGCGGCCGTGCCGAGA
Organism: Kiloniellales bacterium; assembly: GCA_030066685.1. Classification (NCBI taxonomy): domain Bacteria; kingdom Pseudomonadati; phylum Pseudomonadota; class Alphaproteobacteria; order Rhodospirillales; species Kiloniellales bacterium. The sequence continues at coordinate 78,272 of JASJBF010000002.1, read as the reverse complement.
CGCGGCGCCTCGCCCGGCTGTATTGCCGCGCGATAGGCGATGTCGTGCTCCTCCTCGATGGCCAGAACGCCGGCGGCCGAAACCCGGTGCCGGACGGTGACGAAGGCCAAGTGACCGCTGCGGCCCTCTTTGAAGTCGACGGCAATGATCTCGGACTCGCGCCGCGCCTCGGCGCCCAGCGGCAGGGGCGCCGGGAAGCGGACCCGGCTGCCCGCCCACATGCGTCGGGGCAGCTCGATCGCGGGCAGGAAGCCGCCGCGTGCCGCGTGGCCGTCGGGGCCGATGGCCGAGGCCGGGGCGACGCTCCAGAAGTAGAGCCAGTGCCAGAGCGGCGGCAGGGGATCGCCGGCCTCCAGCGGTGGCTCATCGAGGTCGAGGGTGGCCTGCAGGGCCCGGGCCCGGTTGAGGTCGAGCAGGTCCCGGGTCTCCTCCCGGCGGCCGAGCCAGGCCCGCCAGCGTTCCAAGGCCTCGGTCATTCGGCGAACTCCTTGCGCAGGTCGTCGCCCTGCTGGTCGAGCGCGGGCACCGGCCCGAAGTCGGCGGCCCGACCGGTCACCCGGGCCGGGGGCGCCACCACCTCGAGCGGGCCAACTGGGGACCCGACCGTGATGCGGCGCAACTGCGGATGCCGCGACAGCTCGGCCACCCCGTTGATCGCGCCGTAGGCGATGCCGGCCGCCCGCAGGCGCCCGATCAGCTCGTCGAAGGGCGACCGGCCGAAAACAGCATCGATTTCCTTGTTCAGGGCCACCCGGTTCCGAACTCGCGCCGTGTTGTCGTGGAAGCGGGGGTCCTCGGCCAGCGACGGCTTTTCCAAGACCTCTGCGCAGAGCCGCCGCCATTCCCGCTGGTTCTGGATCGAGATGACCACCTCCCGCCCCTCCCGCGAGGCGTAGGCGCCGTAGGGCGAGATCGAGGGATGATTGAGGCCGACCCGCTCCGGCGCCGCGCCGCCGTAGTCGTGGTGCAGCAGGGGCACGGTCATCCAGTCAGCCAGGGCGTCGAAGAGCGAGACCGCGATGGCTCGGCCCTCGCCGCTGCGCTCGCGAGCCAGCAGGGCCTCCAGCACCGCCGCGTGGGCGTACATGCCGGCGGCGATGTCGCAGACCGAGACCCCCACCCGCCCCGGCCCCTCGGGCCGACCGGTGATCGCCGCCAAGCCGCTCTCGGCCTGGACCAGCAGGTCGTAGGCCTTCATCTCGGCGTAGGGACCGGTCTCGCCGTAGCCGGAGATCGAGCAGGTGACGAGCCGCGGATGCGCGGCGCGCAGCGCCTCGGGATCGAGACCGAGCCGCGCCGCCGCGCCCGGTGCCAAGTTCTGGATGAAGACGTCGGCCTTGCCGATCATGCGCCGCGCCAGCGCCAGGTCGCCGGGTCGCTTGAGGTCCAGGGCGATGGATTCCTTGCCGCGGTTGAGCCAGACGAAATAGGCGCTCTCGCCTTTGGCAACCTGGTCGTAGCCCCGCGCGAAGTCGCCCTCCGGCCGCTCGATCTTGATCACCCGCGCCCCGGCGTCGGCTAGCCGGACCGAGCAGGTCGGGGCCGCCACCGCCTGCTCCAGGGTGACCACGAGAAGGCCGTCGAGGGGCTTGCCGGTCATCTCTTCTCCGTCGAGATCTGGAAGGGATTGCCCTCTGCATCCCTGCCGCGGCAGTAGCGGCAAAGGGCATCCTGCTTGATCTCCTGCAGCTTGGCGCCCCTGATCGTCAGGCCGTCGCGAACCTGATCCAGGGGCTCGGTGGTCACGAAATCCAAGCGCGGCTTCCGCCTACCCCGGTGCAGGGCAATGCTGCAGCCGCCGGCGTCGAACTCGACCCAGCCCTCGCGCTCTTCGAGCACGGTTAGGCCGAGGCGGTCGCGGTAGTAGGCCGCCTGCTTGTCCAGGTCGCTCACAAAGATCACGATCCTCTTCAGGTCTAAGGACACACGTTCGTCCTCTTCGACAACCGGTTCCCAATTCTCGCTGAATGGCCGGACTTGATGGGGTGGATGGCCGCCTTGCGGCACCAGTGTGCCAAGGTTGGTTATCGAAGGTTCCAACGTCGGGAAGCCATCCATGAAGAAGGTTAGCATCATCGGTCTGGATCTTGGGAAGCATGTGTTTCAGGTGCCCGGTGTGGAGGGAACTGACGAGGTCATGGTTCGTCGATGTCTGCGTCGCTCGCAGGTTCTGGCTTACGTCGACCGACTTGAGCCGTGTCTTGTCGGTATGGAGGCCTGTGCGAGGTCGCATTGCTGGCGACGCGAGCTTCGTGCTTTTGGCCAAGCTGTGCGTCTGATTCCGCCGACTTACGCCAAGGCCTACCTGCGTCGGAACAAGAACGACGCGGCGGATGCGGCGGCGGGTCTGCACCGGGTGCGCGCCCTGCTGGTCACGCTGCTCGAGACCAAGCCCCGCAAGCTCGCCGTTGTGGCGGACGGAGCGCATCGCCAGAGCGGTCATGCAGCACCAGGAGGACACCCGGCCCGGGCCGGCGGTGGCCTGAGCGGCCGCTCAAGCCGGGCCCGGAAGATCTCCGAGGGTGAAGAGGCGCGATGGCAAGGTCGAACAGGCGACAGATCGAGAGCAACCTTAGCCGGGTCAAGCGGCCAAGCGACCCCGCAGCTCCAAAGCCGTGGGAACCACATCGCACAAACCAACGCGAGGAATTCGTCAGCTGCCCGCTAGTAGCTACTGTCTCGCCCAAATTCAAGCCCGTCTACTTCTCTAAATTGAACTGCCATCTCTCCTGCACATGCAATGGAACTGTTGTCACAGGTAATCCGAAACTCAGTTACCCGTCGCAGAGAACTATTGTCATTCTCTACGTACTTATTCCATTCCGACGCAGAAAGTGCGGAAAGCAAATCCCGGTTCTCGAGGATGAGGGGCGCTATCAAGAAGCCCTCTCTTGCCTTTGTTGGCGTAAACTTCCGATTGCCCACAAAGCCATTGTCGAGCCTATATTGAATAGAATAGCCGGGCGCTTTATATACAAAGGTAATGAATTTAGTGAATAGGCTTGGCGGAAAACGAATAATCGCCTGAATCGGATCCGCCGTCTCTTCAGGCACCTGGATTCTTTCACCCATTATATAAGTTCGTTCTCCTAAATTCTCATACTCTAACTCTGACAATGCTTCTCTCCTTTTTAACAACAGCCGGCCTATTTCATTGATCGGATTCCCTTGATTGTCGCGAACTGGATCATACCGTCGAAAAATCTCAATCTGCGCCCTTGGACTATCCAACGGTGAAAATTGCGCTACGATTGAGCGATCAGCAACATTATACAACTCATACACAAGGTAAGATGGCGCCTTGCTGGAGTCACGAAAGAATTCAGCATCCTTTTCAATTAGCCAGGGATTCCAACCGGCAAAGGAAATGGTTGACGGCGATGCTCTATAAGAAAATTCGTTGTACATCATCGGCGCGGGCAGCTCCCCAAAGTATCCGACGCTTTCTCTTTCGACAATTTCTCTCATTCGAGGCATCTGCATTTGGGCAGCTTTTTCTTCCAACTTGGCACCCCAGACTGCCACTTCTCGTTCCAAAAAAACTACAAAATGTATCCCTCCCCAGAACTCCTTCGAAAAAAGAAGGACGACTACAAGAAGAACTATTTCCCATCTCTTTAAAGCGCCGAGGCCAAAATCTGAAAGTGAAATCACCTTCAGCTTGTCTCTAATGTCCTTTGCTCGGCAAGTGACATTCTCCAACAGGTTTTTTGTGGCTGCCGCCAATGGAATCATACCGTCGAAGAATCTCACGCTGCGCCGTCCGATCATTTTGCGGTAGAAACTGTCGCGCAACTGAGCCATCAACAACACCACACAGTTGGTAAACCAAGTCATACGGCGCTGGGCCGGCGTTTCCCTTGGCGTCTTAGACTCCTCGTAATAGCCACTATGATGCATGTACATGTAAAGAATAAGACAAACACCAACAAAGAATAAGTGCACACCTACATGGTATCGGTCACCAGAAACAATGGCGTGCTTCCACACAGCAAACAAAATATATATCTCTATGAGGCCGAGCATCAGCCCGGACGCCACGGCGGTTCGGCTTACACTCCTTACTGCGTGAAGGTTCTTTTCTATTACTAAGAGTATTAAGAGCGTTGACAAAAAAAGACAGAGTCCAGCTAATATTGAAGATGAACCATGATTTGCCAACGCTTCACTATAGCCACTGGAAAATGCAAAGCTCCCCAGAACAAAGTCCAGGATATTGTAAACCTGCTGGTCGCACATAACCCAAAAAGCAAGAACGCTCAGCATATAGGTAGCCAACGTGGTAATTCCCATAAACAGCGTTTTTCTCAATATATAGTGAAACGCTGAGAATAGAACGATCACTGGTGCGATAAAAAGAAACATGCCTTTTCCTAAAGACATGGCCGCGAGCAAGACAACGAGAGGGATGAGGACGACGTATCGGCTTGAGGAAAAAAGCGTGTACGCGGTAAATAAGACCAACAAATAGTGATTAACTTCTGTTGGCATCGGAAACCCATACGGTCTTTTTAGGATTTGCATCAAGGCAAAAATAGACAGAAATACAATCCTCGCGACTCGATCTGGTATAAGCAAAGACAGATATATGACGAGAGCGACAAGAACTCCGCTCAAGGCAAAATTCGCCAAAGCGTTTTCGTAGTCAAGGAATCCCGTGAAAGATAGAGGAAAATGAATGAATCCTAGAGGGCCTATATTTTGTATGATTTCGGTGCCCCATTGGAACCCGTTGGCCAGCCAGTAATCATAGGCGGCTTCGCTGCCAAGCGAATGGTTGTCATAAATCTGATAACCAAATCCGCTCAAAGTAAGCGGGAACAATGCGACAAAAAGCATTATAGGTAAGATCCAATCCGATAACGAATTTTGAAAGGATTGACCGGAAAACCCTTGTTTCGGCAGCATCCGACACCCGGTAGATTGACGTCTGTTAGTGAATATTTTGCCTGACCAAAGACGATTTGGCGAGCAGTTAATACCGCCTTCGCCATCCGGGGCCTGCCACCGGCTTACAAACCAGGATCGCACCGGTGAGGTCAGGCATTGACTGAGCTTTCGGCGAGCTGCGGTGTTCTGCCCTTTCGGCGCGCCTCTCTTGCGTCGTATTCGGTAGCCCTGAGCCGGTCACGGCGACTAGTACGACCGCGGCAGGCCGAGGACATGCTCGGCGAGGTAGGAGAGGATCAGGTTGGTCGAGATCGGGGCGATCTGGTAGAGCCGGGTCTCGCGCCACTTGCGCTCGACGTCGTACTCCTCGGCGAAGCCGAAGCCGCCGTGGGACTGCAGGCAGGCCTCGCCGGCCGCCCAGGAAGCCTCGGAGGCCAGCAGCTTGGCCAGGTTGGCCTCCTTGCCGCAGGGCTCGCCGGCATCGAAGAGCGCGGCCGCCTTGCGGATCATCAGCTCCGCCGCCTCGGTCTGGGCGAAGGCGCGGGCGATCGGGAACTGCACGCCCTGGTTCTGGCCGATCGGCCGGTCGAAGACCTGGCGCTCCTTGGCATAGGCGCTCGCGGTCTCGACGAACCAGCGGGCGTCGCCCAGGCACTCGGCGGCGATCAGGATGCGCTCGGCGTTCATGCCGTCGAGAATATAGCGGAAGCCCCGGCCTTCCTCGCCGATCAGGGACTCCGCCGGCACCCGGACGTCGGAAAGAAAAACCTCGGCCGTGGCGTGGTTGATCATGGTCGGGATCGGGCGAATCTCGATACCCTCGGCCGCGCGCAGATCGACCAGGAAGACCGAGAGACCCTCGCCCTTCTTCGTCACCTTGTCCTTCGGCGTGGTCCGCGCCAGCAGCAGCATGAGGTCGGAGTGCGCGGCCCGGCTGGTCCAGACCTTCTGGCCGTTGACCACGTAGCCGTCGCCGTCCCGAACGGCCGTCGTGCGCAGGGAGAGGGTGTCCGTGCCGCTGGTTGGCTCGGTCACGCCGAAGGCCTGGAGGCGCAGTCGGCCAGCGGCGATCTCCGGCAGGTAGGCTTGCTTCTGGGCCTCGCTGCCGTGCTTCAGGACCGTGCCCATGGTGTACATCTGGGCGTGGCAGGCCGCGCCGTTGCAGCCGGCCTTGTGGATCTCCTCCAGCACCGCCGCCGCCGCGCCGAGCGGCAGGCCGCTGCCGCCGTAGGCCTCGGGAATCAGGCAGGCCAGGTAACCGGCGTCGGTGAGCGCCTGGACGAAGTCCTCGGGATAGCGCCGCTCGCGGTCCAGCGCACGCCAGTAGCTGCCGGGAAAGCGCGCGCAGAGCGCCCGCACGCCGTCGCGTATGTCCCGGAAATCGTTGATCTCGATCATGGCCCCTCGCCCCGCTCTGCGCCGAGACTAAGGCATTCGCCGCCGCCATCAAGTCACGCCTTCTCGGCGCCGCGGCTTGCGCAGCGGCACTTGGGCTTTCCCCGGGGAGTCAGGATTGAGTCAGCCCATGGTCGAAAGCCTTCCGGTGACCGCCGGAAGCCCTACGGGAAGGGCCCTTGGCCTGCCGGCGACGGCCAAGGGCGGGAGCCGCCGCGGCCTCTGGATGCTGATCCTCGCCCTGCCGACCGTAGCCGCCTGCAGCGTCCTGCCGACCACCGTTGAGACCGCCGAGTCCCCCTGGGAGAGCTTCGAGGACGCCAAGACCGCCTACGATGCCGTCGTCCCGACCCAGACCACAAGGGGTGAGCTCACGGCGCTCGGCTACGATCCCCTGGAGACACCGAATGTTCGTGTCCTCTCCTACGTCGACCTGATTCAGCGTTTCCTGCCGCGGGAGTCGATCGAAATGCAGGCCTTGGACCCAGACCTGCGCCGCTGTCTCGAAGCCCGCGAACGCTGCTGGGGCTACGAGGTGACGCCGAGCGTCATCGACCGATCGCGGGAAGGCAATGTCGCCCTCGACTTGTTCGGCTTCAGGCGCGAAACGATGACCACCGGCTGGCGCTTTTCCGCGGTGATCGTCCTGATGGACGACGTGGTCCAATACAAGATCTGGGAAGGCACGCCCAAGATCAGGGAACAGAAAGTCGAAACCAAGCCGTTGGGGCCGCTGCAGGAACTCGACAACATCATCCAGCCCCGTCCGATACCGGTCCCTTGAGGAGACGGATGACGCCATGTCCGAAAGGGAAACCACCCTTCGAGCACGAGAAGTTCCGCTGAAAGCCGCCTGGCCCGCAGCCCTGCTCGCAGCCGGCTTATGCCTGGCGATGCTCCCCGCCGACGCCCGCGGCGGCCAGACCGGGCGAGATTTCCTGGAGCTCTGCAGCGGTCCCGAATCCTGGACCGAGGGCTACTGCACGGGATACGTCACCGGCGCCGGCGAACTGATCGACGGGCTCTTGCTGGAGGAGGACCTGAAGTCCGCGCTCGCAAGCAGGGCCTTCTGCCTGCCGAACGGCCTGCGGAAGGGCCAGGTTCGCGACCTCGTCCTCGACTACCTGCGCGCGCATCCGGAAGTTCGGGACAAGCAAATGACCAGTATCACCTGGGCTGCGCTGATCGAAGCTTTTCCCTGCAGCTAGGGCGCAAGGTGACGGCGGCACAAGGCGCCGAGAACAGGGCTCCCGATCGGCCGGACGTCGGCCCAGCGGGAGGCATCGAGGAAAGCAACCTCTGGGGGTACGGCCGCTTGCGTCGCGCTTGCGGCAATTCGTTTCTTGAATTCCCAGGCCGAAGGCTCCATAAACGCCGTTCCCCGATGATATCTGGGCCATCTACTGGTTGTTGGAGAGCGCGCGATGCTGCAAGGCAAAGCCCTCCCTCAACTGGGGACGGACTTGGATCGCGAACCAAGAACACCCCGACCGCAGGGCAGGCAGTACGACAAGGGACCGGGGACTTCCCCCGAAGGCAAGGACTACTTCCAGGAACGCGACGGTCAGCGCTTCGCCGGCACGCACCTGATCGTCGATCTCTGGGACGCCGGGCGCCTTGACGATCTCGATCACGTCGACCGCACCCTGCGCGCCTGCGTCGAGGCCTCCGGGGCGACGCTCCTGCACCTCCATCTGCACCACTTCACCCCGAACGGCGGGGTGTCCGGCGTGGCGGTCCTGGCGGAATCCCACATCAGCATCCACACCTGGCCCGAGCGCGACTACGCCGCGCTCGACGTCTTCATGTGCGGCGCCGCGGACCCCCGGGCGGCGGTCCCGGTCCTGCGACGGGCCTTCGATGCCGGGCGGGTCGAGGTCGAGGAGATCCTGCGCGGCCGCGTGACCGCATGACCGCCTGGTCGGAAGAGGCCGACCGCGACGGAGGGGCCTGGCGCCTGCAGCTGCGCATCGAGCGGGTGCTGCATCGGGAGACGACGCCGCACCAGGACCTGCTGCTCTTCGAGAACCCGCTCTTCGGCCGGGTCCTGGCCCTGGACGGCATCGTCCAGACCACCGAGAACGACGAGTTCTTCTATCACGAGATGCTGGTCCACGTGCCGGTCCTGGCACACGGCGCGGTCGAGCGCGCACTGATCGTCGGCGGCGGCGACGGCGGCGCCTTAGAGGAGCTGCTGAAGCACGGCAGCCTCCGCGAGGCGACCCTGGTCGAGATCGACCGCTCGGTGATCGACTTCTCCAGAACTCACCTCGAGGCAATCTGCGGCAAGGCCTTCGAGGACCGGCGCCTGGAGCTGGTGATCGCCGACGGCCTCGCCTGGGTCGCCGAGCAGAGGGGCCGGCGGGCGCCCTTCGACCTGATCCTGATCGACTCCACCGATCCGGTCGGGCCGGGCGAGGTGCTCTTCACCGAGAGCTTCTATGCCGACTGCGCCGGGCTTCTGGCCGAGGATGGTCTGCTGGTCACCCAGAACGCGGTTCCCTTCACCGAGCCCGCGTCCCTCGCCGGACCGCTCACCGCCCTGGGCCGCAGCTTCGCCGCGACCGCCTGCTACCGGGTCGCCGTGCCCAGCTTCTTCGGCGGCGACATGGTCTTCGTCCTGGCCGCCCGGGCCGCCGCGGCCCTGAAAGCCGAAACGGCGACCTTGGAGCAACGCTTCGCCGCGTCCGGGATCGAGACCCGCTATTACACCCCGGCGGTGCACCAGGGCGCCTTCGCCCTGCCGCGCTGTATCGCCGAGCTGATCGAGGCGCGGCCCGGCGCAAAGCCGCGGGTCCCCGGCGGCGGCTGAGGGGTCCCTGCGCCCCGATTGCGATCTTGATTTGCAGACTGCGGCCGAGTACTGCAATTTAGCGGCACTTCATCGGCCTTAGCTCGCAATCGAAACGGGTGGTGCGACCGCAATGGACGCTCAGCTGATTCACTCCCTCACCGCGGCGCTCGCCGCCAGCCCCGACAACATCGCCCTGCGCCTCTCGGTGATTCGCCTTCACCTCGATGCCGATCGCAGCGAGGAGCTCAACAGTCTGCTCGCGCCCCTCGGGCCCGAGGATCTGGACCGGGCCGAGGACCGGCTCCTGGCCGGGCGGGCCAGCATCGCCGCCGACCTGCCTGAGACGGCCCTGGCCTTCCTGACCGACGACAGCGCCGAGGCGCGGCTGGAACGGGCCCGGGCGCTCCTGGAGCTCGGCCGGGAGGATGAGGGCCAGGCCGATTACCAATCGGCGGTCCAAGAGAACCCGGCGCTTGAGGACCCCGATCTCGCCGCGCAGCTCAAGGCCTTCAAGCCGGCCGTTGCGGACGACCGGCCGAAGCTGCGGGTCATCTCCAACGACGACACCATGGCCGAGGACCTGCACAAGGCCCTGATGCCGGAGCAGGAGCATGTCACCTTCGCCAACGTCCACGGCCTGGACAGGGTCAAGGAGGAAATCCGGCGCAAGATCATCCTCCCCTACCTCAAACCCTCGCTGTTCCAGAAGTTCCGCAAGCGCATCGGCGGCGGCATCCTGCTCTACGGCCCGCCGGGCTGCGGCAAGACGCTGCTCGCCCGGGCCACGGCGGGCGAGTGCAACGCCAAGTTCTTCAACGTCATGATCTCGGACATCCTCGACATGTACATCGGGGAGTCGGAGCGCAAGCTGCACGCCATCTTCGACACCGCGCGCCAGCAGGCGCCCGCGGTGCTGTTCTTCGACGAGATCGAGGCGGTCGGCGCCAAGCGCCAGTACAGCCACGAGGGCACCTCGGCCAAGGTGGTCAGCCAGTTCCTGTCCGAGATGGACGGCTTCAACCAGGACAACCAGGGCGTCCTGGTCCTGGGCGCGACCAACGTGCCCTGGGCCCTGGACCCGGCGTTCCGCCGGCCCGGCCGCTTCGACCGGACCTTTTTCGTGCCGCCGCCGGACCGGGAGGCCCGGGCCGCGATCCTGGGCTTGGAGCTGCAAGACCGGCCGGTCGTCCCCGGCGTCGACCTGGAGGTCGTCGCCAAGGCGACCAGCGGCTATTCCGGCGCCGACCTCAAGAACATCGTTGAGACCGCGAGCGACATCGCCATCGAGCGCTCGATCGACAGCGGCCACGAGGTGCCGATCCAGGCCGAGTTCCTGAAGGAGGCCTTGCAGGACTCGGCGGCGACCACCCTGGAATGGCTGACCACGGCGCGCAACTACGCCCGCTATGCCAACGACGGCGGCCAGTACAACGCCGTCCTCGAGTTCCTGCGCAAGCATGGCAAGATGTGAGCCGCCGTCCTCGGACCTGCGGTCCAGGGGGGCCTGACCCTTGTCCTGGCGGCGCAACGACCAAGACCTCGACCTGGCGCTGATCCAGTTCCACCAGGGCAGCTACCCGGCCGCCGTCGAGAGCTTGAAGCGGGTCCTGGGCCGCGATCCCGAGAACGCCCGCGCCTTCGCCCTGCTCGCCCTCTGCCGCCTGAACCAGGAACGGATCGACGATGCCAGCCGCGCGATCGCCACGGCGCTGACGCTCGACGCCGAGCAGAGCTTCCACCAATGGATCGACGGCCTGGTGGCCATGGCGCGCACCGACTGGAGCAACGCCGAGCGCGCCTTCCGCGCCGCCATCGACCTGGACGCCGGCGACCCTGAGGGCTACTTCGGCATGGCCCTGCTCTGGAAGGCGCGGATGAAGCCCAAGCGGGCCCTGCAGTGGCTGGACCAGGCCCTCGCGATCGATCCGCAGCACCTGGATTCCCTGGCTCTGGCCGCCGACATCGCTCTGGAGCGCAACGACCTCGACCGGGCCTGGGAGACCGCAATGCGGGCCCTCAAGGTCAATCCGCAGCACCTGAGCGCCTGCCTGGTCATGGGCGAGGTGCTCTGCCGCCGCGGCGACACCGAGGCGGCCCTGGACCATGCCGTCCTGGCGCTGACCCAGAGCCCGGACCACGACGGCGCCCTGGAGCTCATGGCCCTGATTCGGGCCAGGCGCAACCCGCTCTTCGCCCTGTGGTGGCGGGGCGAACAGGCGTTGAAACGCCTCGGACCGGCCTTCAGGGTCATCGTCGTGCTGTCGCTGCTGATGATCTACGCCAGCCTCGACTGGCTCTTCGAAGGCCTCGGCCTGCTGACCTGGAAGTACGGCCTGGCGGCGATCTTCTTCCCGCTCGGCCTCTACTTCGCCTTCGGCCACATGGCCTTGAGCATGATGATCGAATGGGAGAAACGGAAGATCCGCTTGAGCTCGTCGTTCTGATGATTTGTGTCCGCTTTCGTCATTCGTAGTCCGTCCGAGATGACCACAGCCAGCAGCCGAGACTAAGCATGCCTTTCAGACGATCCGGACTCGCCGTCCCCGAGGGCGGCAACGGCTACCGCATTATTGACGAGCCCGCCCTCGGCCGCGGACGCTGGATCGCGGTCAATCCCTTCTGGCCGCTGCTGACCCTGGTCCTGACCGGGATCCTGCCGGGGGTCCTGTGGTTCCTCTACAACGCCCGCGCCCTGGGTTCCGCCACCCGCCGGCGCGGTCTCGCCATCGGCGCGATCGGGATCCTGGGATCCCTGGCCTGCGCGCTGGCGCTTCTGTCCCTGCGGCCGTCGATCCCGACGGCAGTCTTCCCCTACCTCGGCCTCCTGCTGGTCGGCTGGAAGGTGACGATCGGCTACCTGCTCCACATCGACCAGGAGCGCAGCCTCGAGCTCTACCGGTACTTCGGCGGCCGGCTCGGCAAGGGCGCCCTGCTGATGATCCTCGTGATCGTTGTGAGCACGGTCGTCGGCGTCTCGGCCCACACGCTGTCCCCCATCCTGGGAGCCCTTTTCGGTGAGCGTTTCTTCCTTTCTTGACCCCGGGCGGGTTCTGATCGAAAGGGCCCAGCGTCAGCTCGGCCACGGCGATCTCGAGGGCGCGGTCGAAAGCCTGCGCCAGGCCCTGTCCGAGGATCCGGACCACGCCGGGGCGCATGCTTTCCTTTCGCTCTGCCTGCACGAACAGAAGCGTCTGGCCGCCGCCGAGCACGAGGCCCGGCTCGCCCTCGGGCTCTCGCCGGAGCTCGGCCTCGGCCATTTCGCCCTCGGCATCGTCGCCCTCGCCAAGCAGGATACCCAGGTCGCCGAGCGGTGCTTTCGCAGGGCCTTGGAGATCGACCCCGAGGACCTGCGCAACACCCTGGGTCTCGCGCGGGCCTTGCTCATGCGCCGGGACAGCGCCGGGGCCCTGGCATGGGTCGACCGGGCGCTTGAGCTGGATCCCGAGTGGGTCGAGGCCCTGGTGTTCAAGGGCGCAATCCATCTGGAACGCCACGAGATCGAGAGCGCCCGGCAGCTCGCCGAGCAGGCCCTCGGCCTCGACGCCGAGGACATCGACGCCTGCGTCCTGCTCGGCGACGTGCTGCTCATCGAGGGCGATGTCGAGCAGGCGCGGCACTTGGGTGCCCTGGCCCTGTCGCGCGACCCTCGGGACGAAGGTGCGGTCGACCTGCTGGTCCGGATCCGCTCGCGACGCCAGCCGCTGCTGCGGCTCTGGTGGCCCTATGCGGCCTGGATGCAGCGCCGCTCGCAGAACATCCAGGTCATGATCCTGGTCGCCGCCTACGTTTCGCTGCAGGCCATGAACATCGCCTACCGGCAGGGCCAGGTCGGCGCCTCGGTCTGGATCGTCTTTCTGCTCTGGCTCGGGTTCTGCATCCTGACCTGGGCAGCGCCCGCCCTGATCAAGCGGGCGGTCGAGCGGGAGCTGAAGGCCACCGACCTCAAGCCCGAGTACTAGGGCATTATCCGATCAGATGGAATCGCTTTGCGATCCATCTGGCCGGATGTAATGCCCTCATTTCAACGTGTTAGCGCACTACTCCCGGCCAGACGCGAATGCGTCTGATCGGGAAGTGCGCTAGCGGCGCGGCGCGCTTGCCGCGCCGCCGCGGGACTGGGCATAGTCTGGTCGACATGACCGCACTGCCGCGCCACAAGCACAGCGAGATGCTGCGCGTCGAGCTGCCGTTGCCCGGCGGACGGATCCTCGACGTCGGCTGCGGCGACGGCGGGCTGGTCCGCTTCCTGACCCGCGAGGGTGCCGAGGTCGTCGGCCTGGAAAGCTCCGAAGCCCAGCTGCGCCGCGCCGAGGCGGTCGCAAGGGTGGGCGGCGAAAGCTACCTGCTCGGGCGCGGCGAGGAGCTGCCCTTTGCAGAGCGGAGCTTCGACGCGGTGGTATTCTCCAACAGCCTCCATCACGTCGCCCCGGAACGGATGGACCGGGCCCTGTCCGAGGCCGGCCGCGTCCTGCGCCCCGGCGGCGTTCTCTACGTCGCCGAGCCCCTCGCCGAGGGGCCGCTGTTCGAGCTAATGAAGCCGGTCGAGGACGAGAGCGCGGTCCGCGCCGCCGCTTATGCAGCCCTCCAGCGCTCCATCGCGCCGCCGGTCTTCGACGGCCTGCGCGAGACCCTCTACGTCGCGGCGGCGAAGTACCGCGACTTCGAGGCCTTCAAGGCACAGTTCCTGAGGATGGATTCGAAGCGCCGTGCGGTCTTCGAGGCCGCCGAGGAGAGCCTCCGAGCGGGTTTCCTCGCGGCGGCGGTCCGGCGCGACGATGCCGCCTTCATCGACCAGCCCTTCCGCCTCACCCTTTCGCGACGCCTCTAGAAGGGACAGGGGTAGGCGAAGAGCGCCCACATGTAGGCGCCGTAGCCGCAGAGGAAGAAGGCGCCCTCGCGACGGGCGATGCGGCGGCCGGTGAAGAAGAAGATCAGGGCCAGCACCGCGCCGCCCACGAAGACCGCAAGGTCGCAGGGCGTGACCGCGTCCAGCGGCAGCGGGGTGGTGATCGCCGCGAGGCCGAGGATGCCCAGCACGTTGATGATGTTGGAGCCGATGACGTTGCCGAGGGCCACGTCGCCGCGCCCTCGCGCAGCCGCCACGGTTGCCGCGGCGACCTCGGGCAGCGAGGTGCCGATGGCGACCAGGGAGAGGCCGATCACCGCCTCCGAGACGCCGTAGGTGCGGGCCAGGCCGACCGCGCCCTCGAGGAAGACGTTGGAGCCGAAGGCCAGCGCCACCAAGCCGACCAGGGAGAGCAGCGACGCGATCCCGACCCGCCGGGGCACGCCCACCGGATCCTCGTCGAGCTCGGCGCTGGCGGCGGCCAGCTCGTCGCTGCGGTTCTTCCGTTCCGAACGGTAGATGTAGCCCCAGAACAGGATCAGCCCGGCAAAGAGCAGGATGCCCTGCCAGCGCTCCATGGTGCCGAGCATGGCGAAGCCGACCACCAGGACCGAGGCGCCCAGCATCACCATGCCGTCGCGCCAGAGCGCTTCCCGCGGGACCGGCAGGCTGCGGATCATCGCCGAGAGGCCCAGGATCAGGAAAATGTTCGCGATGTTGGAGCCGATGACGTTGCCGACGGCAATCGCGGGCTGGCCGGTCAGGGCCGCCTCCAGCGAAACCACCAGTTCAGGCGCGCCGGTGCCGAAGCCGACCACGGTGAGTCCGATGATCATGGGCGAGACGCGGAGGTGCCGCGCCAGGCTCACGGCGCCCCGCAGCAGGGCCTCACCCCCCAGGAACAGGAACAGGACTCCTGCGGCGACCAGCAAATAGTCCATGGGCGTTTAACCTGGCCTCGAAATTGTGGGCTTACAAGGTAGAAGAATCAAAGAGATCGCCGGCCGCGCGGAAAGGCGCAACCGCAAGACGCCTGGTATGCCTGGGAGAAGATCAAGTGTCGAGCCATGTCAGCCCCACAAGGCCGCGGTGGGCGGATGGACAAGGCCGTTCTCGATCACCAACCCTTCGCCGCGATCCTGCGCCAGCCAGAGCGGCCCGTCCAGGTCGACCACCGCCGCGCCTTGGGCGACCAGGGCCGCCGGCGCCATCGACAGCGAGGTCCCGACCATGCAGCCGACCATGATTCCGAGGCCGCGTGCCTCGGCCGCCGCCTTGAGCTTCAGGGCCTCCGTCAGGCCGCCGGTCTTGTCCAGTTTGATGTTGACCATGTCGTAGCATTCCTCAAGGCCTTCGATGGAGGCGCTGTCGTGGCAGGACTCGTCGGCGCAGATCGGCACGCTGCGATGCAGCTTGGCCAGGGCCCGGTCGGCATCGGCCGGCAGGGGTTGCTCGATCATCTCGACTCCCAGCTCGGCCAGTCCGGCCAGGATTTCGGGCAGCAACTCGGGCGTCCAGGCTTCGTTGGCGTCCACCACGAGACGGGCCTCGGGCGCTGCCGCGCGCACAGCCGAGACCCGCTCCAGCACCGCATCGCCGTCGAGCTTGACCTTGAGCAGCGGATAGCCCGCGGCCGCGGCCGCCGCCTGGCCCATGCGCTCCGGCGTATCGATCGACAGGGTCAGGGCGGTGACGACGGGCAAGGGCGCGTCCAGGCCCGCCAGGTCCCACGCCGGGCGCGCGTTTCTTTTCGCTTCCAGGTCCCAGAAGGCGCAGTCGAGCGCGCAGCGTGCCGGCCCGGGCGCCAGCCGCTCCTGCAGCTCCTCCCGGGAGAGGCCGCTCTCGAGCGCCGAGCGCTGGGCTTCGATCTGGGTGACGACCGCGTCCGCGTCCAGACCGTAGCGCGGCACCGGCACGCCTTCGCCGCGGCCGAGAACGCCGCCCTCTGACAGCTCGACCACCACGACCCTGGCCTCGGTCCGGCTGCCGTGCGAGATGGTGAAGGTGCTGGCGAGCGGCCAGGTTTCCGCCCGGACGGTCAAGCTGGGCATGCCGTCCGCCCCCGTGGCGCCGAGAAGCCAGGAACCCCGTCGAGAGTCGCCGCCAATCAAACCTCCTGCCCTTGCCAGCCCCCGGCCGTCCCCTCTAGCCGAGGCGTGGTTCCGGCAACTCGCCTTGGATCCGGTCGACGATCGGTGCCACGCCGTCGCGGACCGGATCGACGGTGGGCAGGCCCAGGTATTGCGCGGTCTCCTCAAGGAGCCGGCGGGCCGCCTCCGGATCCAGAGCCGAGGTGTTGACCGCCACGCCGATGCAGGCCGCCGCCGGGTTGGTCAGGCGCGCGGCTTCCTCGTTGCGCCGGATGCAGTCTTGCAGCGGCGGCAGGGCATAGTCGGGCAGGCCGCGCATATGCGGCCGGGTCGGCTCGTGGCAGAGAACAAGCGCATCGGCCTGGGCACCGTGCAGCAGGCCCAGCGACACGCCGGCAAAGGAGGCATGGAACAGCGATCCCTGGCCCTCGATCAGGTCCCAATGGTCGTCATCGTTGGCCGGGCTCAGCCATTCGACCGCGCCGGAGATGAAGTCTGCCACCACGGCATCGACCGAGACACCCTCGCCGGCGATCAGAATGCCGGTCTGGCCGGTCGCCCGGAAGTGGGCCTTCATGCCGCGGCTCTGCATCTCCCGTTCGAGCGCGAGCGAGGTATACATCTTGCCGACCGAGCAATCGGTACCGACGGTCAGCAGCCGTTTGCCGCTGCGCCGCTTGCCGTCGCCCACGTCGAAGCCGCGGCTGGGATGGCGCACGTCGTAGAGGCTCCTGGAATGGGCCTCGGCGGCGCCGCGCAGCCGCGGCACGTCGACCAGGCGACCGTGCAGGCCGGCGGCCAGATCGAAGCCGCGCTCGATGGCCCTTTCCAGCACGTCGGTCCAGCCGTCCGAGATCACCCCGCCGCGGTTGGCGACGCCGACCACCAGGGTCTTGGCACCCTGGGCCGCCGCCTCCTCGAGGCTGAGGTCGGGCAGGCCGAGATCGGCCTGGCAGCCCGGCAGGCGCAACTGCCCCAGGCACCAGTCGGGCCGCCACTGCAGGACGCCCTGGGCGGTCTTGGCCGCAAGCTGGTCCGGGGCATCGCCGATGAACAGCAGATAGGGATGCTCGATCGCCATGCGCTTGTCCCCCCTTTGACATCCCTATGCCGGGCGGCGGTCATGTTAGCCGATAGGTGCAGACCTGTCCTGCAGCCTCGTGCGTTGCACCGCGCCGACGGCCATCGTTATAGTCCTCGCCATCATGTTTACAACCCGACCCGAAATCCGCGGCACCTTCGGGGTCGTCGCGTCCACCCACTGGCTTGCGTCCGCGAGCGGTATGGCGGTTCTCGAAAAGGGCGGCAACGCCTTCGACGCGGCGGTGGCCGCAGGCTTCGTGCTCCAGGTCGTGGAGCCGCATCTCAACGGGCCGGGCGGCGAGGTGCCGATCATCCTCTACGACCGCAGGCGGGGCCGGCCGGAGGTCATCTGCGGCCAGGGCGTCGCGCCGGCGGGCGCGACCATCGCGCACTACAGGGCCGAGGGCCTCGACCTGGTGCCCGGCACGGGCCTGCTGGCCACGGTGGTGCCGGGCGCCTTCGACGCCTGGATGCGGCTGCTGCGCGACTATGGGACGATGCGGCCGCGCGAGGTCCTGGACTACGCCATCGGCTACGCCGAGGGCGGCTACCCATTGGTGCCGATGATCTGCGAGACGATCGGCCGGGTCGAGGCGCTGTTCCGCGAGGAATGGCAGAGTTCGGCCGCGCTCTACCTGACCGGCGGCGAGGTCCCGGCGCCGGGCACGCGCTTTACGAACGTCATGCTTGCCGGGACCTACAAGCGGATCCTCGAAGAAGCCGAGG
The DNA here is from genome assembly GCA_030066685.1 of Kiloniellales bacterium. Classification (NCBI taxonomy): domain Bacteria; kingdom Pseudomonadati; phylum Pseudomonadota; class Alphaproteobacteria; order Rhodospirillales; species Kiloniellales bacterium. The sequence goes on along the minus strand of JASJBF010000002.1, from coordinate 60,448 downwards.
CCGCGGGCGGCGACCGCGAGTCCCAGATCGAGGCGGCCCGCAGCGCCTGGTATCGCGGCTTCGTCGCCGAGGCGATCGAGACCTACTGCCGGACCCAGGAGGTCATGGACACTTCGGGTCAGCGCCATCGCGGCGTCCTGACGGCTGAGGACATGGCGAACTGGGAATCGACGGTCGAGGCGCCCTTGACCCTGGACTACCACGGCGCGACCGTCTGCAAGGGCGGACCCTGGAGCCAGGGCCCGGTGCTCCTGCAGCAGCTCGCCCTGCTGAAGGGCTTCGATCTGGCCGCCATGGACCCTACCGGGCCCGACTTCGTCCACACCGTCACGGAATGCGCCAAGCTGGCCTTTGCCGACCGCGAGGCCTTTTACGGCGATCCCAACTTCGTCGAGGTTCCGGTCGAGACCCTGCTGTCCGAGGCCTACAACGACCGGCGCCGTGCCCTGGTCGGCGCGCAGGCGTCGCTGGAGCTGCGGCCGGGCGAGGTTCCCGGCTACGGCGGCCCCATCGACCTGGAGGCGAGCTCCAGGCGGCAGCTCGAGAGTGGCTTCACCGCGCTGGGCGGCGGCGAGCCGACCGTGCAGACCGCCGAGACCCCCGCCCAGGTCGGCGGCGACACCTGCCACATCGACATCATCGACCGCGACGGCAACATGGTCGGCGCCACCCCCTCCGGCGGCTGGTTGCACGCCTCGCCGGTGATCCCCGAGCTCGGCTTCTGCCTAAACAGCCGGGCCCAGATGTTCTGGCTCGACGAAGACAACCCCTCGGCCCTGGCCCCCGGCAAGCGGCCGCGCACAACCCTCTCGGTCAACATGACCCTGAAGGACGGCGAGCCCTGGATGGTCCATGGCACACCGGGCGGCGACTACCAGGACCAGTGGAGCCTGACCTTCCTGCTGCGCCACTTGCATCACGGTCTCAACCTGCAGGAGACCATCGACGCACCGATGTTCCAGACCGACCACTTCCCCGGGTCCTTCTGGCCACGCTCGGCGGATCTGGGCTCGCTGAAGGTGGAGGGCCGCATGCCTGATGGGACGGTCGCCGAGCTAAAGCGGCGCGGCCACAAGGTCACGATCGACAGCGACTGGTCCCTGGGCCGGCTTTCCGCCGCCCAGCGCGGCGACGACGGCCTTCTGCGCGCCGCGGCGAACCCCCGCTTCATGCAGGGCTACGCGGCCGGCCGCTAAGCCTCGATTGTCACGAGGCCCCCGAGGGCCTGCGGCTCCGATGCCGGAACCGCCCGTTAACCCTGTTGCTGGGGGCGGCGGGCTGATCTGCGACGGTTCCCAAGGCGTAGATATTCCATTAGTCTTGTCTGGATCGAGGGCGGTCATGTCGCAAAAACTCCAGATCCCGCGCAGAGACCTGCTGGCCATGCTGGCGGCCGGTGCCGCCCTGGCCCCGTCTTCCGGCCTAGGTGCGGCGTTGGCAAGCGATGATCGGATCGCTTTCGACGTGCTTCGCGAGGATTCTTCGATCGGCCGGCACGTCATCTCGTTCCGACGAGAGGGTGGCGACCTGCTGGTCGACGTCGACATAGCCCTGCAGGTCGACTTCGCCTTCCTCACTCTTTATCGCTACAGCAATCGGACCCGCGAGCGTTGGCGCGACGGCCGGCTGATCAGCCTGAACAGCCAAACCGACGACGATGGTACCCCGCATTGGGTCCGTGCCGAAGCGACCGCCGACGGCCTGAGGGTCGACAACAGCGAAGGCACCTTCACCGCGCCGGCCGACACGATCCCGACCAGCTATTGGAACCCGCGCACCGTTGAGCAACGGCAGCTGCTGGACAGCCAGCACGGCCGGCTGCTGTCGATCGAGGTCCGGCCGCAGGGCGAGGATGACCTGCTGCTGCCTCTGGGCCTGAAGAGCGCAAGGCAGTACCGTATGGCCGGCGACCTTGAGCTGGACCTCTGGTATGGCCCCAGGGGCGAGTGGTTGAAGATGGCCTTCGAGGCCAAGGGCGCCGAGATCGAGTACACGCCCGTCGAAACGGCCAATCCGAGCCGTCTTTGAACGCAGCCGAACCGCAGGATCGCGTCTGGATCACCGGCGCCAGCAGTGGCCTGGGCCGCGCCCTGGCCCTGAAGATGGCGTCCCAGGGCTGGCGTGTTGCCGCGTCTGCCCGCAGCGAGGACCAGCTGCAAGCGGTGGCGGCCCTGGCCTCCGCTTTTCCAGGCAGCATCGAGGCCTTTCCGCTCGATGTGACGGATCGGGCCGCTGTCCAGGCAACGGTTGCCAGGATTATCGACGACTTCGGGCTGCCCGACGTGGTTGTCCTGAACGCCGGGACCCATAAGCCGACGCCGGTCGCCAAGCTGGCCGCCGCGGACTTCCGCAAGCTGATCGAGCTCAATCTCATGGGCACGGTGCATTGCCTGGAGGCGATCCTGCCGCCGCTGCGCCAGCGCCGGGCCGGTCGGGTCGCCGTGGTCGCGTCCCTGGCCGGTTATGTCGGCCTGCCGCTGGCCGGCGCCTATGGAATGAGCAAGGCCGGCCTGATTAACCTTGCCGAGGCCTTGGAGCCCGAGCTACGGGCCGAGGGGATCACTTTGCAGGTCGTCAACCCGGGCTTCGTCAAGACGCCGCTGACCGACCGCAATCCTTTCCACATGCCCTTTCTGATGGAGGTCGAAGCGGCGGCGGAGGCCTTCTACCGGGGCCTTCAATCCAGTTCCTTCGAAATCATCTTTCCGCGGCGCTTCGCCTATCTTCTGAAGCTGTTGCGAATTCTCCCTTACCCTCTGGCCCTGGCGATGACCCGCCGCTTGCTGCCGAAGCAATGACGCAACACGCTGCGGCGGCCTACGTCGCCTTCCTGGAGTCGCTGACGCCGGAGCGCCTGCCCGAGCTTGTCGGCTACCTGGCACCCGAGGTCCGGTTTAAGGATCCTTTCAACGATGCTTCCGGCCGCGCGTCGGTGATCCGCGTCTTCGCCAAGATTTTCGAAGACGTGACCGACGTTCGCTTCGCGGCCCGGGACCTGGCTTGCGGCGGCGAGGCTTGTTTTTTCGCCTGGACGTTGCATTGCCGACTGCAGCGAAGCCGCCGGCCGATGCAGTTCGAAGGCGTGACGGAGCTTCGCTTCGATGGCGAAGGTCGTGTCACCGCCCATATCGACCATTGGGACGCGGCGAGCCAGCTCTACGCCAGGATGCCGGTTCTAGGCTGGCTTCTTGAACGCCTGCGGCGCCGGCTCGGCGCCGCGGAGACCTGACGTATTACTCTGCCGCGGCGACGGCGAGCTCTGCCGGGGCGTGAGACTGACGGGCCAGAGGCTTGGTGAAGACGATCGTCACCTCGCCGAGCTTAAAACCGAACTTGGTGATCTCGGCCCGATTGATGATCACGTCGTCGTCCTGCAGGAACATCCAGTCGTCGAAAGTGACGTTCCAGGTCGACTCTCCGACCTTGAGCGCGAGCTGGTAGCGCCAGTTTAGCGCATTGCCGTAGGCTCTACCCTCCGCGGGCCCGATCACGTCCTCGGCTTGGCCCTCGTAGCTGTGCGGACCTGTCTTGCGGATCATCCAGATTCGTTGCTGGGTCTCGCCATCGTCGTAGAGGAAATCCTCTTTCAAGATAAGAGTCTCGCCGTCCCAGGTGCCGTCGATATCGACAACGAACTGCCGGCGCAGATCACCGAAGCGATCGACAAAGAGGCCATGGGCCCGGGTCTTGCCGGGGAAATATTCCTCCAGCAGGAGCTTCGGCTCACGTCCCGCAAAGTCCTCAGGTTTCATACTACCGCATCCGGTCAAGATCAGGGTTAAGGCCAAGCAAATCAACGTGCTCTTCGTCATTGGCTCTTTTACGCGAGGGAACCGGGTTTGGATGCCTGCCGGGCCTCGATCCGTCGGCGAAGGCGGTCGTGCCGCACGGCGGTAATGGGATAGCCACGCATCAGGGAAATGCTGGCCAGCTTGAAGGCCACAGGAGCCAGGCTGTAGAGCGCCGCCAAGGCGAAGAGGGGCAGTTCGCCGCCGCCGCCGGCCACCGCCTGGAAGCCGAAGAACTCAAGCAGCGGGAAGGCGATCCCGACTGCCAGCGCCAGGGCCAGCTTGGTGCCCATGCCCCAGATCGCGAAATAGAGCCCGGCCCGCTCCCGCCCGCTGCGCAGGCGGTCGAGGTCGATGACGTCGGCCTGCATCGAGGGCGGCAGCACGAGGTCCGCCCCCAGGGCCAGGCCGGTGAGCACGCAGACCAGGAAGAACCAGGACCCGTCGCCGGGCCCGAGCAGCGGTACGCAGACGAAGACCGCGCAGGCCATGAGCATGGCGCCGATCCAGACCCGGTGCTTGTCGAAGGGCCGGGTCAGCCTGAGCCATAGCGGGACCGAGAGGATGCCGCAGAGGAAGTAGGTCAGCAGGAAGGCGCCGCTGCTCGCCTTGGCGTCCAGGCCGAACTCGGCGAAGAGCAGGAACAGCGTCGCCGGAAGGCCGTTGGCGATCCCGTTGAGGAAATAGGCCAGGATCAGGCGCCGGAAGGGCCCGTTGGAACGCAGCAAGCCCAGGCTGCGGCGCCACGGCAGGGCCTCGGCGGACTTCGGGGCAGGCTCCGGCACCAGCGTCAATGCCAGCGCCAGGGCAATCGGCAGGGACACCAGCAGGATCCAGAACAGCATCTCCAGGGCTCGGCCCCGGTCCTCGCCGAAGGCCGCCGGCAAGGCGGCAGCCAGGATCGTGCCGACCACGACGAAGACCTCGCGCGCGGCCGAGACCCGGCTGCGTCCGTGATAGTCCTTGGTGAGCTCAGCGCCCCAGGCGCTGTAGGGCAGCAGCACCATCGTGCCGCCCAGGGTCAGCACGGCGACCCAGAGCAACAGGTAGGGCCAACCTGCGCCCGGGGCGGGCAGGAAGAGGAAATAAGCGCTGATCAGCAGCAGGGGCGCGCCGGCCAGCATCCAGGGCCGGCGCCGGCCGAAACGGCTCCGGGTGCGGTCCGACAGGGACCCGATCAGCGGATCCGTGAGGACGTCCCAGATCCGCGTGGTCGTCAGGACCGCGGCGACGGCCGCGAAGCCGAGCCCAAGGTCAGCCGCGTAGAAGGTCGGCAGGTAGACGTAGAGCGGCAGCAGCAGCGCAGCCATCGGCAGGCCTGGCAGGCCGTAGGCCGTCAGCCGTAGCAGCGAGGACGCCGCCCCACGCTCCATGTGCCGTCTCCTTCATCGTCTTCGCCACCGGCATCTTCAGGGCCGGCGCAGGGCCATCTGCAGGACGTCGATCCGGCCGCTGCGGAAACCGGCCTCGCAGTAGGCCAGGTAGTAACGCCACATCCGCCGGAAGCGCTCGTCGAAACCGAGCCGGCCGATCTCCGGCCAGGCCTCGCAAAAGCGCTGATGCCACAGGGCCAGGGTGCGCGCGTAGTGCGTGCCGTAGCCGCTGTCGGTTAGCCAGGCGAGCCCGGCGCTCTGGGCCCGTTCGATCAGGGCCCGGCGCGGCGGCAGGACGCCGCCGGGAAAGATGTAGCGCTGGATGAAGTCGGCGCTGCGCCTATAGTTCGGCCAGACGTCCTCGGCGATGGTGATCACCTGTAATGCGGCGGTGCCGCCGGGCCTGAGCACCTCGTTCAGCTTTCGAAAGAAGGGATCCCAATAGCGCTCGCCCACCGCCTCGAACATCTCGATCGACACCACGCGGTCGAAGACGCCCTGGGTATCGCGATAGTCCTGGAGGCGGATCTCGACCCGATCCTGCAGGCCCTCGCTGGCGACCCGCGCCCTGGCATGCTCGTACTGCTCTCGCGAAATGGTCAGCCCGGTGACCCGGCACCCCAAGCTCTTGGCGGCGTGGAGCGCAAAGCCGCCCCAGCCGCAGCCGATCTCCAGGACATGATCGCCGGGCTTCAGCCCGCCTAGCGCGGCGAGGTTAGCGTACTTGTTGCGTTGCGCCGCCTCCAGCGGCTGGTCGGCCTTGTCGAACACCGCTGAAGAGTAGGTCAAGCTGCGGTCCAGCCAGGCGGAATAGAAGCTGTTGCCCAGGTCGTAGTGCTGCGAAATGTTCCGCCGCGCGCCGCGCCTGGAATTCGGCCGCAAGACATGCACCAGGCGGTGCAGGCCGGCGAGCATCGAGGTTCTGGTGAGGAAGTTGCCCCAGGCAGTCTCGTTGCGGGCCCCAAGCTCCAAGAGCGCCGCCAGGTCGGGTGTCTCAAACTCGCCGGCCAGGTAGCCTTCGGCAAAGCCGTTGCTGCCGTTGGTCAACATGCGCCGGAGGACCCTGTGGTTGCGGAATTCGATCTCGGCGCGCGGCCCCGGCTCCTCGCCCACGAAGTCGTGCTCGCTGCCGTCCGGCAGGACCACCCTGATGTGTCCGAAGCGGGTCCGGTCGAGGACCCTGAACATCAAACCAAAGTGGGCCGCGCCGACGCGCACGGTCGGTTTGGCTGGTATCTCCATCTCCCCTGTTCCCCTCTACTCGGCCGGCAGCTGCGGAGCGGGCATTTCGAGGGAGACCGGTTCCTCCGGTGGCTGGGGACGCCGGTGATAGCGCGCGCCCTTCCCCCACAGCCACAGCGCCTGCCAATGGATAGCGAGCGTAATCTTGAAGGTGAGGAGAGGATAGAGCAACAGGGCGCGCGACAGGGCGCTCGGGCCCAGGCGGGCGCTGCGGCCGGTCCAGGTCGCGAGCAGAATCTCGCCCTCCTTGACGGCCTGACGGATCAGCACGGCGAGACGCCGTCCGGGAGGGCGCAGGCGAAAGCGGTAGGCGGCGGCCATGGGAATGAAGGGCGAGACATAGAAGCCCTTCTCGCAGGCCTGGTCGAAGCCCTCGTCCGCGACCGCGGGCGCGGCCAGGGGGATGACGTAGCTGTGTTGCTCGCCGAAGGTGTTCCGCACTTCGTAGATCACCGCGCGCAGTTCTCCCTCTTCGCCGTGGCAGAACCAGAGGGACAGCGGGTTGAAGGCATAGCCGAAGAGACGCGGCAGGCAGAGCAGCTGGACCCGGCCGCCGCACAGCTCGATCCCGGCCTCGGCGCAGAGCCGCTCGGCCCAGGGCCGCAGCGGACTGCCGTCCCGTGGACCGTGGTCTCGGTCGCGCAGGCTGAAGACGTTCGGACGGTTGTGGGAGAACAACGGCAGGTCCCGGTCGAGCCGCTCGAGCTCGTCGAGGTCGAAGAGAAAGGCATAAACCCGGTAGTCGAAGCGATGCGTGAACGGCCGCAGCCGCTTGTGCATGACCCGACCGAAGTAGATCCGGGACCTTAGGGCCGGAACGGGCATGGCCGCCGCCTACTCCGCCGCCTCAAGAGCCAGCACGGGCTGCACGGCGCGCCAGGCGGGGCTCGAAGCGCCGACCTCCTCCGCCCAGGGCACGGCTGCGCCCAGCTCGGCGGCGACCTTGAATCCAGCCTCCAGGCCGTCCTCGTGAAACCCGTAGCCGCAGTAGGCGCCGCAGAACCAGGTCTGCCGCTGACCCTGGATCCGGTAGAGACCCGACTGGGCCTCCAGAGCGGCCTGGTCGAACTGGGGATGAGCGTAGCTGAAGCTGGCCAAAATCTTGTCAGACTGGGGCCGGTGGATCGGGTTGAGGCTGAGCAGCAGCGGCTCGCTCGTCTCAAGGTTCTGCAGACGGTTCATCCAGTAGGTGACCGAAACCTTGCGCCCCTGCGCCTCGACCTCGCCGCCCATGTAGTTCCAGCTGGCCCAGGCAGCGCGGCGGCGCGGCATGAGATCGGGATCCTGGTGCAGCACCGCCAAGTTGTCCTCATATCCGAGCGCGGCAAGCGTCTCGGCCTCCTGCCATGTCGCGTCTGGGCCCAGGATTCGCAGGGCCTGATCGCTGTGGCAAGCCAGCACCAGTTGATCAAAGCGCTCCTCGCCGCCGGCTTCCGTGGTCACGAAGACGCCGACCGGCGTGCGCCGGCAGGAAATCACGGCTTGGTTCAGGCGGATCCGGTCCCGAAAGCTCCGGCTCAGGCGGCGCACGTACTCGCGGCTGCCGCCCGTTACCGTCATCCACTGTGGCCGACCGGTGTAGAGCAGCAGGCCGTGGTTCTGGCAGAATTGGACGAAGGTCCGCACCGGGAAGGCGCGCATGTCGGACAGGGAGGTCGACCAGATCGCGGCGCCCATCGGCAGCAGGTGGTCGTTGATGAAATCGTCGGAATAGCGCTCGGCCTCGAGGTAGGTCTCCAAGCTCAAGGTGTTGTCGGGCTCTCCCTTTAGCAGCGCCGGCGCCTCGCGGTAGAAGCGGGCGACGTCGCGGAGCATGCGCCAGAACCGCGGACGGCCCAGGTTGCTGGGCTGGGCGAGCAGGCCGGGCAGATCGCCTTTGTATTCGAAGCGGCCCCGGCCGAGAGACACCGAGAAGGACATTTCGCTCGCCTCAGTGGGAACGTCGAGCTCTCGGAACAGACGGGTCAGTTTCGGGTAGGTCTGCTCGTTGTAGACGATGAACCCCGTATCGACCGCAACCCGACGGTTGCCGTCGGGGACTTCAACCGTGTTGGCATGGCCTCCGAGGCTGCCCTCCGCTTCGAAGAGGGTGATCTCATGCTGCCTGTTCAGGGCCCAGGCAGCGCCGAGACCGGCGATGCCGCTGCCGACGATGGCGATCTTCATGCGTTAACTATCTCCTGCCGGGGTCCCCAGACAGCGACCGAGAGGCTTCGGCCGCATGGTTAAATGCTGGTGTGAAGGCGTGAAGAGCCCTCGTTGAGCGCATTGAAGGTCGTTACGTCAGGTACTTGGCGGCGGATCACAGGGTCCTGGACGGGGTGAAATTGAGGTGATCCGGCCTGCCGGCAGGCCCGTACAGCTACCAAATGGAGGCTTTATGGTGACAGGGGTCGATTCTGTTCGGTCATTAGCTCGCACGCCGCTTGTCGGCGTGGCCATGATGACCTTAGATAATGGGATGGGTTCAAATGCCACAGTTGCTTCGCGCGCCGTCCCGGATGAGCTGAGCGGACTTCTGATAGACGTCGCGGTCCATCGCGATCGCAAGGCGTTTGTGCGCTTGTTCGAGCATTTCGGCCCTCGGGTCAAAAGCTATTTGCGACGTCTTGGCGTCGGTGATAGCGAGGCCGATGATTTGATGCAGGAGGTCATGTTGACCGTGTGGCGTCGCGCCGAGCAGTTCGATTATCGAAAGGCGCGGGCCAGCACTTGGATTTTCACGATCACCCGCAACAAGCGTATTGACGCTATCCGACGGGAACGGCGTCCGGAACTCGATCCCAACGACCCGGCCCTCGTGCCGGATCGTGACGAGGATCCGTCTGAGGCGCTGTCGGCGAGTGAATGGCGCACGGCGATCCAAAAAGCGATCAGCGAGGTGCCCGAGGAGCAAGCGAGCCTGCTGCGAATGTCATTTTTCGAAGATAAAACACACGACGCGATTGCCACCGAACTGGGTTTGCCGCTTGGCACAGTCAAGTCGCGGATCCGGCTGGCGGTCGCGAAACTGCGTCGTAGCTTGGAGGACCTGCGGTGATGCCGCACCATCATCCCTCGGAAGAGATGCTGCTCAGCTATGCGGCCGGCAGCATGAACGAACCCCTGGCGCTGCTCGTGGCCACACACTTGGCGCTCTGCCCACAGTGCCGTCAGGAAGTGGCCGCCTACGAGATGCTGGGCGGTGACGAACTGGACGGCCAAGCGCTAGCGATGCTGAACAGCGATAGCCTCGTTCAGGTTCTCGACAGACTGGATACGCCCGAAGCGCCGCCGTCGACACCGCCCCCTCTGCCGGCCACAAATGAGGACCTGCGGCTGCCGCGTCCGCTGCGTGATTACGTGGCCGGGTCTTTGGAGAGTATCGATTGGCACCAGAGGGGCGGGATTGCGGAAGCAAGCCTGCTGCCAGAAAGCACCGATTTCAAGACGCGCCTGATGCGAATCAGGCCGAAGACGGCGATCCCCGAGCACAGCCACCACGGCTCCGAATATACCCTCGTGCTCACCGGGGGCTTCAGCGACCATACCGGGCACTTCCTGCGCGGCGACGTCGCCATCGCCGATCCGGCCGTTCAGCACAGGCCGATCGCCGATCCGGGCGAGGATTGCGTCTGCCTGGCGGTGACCGATGCGCCACTGCGCTTCACCGGCCCCATCGTGCGCTTGCTGAGCCCACTGTTCCAGCGCTGAGCGTCGCCGCGGGATTAGCCGGTCAGGATCAGCGTGTCCCGCGGATCCCAGGAGCACCATAGGTCGTCACCGACTACCACCTGTGGCGCGGTGCGCCTCGCCTCGTTCTGGATGTTGGCGGAGACCGCTCGTCCCCCGGCGTCGGTGATGAAGACATTGCTGGCGTCGCCATAATAGGCGACTTCGGTCACCCGGCCGCGGAAGGCGATGCGGCCCGGGCCCGGGTCATCCACGTCCAGGCGCAGCTTCTCGGGCCGCACGGCGATCCCAACCTCACCTTCGGCGCCGTCGACCGCAGGCAGGGTGACCTCGCCCAGACCCTCGACCTGGACCGTGATCTGATTGCCCGCAAGACCCGAGACCCGGCCCTCGAAGAGGTTCATCTTGCCTATGAAATCGGCGACGAAACGGCAGTTCGGATACTCGTAGAGCTCCGCCGGGCTGGCGATCTGACGCACCTTGCCGGACTCCATCACGGCAATGCGGTTGGCCATCGATAGCGCCTCGCTCTGGTCATGTGTCACGATCACGAAGGTGATGCCGACGGTCTCGCGCAACCGCACCAGCTCCAGCTGCATGGCCTCGCGCAGCTTGGCGTCCAGCGCCGATAGCGGCTCGTCGAGCAGCAGGACCCGCGGCCGCTTGACCAGGGCGCGCGCCAAGGCGACCCGCTGACGCTGGCCGCCGGAGAGCTGGTCCGGCCGGCGCCCGCCGAAGCCGCCCAGCTTGACAAGCTCCAGGGCCTCGTCGACCCGGGTGGCGATCTCGGCCTTGTCGACACCGGTGATCTTGAGGCCGTAGGCGACGTTGTCGAAGACACTCATGTGCGGAAAGACCGCGTAGGACTGGAAAACCATGTTGATCGGCCGCTTGTTGGGCGGCACGCCGGTAAGGTCCCGATCGTCGAGCAGAACTTGGCCAAGGCTCGGGATTTCGAACCCGGCCAGCATCCGCAGCAGGGTCGTCTTGCCGCAGCCCGAGGGCCCGAGCAGGGCGAAGAACTCGCCTTCGTAGATGTCCAGGCTGACGTCGTCGACCGCGGTCACCTGGCCGCCGAAGATCTTGCTGACCTCGCGGATCGAGATGATCGGCTTTCCGCCCCCGGCCTCTGTCATGTCTTGTCCTCGCTTATCCGAGTTCCGCCGCCTTCTGCCCGCTGCGGTTCTGCAGCCACATTGCCAGGGCAGTCAGGAACAGGGTGATCACGATCAGCACGGTCGAGGCCGCGTTGACCTCCGGCGTCACCGAGAAGCGCACCATGGAATAGACCTTGACCGGGAAGGTTACGGTGTCCGGCCCCGAGGTGAAGAAAGTGATGACGAAGTCGTCGAGCGAGAGGGTAAAGGCCAGCAGGCCCCCTGCGACCAGGCCCGGCCGCATGAAGGGAATCAGGACGTCGCGGAAGGTCTCCCACTCGCTCGCGCCCAGGTCCTTGGCCGCCTCTTCCAGCTCCCGGTTGAAGTTGGCCAGACGCGCGCGCACGACCATGGCAACGAAGGGGAAGCTGAAGGAGATGTGGGCGATGATGATGCTGCCCAGGTTGAAGGGCCAGACCAGGTCGCTCGGCCAGCCGATGCGCGCGAAGAAGGCCAGCATGGCGACGCCCATGCAGATCTCCGGGATCACGATCGGCAGGGCCATGGCGCCCTCCAGCGGCGCCTTGCCGGGAAAGCGGAAGCGCCAGAGCAGCACCGCCACCATGGCGCCGAGGATCACGCTGGCCGCCGTGGACAGCAGGGCGATGGTCAGCGAGTTGACGAAGGCCTCGATCAGCCCGTCGTTGCCCAGCGCCCTCTCGTAGTACTTCAGGGTGAAGCCGCGCCAGACGATGTTCCGCCGGCTGTTGTTGAAGCTGAAAACGATCAGCGTGATGATCGGCGCGTAGAGGAAGACCAGGGCGGCGAGGAAGGTCAGGCGCAGCCAGAGCCGCCGGCTGTAGTCCAGCGGCCCGATGGCCTCGCGGCGCCAGCGCCGGCGCGGCCGGGCGGCGGCGGGCGGAGAGGCCGCGGTCGCGGTCATCAGGCCGCCTCCATCGACGAGCGGCCCTTGGCCAGCACGGCGCGCAGAGCCAGCGCGAAGAAGGTCGCGTACATCAGGATGAAGGACAGCGCCGCGCCAAAGGGCCAGTCGTTGGCCGACTTGAACTGGCGCTCGATCACGTTGGCGATCATCTGGCTGTCGGTGCCGCCCAGCAAGTCTGGAGTGAGGAAGGAGCCCAGCGCCGGGATGAAGGTGATGATGACCGCCGAGATGATCCCGGCCTTGGCCAGGGGCACAACGACGGTGAAGAAGGTCCGAAACTGGCCGGCGCCGAGGTCCAGGCTCGCCTCGATGTAGGAGGGGTCCATGCGCTCCAGGGCCGCGTAGAGCGGCAGCACGGTGAAGGGCAGGTGGACATAGACCAGCCCGAAGACCACCGCGAAGTTGTTGTAGAGCAGAGGCAGGGCCTCGAAGTCGGCGCCCAGGAGCTGATACTGGCCGAGGCCGAGCAGCGCGAGCAGCCAATTGCCCTGCTCCCAGAACCACTCCAGGGTGAAGTTGACGTAGCCGCGGGTGCGAAGCACGGCAATGAGGGCATAGGTTCGGATCAGCAGGTTGGTCCAGAAGGGCAGGATGATCGCCAGCAGCAGCCAGGGCTTCCACTTCGCCGGCGCGAAGGAAATACCGAAGGCGATAGGAAAGCCGATCGCCAGGCAGAGCAAGGTGGTGATCGCCGTGAACCAGAGGGACTTGGCAAAGATCTGCAGGTAGAGCGGGTCCAGCGCCCGCAGGTAGTTGGCCAGGGTCCAAGTGATCTCGATATCGACGACGCCGCGCTTCTCACCGAAGGAGAAGACCCAGATCAGGCCCAGGGGGATGAGGAAGAACAGCAGCAGCCACAGGCTCGGCGGCAGGTTGATCACCCAGAAGACCAGGGGATTTCGCCGCCAGCTTTCCATGCCCGCCCCGTCTTTCGCCCTCTGCCCCGCGCCCCGGATCCGGAAGCGGCCCCGCCGGGGCGGGGCCGCGTCACCTTGCCGACGTCAGGCGGCCAGGACCCGGGTCCAGGCCTCGTCGTAGATCCGCTGCGCTTCTTCGCCGAGATAGAGCGAGGCCTCGCAATTGGCGAGGGTCTCGTCGCTCGGGAAGATCGCCGGGTTCTCCGTGTACTCGGCCGGCAGCAGGGCCTTGGCGGCCTTGTTCGGCGTGGCGTATTGGATGAAGTCGGCGATCGCCGCCCCGGCCTCGGCATCCAGAAGGTAGTTGATGAAGGCGTGAGCGTTCCCGGGATGCGGTGCACCCTTGGGCACGCAAAGGGTGTCCTCCCAGACCAAGCTGCCTTCCTTCGGCACGACATAGGAAATGTCGTCGTCCTCCTCCATGACCTGCAGGATGTCGCCGTTCCATTCCATGGTCAGGTCGACCTCGCCGGACAACAGCAGGTCCTGGCCGTTGTCCTCGGCGAAGGTCTTGATGTGCGGCTTCTGCTTGATCAGCACGGCCTCGGCCTTGGCGATCTCTTGCGCGCTGGTCGAGTTGTAGGGAAAGCCCAGGTACTTCAGCGCCACGCCGAACACCACCCGGGCTTCGCTCAGAAGCGCGATCCGGCCGGAGTATTCGTCGGAATCCAGCAGCACTTTCCAGCTGTCCGGCACGGCCGAGACCTTGGACTTGCGATAGCCGATGCCCTGGGTGCCCCACATGTAGGGCATGGAATACTTGCGGCCCGGATCGAACTGGGCGTCCTGGAAGGCTGGATCCACGTTGGTCTTGAAATTGGGGATCTTGCCATGGTCCAGGGGCACCAGCATGTCGGCCGTGATCATCCGCTCGACGTAGTCGTTGGTGGGCACGATGACGTCGTAGCCGGGATTGCCTTCCTTGAGCTTGGCGAAGAGCTCGTCGTTGTCGGCGAAGAGGTCCATCTTGACCTCGATGCCGCTGGCGTCCTTGAAATCGTCCAGCGTGTCCTCGCCGATGTAAGTGTCCCAGTTATAGAAGTTGAGCTTCGGCTCCTCAGCGCTCAAGCCGAAGCGGGGCGCAAAGGTCAGGCCGGCCGCGACCGCACCGCTGCCCGCCAGGAAGGCACGACGCGAAAAGGGCCGAATATTGTGGCGTTTCATGGTCATCTCCCAGCCTACAGGTCTTTTTCTTCTCGTTTTGGGGCGGCGCAGCGGCATTGCGCGCCGAGCCTCAGGTATTGAGCCTTCGGCCTAGGCTGGTTGTCAAATGAAACGCCGGAACTGGAAAGGCCCAACGGCGGCACTTCAACAGGGACGCTGGCCGTCAGGTGGAATGAGCTTCCCGCGTGTCGCGGGAGTCCCGACGGCTGCGAAGCATACGGACGATCCGCTCCCCGAGGTCAAAGACGGCATCGGTCAGCCGGCCGCGCAGGCCCGGCCGGCGCGCCGGCGCCTGCTGCGCCGCCGCCTCGAGATCCCAGGAGCGGACCGTGGCCAGGAGCGCGGTGTCGACCTCGATCGGCGGCTGCCAGCCCAGGTCTCGGACGATCTCCTGGTCGTCAAAGACCACGTCCCTGGTCAGGGCCCGGACGATCTTGCCGCAGCCGGCGAAGCCGGCGAGCAGGCCCAGAAGCGAGGTCGGGCAGGGCCAGAGGTCGAGCTCGCGCTGCATGGCCTCGGCCAGTCGCTCGACCAATTCCGGGGTCGAGACCGCCTCGCCGTCACTGATCGAGAAGGTGTGGTCGCCAGCCGCCGGGTTTTCGAGACAGGCCTCGATCGCGCTGACCAGGTTACCGACGAAGAGCAGGCTCATCTGGTTCTGCACGCTGGCAAGCGGCAGCGGCCGGTCGCGCAGGATCGCCTCGGCCATAGCGCGCAGGGCGCCCTGCTTCTCTGGGCCATAAAGCGGCGGCAGGCGCAGGACCACGAGCTCGATCGGGGCCGTGGCCACGGTCTTGCGCAGAATCTGCTCGGCCTCGTACTTGCTGGTCTCGAAGCCGGTTGGATCCTCGTCGCGCTCGGCGGCGCGCACGCCGACCGAGCTGAGGAAGATCAGGCGCTTGACGCCGCGGTCCACCGCCGCCTGGGCGAGAGAGGCCGTGCCGGCCACGTTGATCTGGTTGTGGGCCACCAGCCAGCGGCCCGAAGGTTCGGTGAAGTCCTCGGTGGTCCCGGCGGCATGGACCACGATGTCGACGCCGTCGAGAGCGCTCCCCCAGTCGGTGTGGTCGTCGATATCGCCGATGGCAACGTAGTCCACCCCCTCCTCGGCGTAGGGCGGGCGGGCCCGCAGGGCACCGCGGACGGCATAGCCCCGGCGCGCCAGGAAGCGGCAGACATGGTGGCCGACGAAGCCGCCGGCCCCGGTGACCAGAACTGCCGCCTTGCGGTTCTCTTCCGTCATCTGCCCGATCCAGGCCTTAACCGAACTCCCACCTCGCCCGCGTTTCCGCAGGCCTCGCTAAGGCTAACGCGCCATTTCTTAAGCCTTTGTATCTTGGAGTCTTTTCTTCTTTTTTGTCGTAAATTCAAAGGTTTGTCAGACCTGCCCGCAGGAACCGGAGCCGCAGCGCGCAGCGCCGTTGACGACTCCGGGGCGCTCGCCCCATGTTAGGCGCTGGCGGGTCCACCGCGGGGGACAGATGCCCGGGCCGGCGGCTCGGCCGGTCCAAGAGGGAGAGGTTCTCTTGCCCGAATACCGTATCGCAGCCATCCCGGGCGACGGGATCGGCGCCGAAGTGCTGGGTGCCGGCCTGCGCATCCTCGAGGCCCTGGCGGCCCGCGAGCCGGAGCTCGAGCTGCAGGTCGAGAGCTTCCCCTGGGGCTCCGACTACTACCGCGAGCATGGCCGGATGATGCCCGAGGACGCGCTGGAGACCCTCAAGGGCTTCGACGCAATCTACTTCGGCGCCGTCGGCGATCCCGAGGTCCCTGACGACGTCACCCTCTGGGGCCTGCGCCTCGCCATCTGCCAGGGCTTCGATCAGTACGCCAACCTGCGGCCGGCCCGGATCCTGCCCGGCGTCAAGAGCCCGCTGGCCGGAGTCGCCGGCGGCGACATCGACTGGATCATCGTCCGCGAGAACACCGAGGGCGAGTACGCCGGGGCCGGCGGCCGGGTCCATCGCGGCCTGCCCGAGGAGCTGGCGGTCGAGACCGCGGTCTTCACCCGCGGCGGCATACGGCGGGTCCAGAAAGTCGCCTTCGAGCTGGCCCGCAGCCGCCGGCGCAGGCACCTGACCCTGGTCACCAAGTCCAATGCCCAGCGCCACGGCATGGTGCTCTGGGACGAGGTCTTCGCCGAGCTGGCCGCCGACTACCCCGAGGTCACGACCGAAAAGGTCCTGGTCGACGCCATGACCACGAGAATGGTCCTCAAGCCGGCGAGCCTTGACGTGGTGGTCGCCTCGAACCTCCACGCCGACATCCTGAGCGATCTCGCGGCGGCGCTGTCCGGCAGCCTTGGCATCGCGCCGACCGCCAACCTCAACCCCGAGGGTGCCTTTCCCTCGATGTTCGAGCCGATCCACGGCGCCGGCTTCGACATTGCCGGCAAGGGGGTCGCCAACCCGGTCGGCGCCTTCTGGTCGGCGGCCCTCCTGCTTGAGCACCTCGGCCAGTCCGGCCCCGCCCGCGCCCTGATGACCGCGGTCGAGCAGACCCTGGCGGCGGGCGTCCTGACCCCGGACCTGGGCGGCGATGCGACCACCGAAGAGGTCACGGAGCGGGTCCGCCGTGCCCTCCAGGGCGAGAACGCCTGAGACGCCTAACCCATAAGGGCCTCGGCCGATCAAGCGGTTGTGAAGAGACTCAAGGCCTTGTGATTGGCCCGTGACGCCCTGGCCGCGCCAAGCTGGGCCAACATGAACCTGCGCAAGCGCCTCATTGCCGGACTGCGGTCTTTCGGGCCGGTTTTGCCGGCTGCGATCCTTTTGGTCCTGGCACTGCCGGTCGCAGCGCCGGCGAATCCCTGGCAGGCGGCCTGGCCGCGGACCGATTTCTCGCTGCACAGCGTGCCGCTGGAGGAGATCATCTCAGGCGGCCCGGGCAAGGACGGCATTCCCTCGATCGACGAGCCGCGCTTCGTCTCGGTCGCCGAGATGCAGGCGCGCGGGGAGCTCGCGCCCCAGGAACCGGTGATCGGCTTCGCCGTCGAGGGCGACGCCCGCGCCTATCCGCTGCGGGTCCTGACCTGGCACGAGATCGTCAACGACGAGGTCGGCGGCCTGCCGGTTGCCGTCACCTATTGCCCGCTATGCAACTCGGCGGTGGTCTTCGACCGCCGCCTCGACGACCGGGTCCTGGAGTTCGGGGTAACCGGCAAGCTGCGCAAATCCGACATGGTGATGTACGACCGCAACACCGAGAGCTGGTGGCAGCAGTTCCTCGGCGAGGCCATCGTCGGCGAGCTGACCGGCAGCCGGCTAAAGGCGATTCCGGCGCGCCTGGAGGCCTGGGAGAAGTTCGCGGCGCGTCACGCCGACGGCAAGGTCCTGGTGCCCAGCGGCGACGTCCGCCGGGCCTACGGGGTCAATCCCTATCGCGGCTACGACCGGTCGCAGACGCCCTTCCTCTACCGCGGCGACTATCCCAAGGACATTGCGCCCATGACCCGCGTGGTCGCGGTCGGCGCCCAGGCCTGGAGCCTGCCGCTGCTGCGCGACAAGGGCCGGATCGAAAGCGGCGACCTCGTGCTGACCTGGGAGCCCGGGCAGAGCTCGGCCCTGGACAGCGCGAACATCGCCGAAGGCCGCGACGTCGGCAACGTGGTGGTGCAGCGTAAAAGCGAGTCGGGCCTGGCCGACGTCCCTTACGACGTGACCTTCGCCTTCGTGTTTCACGCCTTTCAGCCGGAAGGGACTTGGCATCTGAAGTGACCGGGACGACAGGATCCGCCTTCGGGCGGTCACGGGGCGTGGGGTGGTTGTGGCACGGGCCGCCTCACGCCCTACCTTCTTTCGGCCAGCGGCTTCAGCTGCCGACGGCGGCGATGCAGCGGTCGGAGGTCCTCTGCAGGTAGGCCGTGAAGTCGCTCCGGGCCGCCGCGGACCTGATCGCCCGGTTGACGGCACGCTCGAGGCCGTCCATGAGGCGATCCTGGTCCTGGCCGGCTGCCTGGCTGTCCAGCCAGCGCTGCGCGGCCGCCTCGCTCAGGGCGAGGAAGTGATCGGCCGGGCTCGCAGCACCCTCCCCAACGCCCCGGGCCGGCACCGGGCCGGCGTGGGCCAGCAGGATGGTCGCCATGCCCGTGAAGACGGCGAAGCACTCCGCCCAGTCTTCTCCGGAGAGCTCGGGCCCGAGGGCTTGGCTGGACCGCTGTGCGAGGACCGGCGTGGCCAGCAGAAGGGCGCAAATCCCAAGGACACAAGCTCTCATATCACTCCCCCATAATCCATAGAACAAGCGATATAGAATAATTATTGCCAATATTATAACAAGACTGTCTTTTATATCGGTTTATATTTTCATTTTATTTGTCTAAAATTCCTGAGATTTCCGATCACGCGGCGCTCGACCGCACCTGCCGGGCCATGAACGCGTCGAAGGCCAAGGCGATCACCTCGGCGCCGGCGCCGGGCCGATGCGCGGATTCGCTCAGGCTGCGGCGCCAGGCCCGGGCGCCCGGCAGGCCGTTGAACAGGCCAAGCATGTGCCGCGTGATGCACTTGACCGGCACCCCCCGCGCGGTCTCACGGCGGGCGTAGACAATCATCGCCTCGACCACCGCCGCCCGCTCGACCGCCGGGCCACGCTCGCCGAAGAGCCGGCGGTCGGCCTCGGCCAGGAGGTAGGGGTCCTGATAGGCGGCGCGGCCGATCATGACTCCGTCGACCCGCGCCAGATGGGCCTCGGCCTCGTCCAGGCTCCGGATCCCGCCGTTGATGACGATCTCCTGCTCCGGCCGCTCGGCCTTGAGGCGATAGACCCGGTCGTAATGCAGCGGTGGGATCTCGCGGTTCTGCTTCGGGCTAAGGCCCTGAAGCCAGGCCTTGCGGGCGTGCACCGTGAAGCTGCGGCAGCCGGCCGCCGCCACGCTGTCGACGAAGCGCAGCAGGTCGGCGTAGCCGTCCTGATCGTCGATGCCGATCCGAGACTTCACCGTGACCGGAATTTTGACCGCGTCCCGCATCGCGGCGATGCAGCGGGCGACCAGGTCCGGCTCGGCCATGAGGCAGGCGCCGAAGCGCGCCTGCTGGACCCGGTCGCTGGGGCAGCCGACGTTGAGGTTGACCTCGTCGTAGCCCTGGGCCTCGGCCAGGCGCGCGCAGGCGGCCAGGTTCTCCGGCTCGGCCCCGCCAAGCTGCAGCGCCAAAGGATGCTCCGCCGGGTCGAAGCCGAGAAAGCGCGCCCGGTCGCCGTGCAGCACGGCTCCCATCGGCACCATCTCGGTGTAGAGCAGCACGCGCCGGCTGATCAGCCGCAGCAGGTAGCGGCAGTGCCGGTCCGTCCAGTCCATCATAGGGGCAACGGAAAGTCTGCGGTTTACACGGAACGTCACGATACGGCCCTGAAAATAATCGGTTGGCGCAGGTTATAGACGCTTTTCCGGTCGCGCGGAAACCGGTCGCGAAGACACTTCAAAAGACCTCATGGAGGTGGTACCGCTGAAGGCGGCGTTTCCACCGCGCGCAGAGTGCACCGTGACGGTCGAGCGGCCCAACGAGGCGTCAGCCAGGCCCTCGCCGCCGGCCACGCGGAGAGCGGCGGGAAAGACAAGAGCCACAGAAGACGGAGGAGCGGAACGCACGTTGGCCACGAACGCGGACACCTGGATCGGCGTCGTCACGCCGAGGCTGCTGCGCCGGCTGGCCGGGGAGCGTTACTTCGACCGCGGCGAGGCCTATTTTGCCGATGGCGCGGTGACGTCGCTCCGCCCCGACGACAGCGGCATCAAGGCGACGGTCCAGGGCACACGCCGCTATCGGGTGCATCTCTGGGTAGAGGACGGAGAACTCGGCCACCACTGCACCTGCCCGATCGGATATGAGGGCGGATTCTGCAAGCATTGCGTAGCCGCCGGTCTCGCGTGGTATGCCAGCGGCGAGACCAGCGCGGGCATCCAGGACCCATCGATCCCATCCGACGGGGGTGTGCGGGGCTACCTGCTGGAGCTGGACAAGGAGACGCTCGTGTCACTGCTCCTCGAGCAGGCGGACGAGGACGAGCGCCTCTACCGCAAGCTCACGCTTCGGGCCGCCCAGGCGCGGCCGGGAGGCGCGGACCCATCGGTTTGGAAGGAGACGCTCGACGCCGCCCTCGAGGTAGACGACTACGTTCACTACCATGGGGCCTACGACTATGCTGGCGGCATCGAGGAGGTCATCGAATCCCTGGAGGACCTGCTGCAAGGCGGACAGGCGGAGAGCGTCATCGGGCTGGCCGAATACGGGCTGGACGCGATTGAGGAGAGCCTCGAACACGTCGATGACTCCGACGGCTATATGGGCGGCCTGCTCCAGCGGCTGCAGGAGCTGCATCTGGAAGCCTGTCGGGTCGCGCGGCCCGACCCCGTGGATCTGGCGGAGCGGCTGTTCGACGCGGAGATGGACTCGGACTACGACATCTTCCACGGAGCGGCTCTCGTCTACGCCGACCTGCTGGGCGAGACTGGGCTCGCGGCCTATCGCCGGCTGGCCGAGGCGGACTGGGCGACAATTCCGGCCCTGGCTCCAGGCGATGAGGATCTGAATCGGTACGGCCGACGGTTCCGGATCACCTCGATCATGGAAGCCCTAGCACGGGCGTCGGAGGATTTCGACGGCTTGATCGCCGTTAAGTCCCGCGACCTCTCGTCGCCTTACGCCTTCCTTCAGATCGCCGAGCTCTATCGGGACCGGGGAGACGCGGACGGAGCCCTCGACTGGGCGGAACGAGGCTGGCGGGCCTTCCCGGGCAGGCAGCGGGACGAACGGATCCGCACGTTCATCGCCGACGCCTACCAGGCACGGGGACGCCACGACGAGGCCATGGCGCTTATCTGGGAGGCGTTTGCGGAGTATCCCTGTCTGGAGACCTACCTTCAGCTGAAACGGCACGGCGGACGCGCCGGGATGTGGCCCGGCTGGCGCAACAAGGCCCTGGCCCTGATCCGTGAGCGTATCGCCGACGGGGAGGCGGAGCCGCCGGGTCCGCAGCTCTGGGCGCGTGCGCCATCACGGGATCATTCTCTGCTTGTCGAGATCTTTCTGGCCGAGGGCGATCCGGCCACCGCCTGGCGCGAGGCCCAGGCCGGCGGCTGCGCCGAAGGCCTCTGGCTTAAGCTGGCAAAGACCCGGGAGCGGAGCCACCCGGAGGACGCCGTGCGGATCTACAAGACCCGCGTCGCCGCCCTACTCCGCGACACGGGCGACAGGGTGTACCAGGAGGCCGTCGGCTTCCTGGAACGGATCAAGACACTCCTGGACCGGTCCGGCGCGGCAGCCGGCTTCCGGCCCTACCTGACCGAGGTGCGGGCGACGCACAGGCGCAAGCGCAACCTGATGAAGATGCTCGATCGGAAGGGTTGGGGAACAGGGGGTTGGGCCGGCTCGAGCGAAACACTTATTGCGGGACACACGGCATGGGCGACGCCGAGGACGACTGGGACGAGACCGATATCGAGGAATGGGAGCGGCGGGAGGACGAACGGGCCCTCTCGCCAGCCGGCATTGCGGAGCAGAATAGTCTGCTGCTTCGTCAGTACGGGCACTTTCGCCGGGCGGCCGACACCGTGACCATGGCCTGGCGGGACCGCCCGGAGGTCGCGGCCTTGGCGCTGATCGGCTCGCTGGCGGTGATGCCATGGAAGGAGATTCCTCGCTTCTCTCCCTACCGCCGGGAGAGGATCGCGCTGTGGCACGATTGCAAGGACGTGGACCTGGCTGTCTGGCTCACGGATCTAAGCGATCTCAATGGCTTCCGCCGTGCCAAGGACCGGGCCCTGCGGCAGCTCTTGGAGGAGACCGGGATCGGAGTCGCATCCCATCAGCTCGACGCCTTCATCCTCGATCCCGGCACGAACCGCTATCGCGGTCGGCTCTGCCAGTTCAATCGCTGTCCCAAGGGAAAGCGGGAGTGCCTGGTACCCGGCTGCGGCGCGGCCGAGTTCCTTCAGCAACACGAGGATTTCCAATGGCGACCGGAATCCTTGGCCGAAGACCGCGTGGTCCGTTTGTTCGACAGCTCCAGCGGCCGGCTTGCCCGTGCCGCCGACCTCCCCCTGCCCGAAGACGAGCACACAGACGCCCCATAGCGGAGCAACGACATCGCATTTCGTGTCGTGCCACGGCAAACTCGACCGGCAGGCGGCCGATCTTGCAAAAGCAACTTCAACGGAATAGAACGACAGCGTTGCTGTCAGCCCATTCAATGCTGTCACAAGAGGCGATATCGTGGCCACGCTAACGATCCGGAACATCGACGACGAGACCAAACGCCTGCTGCGGCAGCGGGCGGCCCGCCACGAGCGCTCGATGGAGGAGGAAGTCCGGCAGATCCTCCGATCGGCCGTGGCGCCACATCCGGCGGGGGGCAAGCCGCTGGGCGATCTGCTGGTCGAGCTTTCGCGTCCCGGGCTTGAGCTGCCGGACGTCCGTGACCGCAGGCCGCATGAACCGATCGCGCTGTGATTCTGCTCGACACCAATGTCGTTTCGGAACCGCTGAAGCCCAACCCCGATCCCGCGGTCGTGCAATGGCTTAACACCCAGGCGGCTGAAGACCTCTATCTCCCAGCGATCGTGGCAGCCGAGCTCTACTACGGCTGGTCGATCTTGCCGGAAGGCCGGCGCAAACGGGTGAGCGGTGACCTGATCGGGCGGGTCGTAAGTCAATTCGAAGGGCGCGTCGTTCCTTTCGACCTGACGGCCGCCGTCGAGTACGGCCGCCTCATGGCGACCGCCAGGTCCGCCGGCGTCGGTCTTCCGATCCTCGACGGCCAGATCGCGGCGATCGCGAGGGCACGGGGCGCCGCTCTTGCGACGCGCAACGTCGGGCACTTCGAGCAAACGGGTATCCCGCTTCTCAATCCGTGGGAAGGCATTGGATAATCCCCTTTGGGAACGAGGCTTGCGCCAACCGGGCTCATACCGCAAATCCCTTGCCAGGGCCGCTGATTCCCCATTCCACCTCTCGAGGATTCACACCGCCACGTCGTGCCTGTGCATACATGGCGCACACGACATGGCGACCTTTACAAAGCCCTCTCCGGTAAGTGGCGCGGCCAAGTGCGGCGCAAGGGAAGGTATGCCGTGGACACCTTCCGTCGCAAGAAGGATGCCGAGTCCTGGGCCCTCGAGGTCGAACGGCGCTTCGACCGTGGCGAAGAGCTCGTCACGAAGCGGGCAGCCGTGGCCCGGACATTCGGCGACCTGATCGTCATCTACGTCAACGACATGATCGAGGTTGGGAAAGCGCCCCGCGGTTCCAAGTGGCAGGCCAGTCTGGCCGGTTGCGCCGAACCGTCCCTGGTCAACGATCGCCAGGCTGCGGCCCGGCGAAGTCTATCGGCAAGCTTCGCCGTTCTCCTTCTCGCGATCCCGGGCGGATAAGGGCTGAGGACGCCGGAACCGGCGGATCGTTCGAGCGGCCCAAAGCGAGCCACGGCGCTACCGGCCCACACGCCGGCGTGATCGGCGCCCCGACGGCCAATCGAGCCTCGGCCGACCCGGCCGGACTCCCCGTTAGGAAAGCACTCAGGAAGGGGTTTTTCACGGCCTGGCATCGGCGGCCCAGCCTGTTTGGGACGCGCAAGACAGAGTCAAGTCTTTGGCAGGAGAATTCTGCAAAACCGGCCGCGAAACAAGCAGGACTCAATGTAGAAGGACCATCCCCAAACAAAAGAGTTAAGACAACAAAATTATGAAGGCAAAAACCTGCGGCTCGCCAGTCGCGTGTTCGGATTTCTTCATGTGGCGCCCCCACTTTGACGTTTAGCACAAGATGATCACAACATGAATATATCGGCAGCTAGGCACAGGAGCCATATGTCCACCGTCAGCGACCATGAGACAGATTGAGGTGTTTTGCTAAGGGAGGGTTTCTGGCTCATCGTAGCCCATCGAGGTAGCCAAGATGAGACAGAAATCCGGGCCGCAGGAGACGGCCGAGAAGCACGTCAAAGACATTCGCCGCAGGACTCGGCGCAAGTACTCCGCTGAAGAGAAGATCAGGATCGTTCTGGAGGGCCTCCGCGGGGAGTATTCCATTGCGGCGCTGTGCCGGCGTAAGGGGATCGCGCAGGGCCTCTACTACAGCTGGTCGAAGGAGCTCCTTGAAGCCGGCAGGCGCCGGCTCACCGGCGATACCGAGCGTCAGGCCACTTCCGGTGAGGTCACGAACCTGCGCCGGGAGATGCGTGACCCCAAGGAAGTCGTGGCCGACCTCACCCTGGAAAACCGCCTCCTCAAAAAAGCGTAATCGCGGATGGGGACGACCAAGAATGAGATATGCCGCATCCGAGACGCTCGAGATCATCCGGCTGGTCGAGTAATCCCACCTGCCCGTGAAACGCACGCTGGAGAAGATCGGCGTATCACGCCCAACCTTTTACCGTTGGTATGATCTCTACCAGCGCTTCGGCGAGAAGGGCCTGAAAGACAGAAGAGGTGGATCGGGCCGCGTCTGGAACCGGGTTCCGGACGACGTGCGCAAGCAGGTGATCGAGCTTGCGCTCGAGCAGCCCGGACTCAGCCCGCGGGAGCTCGCCATCACCTTTACCGACGAGCAGGGCTACTTCGTCTCAGAGGCCAGTGTCTACAGGCTGCTCAAGGCCCATGATCTCATCACCAGTCCGGCCTTCGCGGTGATCAAGGCAAGCGATGAGTTCACAGACAAGACGACCGCGCCGAACCAGCTCTGGCAGACCGACTTCAGTTATCTGAAGGTCATCGGCTGGGGCTGGTTCTACCTCTCGACCATCCTCGACGACTTCTCACGATACGTCATCGCCTGGGAGCTCTGTACCACCATGAAGACGGACGACGTGACCGACACGCTGGAGCTGGCACTGGAGGCTCTGGGCTCAGCAACGCGACTATTGCGCATCGGCCGCGGCTTCTGTCGGATAACGGTTCGAGTTACATTGCGGGCGAGCTAGCAGACTGGCTCAGCGACCACGGCATCGGCCACATTCGCGGTGCCCCGAACCATCCCCAGACGCAAGGCAAGATCGAGCGTTGGCATCAGACGCTGAAGAACAGGATCCTCCTGGAAAACTACTTCCTGCCCGGAGGCCTCGAAGCCCAGATCGATGCCCTTGTCGCCCACCACAACCACCGTCGCTATCACGAAAGCCTCGGCAATCTCACCCCCGCCGACGTCTACTTCGGACGCGGCCAGACCATCCTGCTCGAGCGGGAAAACACTAAAGGGAGAACCATGAAACTTAGGCGTTTGCAGCACGCTCACTCGGCTGCATAAAGATCAACCCAGATGAGCCAGATCCTCGCTTAGATCAGGCCGCCTTGGGTCAGCACGGCGACGGTGTCGAAGACCTGGAAGGCCGTGATCGAGGTGATGACGACAACGAACAAGGTCGTCGGCGCCAGAAGCGGCCAGGAGATACGCCAGAAGCGTTCGAAGCCGCGGTCGGCGCCGTCGAGCGCCGCCGCCTCATAGACCTCATTAGGAATTGCGGTCAGACCGGCGAGGAACAAAACCATAGTGAAGCCGGTCAACTGCCAGACACCGATAGCGGCCAGAGCGTAGAGGGCGATCTCGGGATCGGTAAGAAAATCCAGGCGCGGGAAGCCAATTCCGGCAAGGACCGCATTGATCGGACCAATACGTCCATGCAATAGGTACTGCCAGACCACCGCCATCGCGACCATGGTGCTGGTCACGGGTAGAAAGAAGACGACCTCGTAGAAGCGACGGCTGCGGCCTCGCCGATGCAACAGCAGGGCCAACAGGAGGCCGAGCGCGACCGAGACCGGCATGACGATGCCGACGTAGACGAGCGTGTTCCCGAGGGCGCGCCGCGCCCCGGCATCTGCCAAGAGCTTCTGATAGTTTTTCAGCCCGACAAACGAGAGGCGGATCTCTGCTAGAATGTAATCGGTAGCGCTGAGGATCAGCACGCTGATCAAAGGGAGCAGAATCAGCGCGAGAAGGAGCAGACCGGCCGGCGCGACGAAGGCGTAAGCGAAGAGCGAGAACGTCCTCGCATGGGGCCGTCCAGCCGGGCGCAAAGCCCGGGACGCGGGCGTGTCAGAAGAGTCTGCGCCGAGCGCCGTCATGCGCTGAGCCCGATTGCCGGCAGCGGCAGTACCGAGCCCGTGTCGCACTCAATTCGCCGGCCGCTTCCATCGAAGAAATGCATCCGCTCGATCGGTGCGACGATCCGACAAAGACCGCCGGCCAGGCTCGCAATCTCATCACGATGGGACGCCCCAATGCGGAGCGCGACGGGGGTATGCGGGTCGGCCTCTAAGCGAAGAGGGATCACAAGGTCGGCCCCATGGTCCTCCACCTTGGCGATGCGGGCCTCGAAGACGGGTTCCTTGCAGCCGGCAGTCTGCAAGCGCTGCAGCAGCAGATCCCCAGGCCGGATTGCTACGGTGGTTGGCGCTGTGGCGGAGGGACTCACCTCCTTCGGCAAGGTCTTTCCAAACAGCGTCCGCACACCACGCGAGCCGGCCCCTACCTCAAAGACGTTGATCGGATGGCTGCCGGTGAAGCGCGCGACCCGAAGATCGAGAGGACGGGCTTAGATCTCCAAGGGCGTTCCGACCTGCAGCAAGACGCCATCCATCATCACCGCCACCCGCGCGGACATAGTCATCGCCTCGACCTGGTCATGGGTGACGTAGACAAAGGTGATGCACAGCTTTCTATGCAGATCCGTCAGTCCTTGGCGCATCTGAAGGCGCAAACGAGCATCGAGGTTCGAGAGAGGCTCATCCATCAGGAACACGGATGGCTCGGGCACGATCGCGCGGGCCAGCGCAACTCGCTGGCGCTGGCCGCCGGAGAGCTGCCTCGGGCGGCGTGACAGGAGGTCATCGATCTCCAGGAGCTCCGCGACAGCGCGGACCTTGCGTTCGACCTCGGAGCGCTTTGCCCTTGCACCGGACACCGCTCGGCCGAGCCCGGGAAAGCGCCGCGTAAAAGAGAGCTGCCGCATGATCAGAGGCATTGCGATATTGTCGAATACGGTCATATGCGGGTAGAGCGCATAGTTCTGAAAACCATCGACAGTCCGCGGTCCTTGGGCCTCAGGTCATCTACGGGGCGTCCCGCGATCTCGATGCTGCCCGCCAACTGCGCTTCGAAGCCGGCGATCAATCGCAAGAGCGTCGATTTTCCGCAGCCGGACAGCCCGAGCAGGGTCAGGAATTCACCTGGTTGGAAATCCAGATCGATTGCCGCTAGAACCCGGGTCGAGTCGTAATGCTTGTGAAGACCCCGGAGCGAAACCGCTGCGCCGTGCATGGACCAACTTCCCCGCCGTTCGGTCGAGAGGATAGTGGAGCATCGTTTCATATATATGGCAATGTATTTGGAGTATTTCTCCGGTCGATCCGAACGATTTCACTCACCGTCGGGCCGTTTGGAGAGGGCCAAAGCAAGGGCCTCGGCGACGAGCACCGACCGTGGAACATCGGTTATGGGGCTACCGTAGGTCGGTTCGTGGAGGCGCGCCATGACCAAGGTTTCACTGGCGGCCCTGGCGAGCGCGCTCTTGGGGTGGCAGGTCAAGGCGACCGTGAAGGCGCCGGCATCTCGGGCGTGCTTCAGAAACTTCACCGTGTCCGGTGTCGTGCCTGACTGCGACACGGCGATCACCGCGGCCTCGGGGCCAAGTCCGCTGGAGACCTCGTGGGCCAGCACAGGGTCACGCATCGCGGTCGCATGATAACCGAGGCGAAGCAGGCGATAGCTGATCAACTCACCGATAATGCCCGAGACGCCTGCACCAAAAAGGTCGATGCGAATGGAGGCGGTCAGGCGATTTGCAACTCTCCGAAGCCGAGGTTCCTCCAAGAGCGCACGGGTCTCGTTAATGGACCCACAAAGCAGCCCGGCGATCCGGCTTAAGGGGTCGAGTTTGCCCTCGGATCCCGGGCTTCGGGTGTCCCGCAGAGCAAGATCGGCGGACAAGGCGAGCTTGAAGTCCGTGAAGCCGTCGAATCCAAGTTTCTGACAGAGTCGCATGACACTTGCCTGACCAACTTCGGAGTAATCGCTCAGCTCTGCCAAGGATTGAAAGACCACCTTCTCCGGATTCTCGACAATGTATTGCGCGGCGCGCGCCAGGGCGCCGGGATAGCGATCCACAGCCTGATCGAGCCGGCTCAAGAGTGCTGAGCCCGCGGCCGATGCGCGCCCGATCCCGGTCAGCGCCGACTTATCACTGCTTTCGACCAAGTTCGGATCCTATAGATTCGATGGCATGGCTTCTTGCGCCAAGCGGATCATGACGGCTGACATGTCGAAAGCAAAGGGCAAGGATATCGACCGTGTTGCCGCATCTGCCCCAACTTCGCCGGGAAAAGTTCAGAAAAGGCCGAGGAGTCTCAACGGCTAAGGCCACTGCTACCGGCCCGGCCGGCCCCAAGGTCTTTGAAGTGCCAAGATCACCGACTGACGGTTCACGGTCGTCGAATGAGGGTGTCCATGCGCTTCCGAGCTAGCGCTATCGAAGATGGAATACGAGACGCTTGCCTTCCGAATCTCTGATCGCCAACCGAGAGCCCACAGATGGCGAGCCAACGGAAGACGGTCCCGGACTGATCCTTTTCCGGTCTTTGCAGCAAGCTCAGAGGTCCAACCGGGACGTAGAGAGCGCTTTGTCCTGAAGGCCTTCTGACCCTTGGCATGGCTTGGCCATCGATCGAGATTCGCGACCGCAATTCCAGTCTGCATCCTCAACCGACCGCAACTCGCCGTCACATTCGCTCAAAAAGAACAGGTTCAAATCTGGCGCTCGCAACTACCGGAACCTACCGGTCAAAGTTCTTTCTTTGTTCCGCCAAGGAGGTGTTCGGCCTTTCGATGCCGCCGCATGAGTAACCAAGTCCTTGGCCCGCAAGCACCCTTATCGGCAGACACTATTCCAGGCTGCGGCATAATTGATCCTACTGGATGACACAGAGCCCCCGGAAGGACAGCTCTCCCATTCCACTTCGTTCCGGTTGTCGATGCTGTCGCCCCCTATTTCTCCGCCGTTGACACGCCGCAGAATGAACGTGATCTGCTGCTCCGAAAACGTCGACTTCTTCATCTGGAAAAACCCTCCTCATCTCAAACCAATCCCTTCGGGCTTTTCTCACTCGATTCGGTCCAGCTTTTCGAGGAGGCCACACTCGGCGGCAGGAAGAAAATATTCAGCGGAGAGCCGCCGTCATAGCACTTGAAGGAGCGCCGCTCATAATCGAATACCGAAGGGCGGTAGTCGAACTGGCTCAAAATCTCCTGATTTTTTTCGAAATTGTGCGGATTATGCTCGATCATGACGACCGGCAGGGCCCGCGCCAACGTCTCCTTCATGCCGCGCAACACCAGATGCTCGAAGCCTTCGATATCGATCTTGACGAATGACGGATTTAGGGCGAGCGAGTCAATCGTGCGAACGGGAACCTTGACGCAGCGGAAGGTCAGATGCTTGTCGAAATCGGTGATATGGACCATGGCATGTTTGAGATTGGCGGTCGCGACATCGGGGTCATGACTGGCATAGGCTGTGATCGGAACCCCGCGGTAGATCGGCGTGTACAGTTCGATCTCCCCCTCCTCATCGCCTGCTGCGATCATTTCGAAGCGAAAAGCGGGAAGCTTTCGCTGCAGCTCTTCGAAGACCGGCCGGTAGACGGAATTGGGCTCGATCGATACGATGGGATGACCTGGCACCAGCTTGTTGATCGAGCGGGCCGAGATCCCGTCATTAGCGCCGATGTCGAGGATCGGACCATCGCCCAGGGACAACACCGTCAGCGCGTAGTAGTCGATATCCTGCGGCAGGAAAAAAGGTAGCCGCATCAGCTTGTGACGAACGAACGCATATATCCGAATATCGCGTTTGACCCACACTTTGAGTCTCGTTTTCAACCTGTCCAGCATACCGGTTCCTGATCCAACTGTTTATTTCACGAGCTCCGCTCATCCCAGGGGGACGACCAGAATACGCAGCAGACCGACCGCCAACATGACGGCCACCAATACACCGGCAATTTTGCGGCTATGCGCTGTCGATTTGAATGTCATGGGTGTTATTTTCCCCACGCTCAATGACGCAAGACGCGGGAGGGCAAATGTCCACAGCGCAACGACGGTTACGGCCAGCACCGTGGCCAATGAAAACAACCAGCCGATCCAGCCGCGCCAGACGGGCTCGAACGAAAGCGTGAGCCGCTTTGCGCCCTTTGGCACCTGTACGCCCATAAAGGCGTAGTTCACGTTTTCGAGCCGAGCGGGAACACCGTCCACCCACGCCTTCCAACCCGGGTGATAGGTATCGTTGAACAGAACGAGGCGAGGCTTCTCTGCGTTGACTTCCACGGTAATCCTGTCCCCCAGTTCCTCCTGATAGTCGAGGACAGATGCTGAGGATTCAGACGGGTTGAGCGGCGCGGGCTGATAGTCGAGGGTAAACCTATTGACAGTCACCAGCCCGCCTCCATTCCCATTGTTAAGGATCATAAGGCGGTAATGCCGATACTCCATTTCATTGTTGAAGCTCAAAGAACGCGGTTCCCGGTTCTTGCCAAATTGCCACCCCTCCGCCGTAACGATATCGCGCCATTGCTCCCCGTCGAGACTGCCCTGGAGCACGAAATCCTTGGGCGCGCGCAGATGTTCGTCCCCGGAGGCGCCGACAGCCTGGGCGGCCAGCGTGATCCTGTTCATTCTGATGGGTCGGGAATAGGTGAGTGCGATCCATTGAGGCAATGCCACCTCGGGATCGGAGTACCAAGCGCGCACCGGATCCTCAAGAGCTTCAATGCCGAAAGACGCATTGAGCCTGGACGATAGATTGATGCTCTCCAATTCGGCTGGCATGCGGCTGACGATCGCCAAATTTTGGGGCGCAAACTCGGGACTGCTGATCAGTCTCAACGCCTCTTCAACCGACAACGTCTCCCAATTTTCGAAAGACATGAAACGGGCGAGAGCCGTCGGCCGCTCAATGACCGCTCCGGACTCAGGATCCTGAACATACTTTACGCCGGTCAGATCGAGAAAGCGCTGGCCCTTGGGCCGCGTCCCCACGTACCAGCGGGCCCCGTGCCGGGTGAGACCCGGCTCGAGCGTGTCCGCCAATTTCAGGAAGCGATTCGAAATGGTCTGCTTGATTCCGCTGGTTGAGGGCAGCTTGTAGAGGCGGGCGAAATTGGTCAGCGGCTCCGCCGTGCCATAGAGCTGCGCAACGATCGGCATGCCCGTTAGCTGGGCAACCCCGTCAACTCGATAGCGCGCCAGATCCATTTGGAGCAGTTCCCCCCCGATGCCTTTGACAGGAGGCCGCGGCGTATAGAGTCTGGCGTCGGCGAAGCTGAACGGGTTCATCACGCGAAAGCTGTGGACCTTCAGGGCGACCAGCTGTTCCGTGACAAGCAAAGCCAGCAAGAGCATCCAGAACGAGCGAGCCGAGATCCGCCGCTTGATGTAAAAGACCGTGACCGCAACCCCGACGATGAGGACAGAAACAAACTTGGCCACACCAACAAGGGCAATCCGGCCCGCCGTCCATAGGTCGTAAGAAACGCCGATATCCTGGCGCCAGGGAATGATCAGGAAAACAACGGCGATGGCGGCCAGTCCCAGGGCAGTGTTGGACCGTTTCTTGGCCCTGATCGGATGCTCTTTCTCCGACATGCTGAACAGCCACAGGATAATCGCCGCGAGCCCCAGCCAGCTGGTGCCGAGAACGACCGTATGATCTGGAAAGTGATATCCTTGATTCGATAGCCCGTTCAAGATCCAGGCAATCGGCAGGGTTATGCCGGCCAGGATGAATGGGAAAATCCACCACCACCGAAAAACAAATGTCCGGAAGCGATAGGCCAATGTGATCAGCACTGCAGAGGCTGCAAGAGAAGGCAGGGTTATGATGACGGCTTCGCCAAGACCATGCTGGAGGTACCAGACCATAACCCAGATGCAGAACACATAAAGAATGACGAACAGAGCGACCAGAAGGAGTGAAAAATTCCA
Source organism: Kiloniellales bacterium (assembly GCA_030066685.1). NCBI lineage: Bacteria > Pseudomonadati > Pseudomonadota > Alphaproteobacteria > Rhodospirillales > Kiloniellales bacterium. The sequence goes on along the minus strand of JASJBF010000002.1, from coordinate 28,277 downwards.
AAAGGGGGACACTCTGGAGCGGATTTGGCGGGTCACGATGACTCCGGCATGGGCGGCCAGAAAAACCACCCCGAGCGTCATGAAATGATCGATGGACGAGGGGTGAAAAAGCGGCCCCAGAACAAACCGCGCCAAGGTTTCAAAAGGTTCCAGATAATAGTTAAGTGCTACTGCGATAGCTACGAAAATCACGAGAAAAACAAGTCTTTTTGTGATGGTATTTGTGCGCAGGACCAAAAGAAAAAATATCAACAAAAGAACGGTCCATCCGTAATAATCCCGTGAATCGCCATCGATACTCATGTCTCCTTGTTGAAAAAGAGTAGTGATTGTTCGCGACGCCGAATAATGAACGCCCAAAGCCTCTGGAACAAAGAGGCGCAGCGCCAGCCGCGTTTCATCGATCCACCGAATCTTCTGAAATCCGGTTTGCGAAAGATGCTGGAGGTCCATGAGCAAGGGAAGTAGGCGGGCCAGAAAGAACGCAACGACCGGCAGCGACAGGCTCGCCGCCAACAAAAACAAGGTAGCGCTTGGAATCCGTGTCTTCTGGGTTGCAATCCGATAGAGGAAGAAGACCGTGATCACCAGGAACCAGTAGGCTGCCGCATTGGCCGTCGGCGACATGGCAAGAATAATCAGATCAACGGTCAATAGGAGGGCCGTCATCCCCAACGACCGGCGATGTGCCGTCCAGAACAGATAGAGCGCGATCAGCACGGCAAGCAGAGCCGTCAGATTTTCATGGGTCGTCACCGCCCAGATCGCCCGTCCGCTCAGGACCAGCATCACCGAACCGAAGAGCGCCCAACGGCGCGACCTGACTTCTTCGATCAACAGGAAATAGCTGGCGATGCCGACCAACGCATATTTCAGCGTATAGATCAGCGTCATTGCCGAGGGCCCCCAGGCGGGGGGAAGCAGGTAGTAAATCCAGTTCTCGGGCGCGTAAATGCCTGGACAGGTGCTGCACAGGGCAACGCTCGAGCCAGCGTTCGTAAAGCGGTCCCAAAAAGAAATGCTGCCCGACCAGAAGTCATCCCGTCCGGCAAACAGCATGGGCAGCTTCACGGTCAGGCTGTCGGTGCTGCCGACCAATATGCCGCCCGCCAGAAAAAAGGGCGAAAACAGGAAGAGCGCGAACAGCAGGTGAAGGCATACCGCGGCCATGTCCGCGTTTTCACGCCACCAGTCTCCGGGCCGTTCGCTTAAGCGCCGAAAACCTCGCATCCAGTTAGCTGAGTGGATCATTCTTGGATCTTCGACGTCTCAGGTGGATTTGAAGGTGTCGCCGAGTGGCGCGCCGACGAGGTAGATCATGGTGGTGAAGATGTGGGTGTTTCGGTATCCGCGGGCCCTGGCGCGGGCGGCCTGGAACAGGCCGTTGAGGCCCTCGATGCGAGCGATGTTATGGGTTGATGTCCAGCGTGGGAGATTCTTTTCGAAGGTTTCGAGCGCCTTTGCGACGGGCGTCAAGACGGCTTCGCCGGCGAGGCAGTTATGGGCACGGCGGATGAAGGCGGTCATGTAGCAATGATGTTGGAAGGAATTCAGGTGCCGCCAGGTGAACCGGGCGGAATCATGGGCCGCGCACAGCCTGTCGCGCTCCGGGCAGGCAAACCGCGCGCCGCGATCGGCGGCAACCTCCATCTGCAGTTCGTTCGGCCGCGTACCGGCTTCGAGACGCCGGCCGATCAGCCGCCACGGCGGCGCAATCCCCAACCCAAGCGCAGCAAGCACGTCGCCGGCCTCCATCGTCCATCCCTCCAGCGCCGGTTCCCGCCACCGCAGAGGTATGCGACCGGATCCTCACGAACTCAACCGATTCCATTTGGAACCTCGAGGAGCCTCATTTCTTATCTTTGGGAAGCCAAAGCAATATGAGGGCCGGAAGCCGGGTGAGCACGAGCACGCCACCAAAGACGATGGAGATGGCAAACGCCTGCTCCTGCGTGATCCCGGCAAACGGCATAAGGGCGACCATGACGCTCTCGCGAACCCCCCAGCCGGAAACCGAAATGGGGATGGCCGCGAACATCACGCAAATGGCCGCGATCGAAACAAAGGGCACAAAGGCGACATCGACAATGGCGGCCGCGGCGAAAAAATACATCGCCACGACGGACGCCAGGTTCCACCAGAAGCCGAACGCCATGGCGGCGATGAACGACCTTCTGTCCTGAGTGAAATCCCGGATTTTTCGCAAGGCCCGCTTCACCTTTGACAGGATGCCCGCATCGGGAAGCGAGTTGATGATCTTGCTCATGCGCAGGAAGCCGAAAACCATCGTCAGCAAAACGACTGCGATACCGCCATTGACCATGGTGTTGAAGGCCGCGTCTTTCGACAACGCATGAAAGGCCAACAAAAAGCCGAGCGCGCCCAGAACGGCCAGCGACAGAAGGTTGGTAAACCGCTCAAGAAAGATCGAGGCCAGGGACGCATTCAGCTTCACGCCGTCACGCGTCAGCATGATGGTGCGGCTCGCGATGCCGCCAATTGATGCCGGCAGGACCTGGTTGAAGAGCAGGCCGATGGCGGTGATGCGCAGCAGTTTCAGCCGGCTTACCGGCCCCCAGCAGAACCGGAGGCAAACCGACCACGCCAACGTTGAACTGACGACCTGGGTGAGAAGAAGAATACCGGCAAGACCGATAACAACTGGATCGGCGGTTTTCAGGTAGACGGCCACACCCTCCAGCCCGACTTTATTGAAAAGGAACAGAAGCAGGCCTACGGTTATGGCAATTTTGAAAAGAACGAGTTTCAGACTGACTTTGCGAGGTTTTTTTTCGACAGCACCATCGTATTCTATCGTTTGTTCGGAAATAGCTGACACTACCTCTTTCCCTCGTATGCCGCCCGAAACAGGATCGATGCTGTGATCCCGGCGCACTACTGCAAAGACTCTCGACCCTGCCCTTCACGAACTTCATCTGCCGCTTCTTTCGCACGCTTGGCGACGGTTTCGTTCCAATAGGAAACGCAGGGTATGCGGCTCTTGTCGCAGCGGTGTGCGTACTTCGTCGCGATCTCGCTGACTTCGTGCAAAAGCCCGGTTTCCAGCCGCGTTGGACGAAGGCCGAGCTCGATCAACCCGGCCCCTTCGACCATCAACTCGTTCTCATCCGCTTCCACGCGCGGAGTGGGAACGTAATTGATCGGCGCACCGGTCATTTCAGAGACCAGCTTTGCCAGGTCGCGCACCCGGTGCGTTTCCGTCATCTGATTGAAAATGCGCACCCTGTCGCCCGCCGCCGGCGGGTTTTCGATCGCCAGCTGGATGCAGCGAACTGTATCGCGAATATGGATAAAGGCCCGCGTCTGACCGCCCGTTCCGTGCACGGTCAGGGGATAGCCGACCGCGGCCTGCATGAGAAATCTGTTGAGTACCGTGCCGTAATCGCCGTCATAGTCGAAGCGGTTCATTAAACGCTCGTCGAGCGCAGTTTCGTGTGTATGCGTGCCCCAGACGATGCCCTGATGCAGATCGGTGACGCGGATGCCGTCGTTCTTGTTGTAATAGGCAAACATCAGCTGATCCATCGTCTTGGTTAGATGGTAAATGCTGCCCGGATTGGCGGGGTAGAGAATGTCTTTCTCCACATCTTCGCCGTTAGGTGTGGTGAGCTTGACGGCCAGATAGCCTTCAGGGATCGGAACGCCAACCGTCCCGTAACCGTAAACGCCCATCGTACCAAGGTGCACAACGTGGGTATCGACACCAGCTTCGACGATGGCCGCCAGCAGGTTGTTGGTGACACTTGTGTTGTTGTCGACGGTGTAGCGCTTGTGCCAGGCGCTCTTCATCGAATAGGGCGCGGCGCGCTGTTCGGCAAAATGAACGACCGCGTCAGGTTGAAACTCTTTTAGGAGTGTCAACAAGCGGTGGTAGTTCTCCGCCAGATCGATTGAAACAAAGTCGATCAACCCATTCGAAACTTCTCGCCAAGCCTGCAACCGGACCGACATGGGCTGGATCGGCGTAAGGGAATCCACCTCGAGTTCGATATCGATCTTGCGCCTCGACATGTTGTCGGCGATGACGACGTCGTGTCCTTGCCGGCTCAGGTGCAACGATGTCGGCCAACCGCAAAACCCATCACCCCCAAGGATCAGAACTCTCATACGATTTTCCCGTGACTGGACACTGATCAGCACCTATCGAGCGATCTATATATTATTGGGCAGGACATCTGTCAAAAATTGCTGGTGTCCCACCGTTTGGCTGGTTTGGGGCCATATGCATCTGAAAGATTTGATAGTTTTCGGCATCCGAGGGGGTTGCCGACTTGAACCCTCTGGGCCAGGGCGCAGGATGCCGTCGTCTCTGTTCGCTCGTGGGGACTGAGCCTCATCGATAACCTGATCGAACGCGGCCTAGAGCCCGGAGTCCCCCGGCTGTCCATCGTCGACGGCGCGCGGGCGCAGTCCAAGGCAATCCGCCACACCTTCGGGATAGCCGCCGCCATCTGGCGCTGCCAAATGCACAAGGGCCGCAACATCACAGACCGCCTGGACGGGCATCTCCACGCCGGCGTCAAGAAGCCGCTGCACCAGGCTGGGGACCAGCAGGACGCCGAGAAGGCCGAGCGGCTCCTGCAAAACCTGGCCCGGCGTTTCGAGCACGACGCGCCCGACGTGTCGGGATCGATACTGGAAGGGCTCGACGAAATCCTCACCGTGATCCGCTTCGGCCTGCCGCACGAGCTCCGGCGGGCCCTTGTCTGCACCAGTGCCATCGAGAACGCGGTGACCACCCTGCGAAGCGTCGGCGGCAACGTCAAGCACTGGTGCAACGCCGAGATGGCGCTCAGATGGACCGACCGGCTTGCTGGAGGCCCAGAAGAGCTTTCCTCGCTTCAGGGCCTACCGCCAGCTCCCGCCGCTCGAAAATGCCCCAGAGGAAAGCATGCAAAACGCCAAAGCCAAATCCACCCTCGACACCGTCAAAGAGGCCGCATAGCTTCATGTCCCGACGATGCCTGCCTTTCACTTTTCAACAGAAACCGGGACATCGCCCAACGACAAAGTCAACGACGAGACGGACCCGCTCTCCATGATGCAAGCACTTCAGCTCTCGATTGTCGTGCCGCTAAAGAATGAACAGGAAATCTTATATGAAAAGGTCGAAGAGCTGGCTTTGGTGTTGGACGAAGAAGTCGGCCCGGACCGCTGGAATGCTATATTGGTCGACAATGGCAGCACGGACCGCACGCCGCAGATCATTCAGGAGATCAAGGAACGCTGGCCCCTGACGCAGCCGATCAGGCTGGAGGAACCGAATATCGGCAAAGCCATGCGTGCCGGCCTCAGAGCCTCCGAAGCGCCTTATGTCTTCATCATGCCGATTGACGAGAACGATGTGCCTTTCCTGACATGGGCCTGGCGGGCGCGGGAGCATTACGATCTCATCATTGGCTCCAAGCGGCTCAATCCTGTCTTGAATGGCCAGAGCCCCTATAGGCGCTTTCTGACATGGGGACTGAACGCCATGCTCAGCCTCTTGACCGAGTATATCGGTGCTGATACCCATGGCTGCAAACTGCTTCGCCGCGAAGCCATTCTGCCAATAGACAAGCGCTGTGTGATCTCCCGCGGCCAGTACGATTCCGAACTCACGATCCGATCGGTGCGCTGTGGACTGCGCGTCGCCGAATTGCCGGTTGTCTATTCGGAAAAGCGCCCCGCCAGGGATTTCATGCTGAAGAAGATCGCCCGAAACGTGGTCGACCTCCTCCGGCTTTATCGCGCACTGAAAAACGAGCCGTTTGTAGAAGGTGTCCACTTCCACCGCTGGGCCCGCTCGGATGTCGAGGACAAGGTCCTGCCGTGGATCGGGACCATGCCCGGCCGGGCTGAAATAAGCCACTCAAGCGATTGATGAATACTGGCGGACCGCCCTGAAGCGATGAGCCCTGATCATGAGGCTGGAAGAGCGCGAACTCACTGCCTGGGGAGGAACATGCCGTACGCGTAGCCTGACCGCCGAGGCCGCTTCGCTGGAGGATTGTCAAAAAGTCCTCGAAATCGCGACCGACAAGGGCATGACGATCGCGCCGCGTGGTCATGCCTGCAGCCATGCGGATGCCTGCCTCAATAATGGTGAGATCACCATCGATCTTCAGAAGTTCAACCGGATTCTTGACTTTGACGAGGAAACCGGCCTCATCGTTGTCGAGCCGGGAGTCACATTCGCAGATGCGCTGCGCTTTAGCATGCCGAAGGGTTGGGTTGTGCCCTGCGCACCCGGCGGTCTCGATGTCACGCTTGCCGGGGCGCTTTCCTTTGATATCCACGGCAAGGACGGCGTGCGCAATGGCAGCTTCGGCGATCACGTCCGCGCCTTCAAGCTGCTGACCGCCGATGACACGGTGCTGGAGGTTGACGAAGACAGCGACAAGGCGCTGTTCGACCTGGTGATCGGCGGCATGGGATTGTTCGGCATCGTCGTCGAAGTGAAGCTGCAACTGCTGAAAGTACCGTCCTCCTTCCTGACGGTCACCAAAACCTCCACGCATACGGTGCTCGACTCCCTGAACATCCTCGATAACGAGGAGGAAGGGGGATTTGACTACGCCATCGGATGGATGGATACCTTTGCCCCCGGCAATTCTGTGGGCCGCGGCTTCATGACCACAGCCCATTGGTCCGACAAGCCTTATGACCTGACCGGCATCAACGTCGACCGGATGTTCACCACAAACACCAAGATGTTCGGGGTCATTGAAAGCAGCTATTTCTGGTCGGCGATGAAACCCATATTCCGCCCGGCCATCGTACGCTGGGTCAATCTGGCTCACTACCTGCTTGGCCGCGCCATGTATGGTAATGGCTCGACATTCGACCGCTTTTTCTCAAGTTATATCTACATCCACAACATGATCCCCAACGTCAACTACGTCTATCTTCCCGAGGGGCTGGTGACCTGCCAGCCGCTGATTCCACGCGAGGCCGGACATGAGGCGTTTCAGGGCGTATTACGCCTTTGTCAGGAGCAGGGCATCGCCTCGATGATGGCCGGCCTGAAGCGGCGACGCGGCAATGATCGGCCGGTCAGCTTCGCCCAGGACGGCTATTCCTTTTCCATCGACATTCTGCGCCGCCGGTTCCGCGACGACGAGCTGAACCGCCGCCTCGAAGCGATTTACGATCGCGTTCTCGATCTCGGCGGGCTTGTTTATCTCGCCAAGGATGACCGGCTGCCGGCGCGCTATTTCAAGGCCATGTATCCGGGGTGGACAAAGTTCTGGGAAATGAAGGAAAAGGTCGACCCGGAGCTTCGTTTTATGACCGATCAGGCGCGCCGCATTTTCGAGGTCAAGTGATGCCGGCCAACGGCGAATCAGCCGATGGAATGACACGCGTTTCCCTCCCCGCCCGCCCCGACCTCGCGTTGGTAACGGGCGCGAACTCAGGCATCGGCAAAGCGGTATCGGTGGCGCTTGCCCGAGAAAAATACCGCCTGATCCTGCTGGGTCGAGATGAAGGCCGTCTCATCGAGACCCAGAAAGAATGCAACAATGTATGCTCGGACGCAGTGAGAAAGATCGTCGCCTACGATCTGACGGACACGGAAGGCATTGCCGCGCTGACCGAAGAGATTGCCGCGGCTTGTGACGGCACACCCGGTGTTCTTGTGCATTGCGCCGGCACGGCGCCCCGGGGATACATCGCCGACCTGCCGGCAAAAGCCGTCCACAATGCCATTGCGCTTAATACCAGCGCCTTCATTGCCCTTTGCGGCGCCTTGCTTCCTGCCATGCGCCAGTCGGAAATGGGACGGATCGTCGCCATTACCTCCGGCCATGCCCTTCTCGGTCTGGCAGGTTTCGCCGCTTATAGCGCCGCTAAAGCCGGCCTTGAGCGCATCATGCAGAGCCTCAAGGCGGAAACCGCTTCCACCAATATCGAGATCGCCCTGATTTCGCCGGGGCTTGTCGCCTCCGGGCAGACGAAAGCACCAGAATGCTACAGCGATGCCATGCGCCGGCGCCAACAACCGCCAAAACGCACGGCCGAAGAGGTTGCAGAGGCAGTGGTCAAGGCGCTCGCAACCGGCACTGACGTCACGTTGGGAGCGAAACAAAGAATCGCGCGCCACCTCGCCTATTGGGCGCCTGGGTTGGTACGTTGGGCTTTTTCGCGCAGCTGATTCCAATCTGTTCAACAGGACTATTGTTTGACGAAGGGAAGTAGCCAGCCTTTGGCAGCCATGTAGCGTCCGAAAAGCCATGCCGTTAATCTGTGACCTTGCCCCCAAGTTGCCCTAAGTGTTTAGTCCCGGCATTTGATGGTGCATTCTTATTTCAGGCTTGGAAGGATGCACTATGGGACAAGTTCTACACGGCAGCGCGACGACGACAGAGACGGTGCGTCGAGCAATACAAGATAGTTAAGAGAGCCTAAGGGTTCTGGCCAGGCGCTACCGGATCGACCCGAAGACCGTCTCCAAGTGGAAGAAACGCAAGTCGGTCAAGGATCGGCCGACGGACCCGAAGGCGCCGCGTTCGACGGTCCTGTCGCTCGAGGAGGAGGCGGTCATCGTGGCCTTTGGCCGGCACACGCTGCTGCCGCTCGATGACTGTCTCTATGCCCTACAGGAGACGATCCCAGGGCTCACCCGCTCGTCCTTGCACCGCTGCCTCCTGCGCCATGGCATCAGCCGTCTGCCCGAGGTCGAGGGCGACAAGCCGGCAAAGAAGGCCTTCAAGCGCTATCCGATCGGCTACTTCCACATCGACATCGCCGAAGTGCGAAGCGCCGAAGGCAAGCTCTACCTCTTCATTGCCATCGACCGGACCTCGAAGTTCGCCTTCGTGCAACTCGTCGAGCGCGCCAACACCAAGACGGCAACAGCCTTCCTCGACGCCCTGGTCGATGCCGTGCCCTACCTCATCCACACTGTGCTAACCGATAAGGGCATCCAGTTCGCCGACCTACCGAAGAACCGCAAAGGGCCAACTGCGATGCTGCGCGGCCATCCCTTCGATCGGGCCTGCCGGTGCCACGGCATCGAGCATCGGCTGACCAAGCCGAACCATCCTTGGACCAACGGTCAGGTCGAACGGATGAACCGCACGATCAAGGACGCGACCGTCAAGCGCTACCACTACGACAGCCACGACCAGCTTCGAAACCATCTCGACGACTTCATCTCCGCATACAGCTTCGCCCGGCGCCTCAAGACCCTCAAAGGCCTCACGCCCTACGAATACATCTGCAACGTCTGGACAAAAGAGCCGGAAAGATTCAGGCTCAACCCGATCCATCAAATGCCGGGACTAAACACCTAGAGCGGGATGATTTGAAGTCGATTGGACTTCAAATCTGAATCCCGCTCTATTTCAGCAGGTTAGAGCACGATTCAGATATGAGGTTGGTTCAACCTCATATCATCGTGCTCTAGGGTCTGTTGAGATTCATCGTGAGTTTATGACCGCAGCTGCGAGGTAGATGAAGGCGTTGAAGCTCTGGTCGGTCTTGTCGGCGCGCATGGCGATACGCTTGAACTCTTTGAGCTTGCAGAAGAAGTTCTCGATCAGGTGACGCCATTTGTACATCTCCGCGTCGATCGGTAGCTTTCTGGTTCGGCGCTGATGCTGAGCAATGACGATCTTGGCGCCACGCTCGTTCAGATCGGCGAGGATGGCGTCGCTGTCGAAAGCCTGGTCGGCGATCAGCGCCTCAAAGCTGAGGCCGTCGATGAGCGGCGGCACGCGGACCGTATCGAAGCGGTGGCCGGGCAGCGGCACGAAGCGCACCAGGTTGCCGAGCGCGTCGGTCAGCGCGAGGATCTTGGTCGTCATGCCGCCCTTAGAGCGGCCTATGGCCTGGCTCTGAGTCCCCCTTTTGCGCCCTGACCATGGCGGTGGACCTTGACGATGGTGGCATCGACCATGGCGTATTCCATGTCGGGCTCGTCCGAGCAGGCCTCGAAAAGGAGACTGTCCGATTAGCTGTGTAAGCGAGTGATGTGCTTCAATCCTGGAAGGAGGAAGCACATCACTCGCTTACACAGCTAATCGGACAGTCTCTCGCACGTCATGCACCGGCCGCTTCGTCAGCGCGCGCTCAAGGCGATCTATACGCGCCATACGCTGACACACCATCAATTCTTCACCGCCGAAGAGATGCGCTTTGCGGGGTCCAGGGACTGGCGGGTCACCTTCTTCCCACCCTATGCGCTGGTGGTCTTCATCCTGTTGTCGGCTCTGCCTGCGATTCTTGCCGGCTGGGTAATCTCAGCCAATGTCGGCTGGCTGATCATCTCGACGACGACCGCCATGTACCTGATCTACGAGTTCATGCATTTTTGCTGTCACATCGAAGAGAATGCCTTTGTGCGTCACTGCTCCTTGGTGAACACGATCAGACGCCACCACCGCGCCCATCACGATCAATCGATCATGATGGAGCGCAATATGAACCTGAGATTTCCTATTGCTGACTGGTCTTCGGCACCTCTGATCTCGACCGCGGGCTGCTCGGCCACCTTTTCAACGGCTACAGCGTCAAGCACCTGCGCAAGGATCTGAGGCGGACGGCGCGGACTCCGACGGGCCGCACGAGCGGAGGCCAAGGCTTGGATGTCGCCGGCCAGGGGCAGGCGACGGCCTGACCTCTTGCGCCGGGCGCTCGATCTTTCCTCCAAAGCGTCCTGAGGCAGCCGGAGAGACCCGGCCCATGGCCACCGGATCGCCCCTCCCGGAAACTCGAGCATTTCGGTCGGAGGCAAATGTAGGTCGAAATCAGCGCTCCTTGGTATTAACCGCTTTCACGGTTTGAGGCTTCGCTCTGGCGGCCGATCAGAAAGTCCAGCCATTCCGCCAGGCCTGCGCCGGTTCGCGCGGAAAGCGTAAAGAGGACCGCCTCCGGGTTCACCGCCTTGATGTTCCCGACACAGCGCGCTTCGTCGAAGTCGACATAGGGCGCCAAGTCGATCTTGTTGATCAACACGACCTCCGCGGCGCGGAACATGTGCGGGTACTTGAGCGGCTTGTCCTCGCCCTCGGTGGTCGAGACCACGGCGACCTTCATGCGCTCGCCAAGGTCGAACATGGCGGGACAGACCAGGTTGCCGACGTTCTCGATCACCAGGATCGAGCCGGGACGAGGATCCAGCTTCTGAACCGCCTCGGCGACCATATCGGCCTCCAGGTGGCAGCCGGCGCCGGTGTTGATTTGGATCGCCTTGGCGCCCGCCGCGCGAATGCGCTCGGCATCGTTGGCGGTCATCTGATCGCCCTCGATGACGGCGATCTCGGCCCGACCGGCGAGTTCGCGGATGGTCTGCTCCAGGAGGGTCGTCTTTCCGGCACCCGGGGAGCTGACAAGGTTGATCGCCAGCACGCCGCGGCCTTCGAACCAACCCCGGTTGCGCGCCGCGATCCGGTCGTTCTTGGCCAGCACGGCTTGTTCCAGCGAGATTACCTCGCCGTTCGGGCCGTGCACGTGGGGTTTGTCGTGGTCATGGTGTGCCTGCCCATGGCCATGATCGTGACCATGATCGTGACCATGGTCATGATGATGGTGAGGGTCGCCCCCATCCTTTCCGACGATTGCGTTCTGGCGCAACTGGGATTGCGCGCCGCTCTCCGGATCGGTCAGCGTCACGACATTGGACGGATCGGAGCATCCGCAGGTTCCGCACATCAGGCCGCCTCCTCCAGTTCGAAATCCTTGATCAGAAAGGTATCGCCCTCGGCATCGAGGAACTCGAGCGCGGCGCCTGCCAGCGGCGTCCCTTCGGCCACGATGTCGAAGCAGAAGCTCAAGGCCCGTCGCTCGACGCAGGCCAGCGGCCCGATGGCGAGCCGGACGCGTCGCACCTTTCGCCCAGCGGCGTGCTCCGCGACGATCGCAACGACGTTCCGAGTCAGGCCGAGCTCGTGCATCAAATGCCTCCCCAGGCCCTGGCCGCCGTTTCAGCCATGACGTCGAAGCCGATACCGACGGCGAGCATCGCGGCGCCGAGCGACAGGCCGCCGTGCAGCCACTTGGCGTGGCGCTCCGCAGCCCTAAGGGGCCAGGCGGCGACGAAAGAGAGCGCCGCCATGCCAAGAATCGAGCCGAGGCCGAAGACTGCAACGTAGCCGAGGGCCGACCAGGGGTCCCGGGTCGCGGCGACGGCCAGCGCCAGCAGCCCGGCCGAGCCGGCAGCGCCATGGACGAGGCCGATCACCAGAGCCCGCAGCAGGAAACCTTCGGGATGGCGGTGCTCGTGCGGGTCCTGGCCGTGGGGGGCGGTTGCGCCCAGATGGCTGTGGGCATGGATATGCGGGCGGCCGCCGTCGTGTTCGTGAGCGTGAAAATGAATCCGCTGCGAACGCATCCGGCGCAGGACATCGAGACCGAGAAACACCAGCATCACGCCAACCCCGAACTCGAGCGTCGCGGCCATCCGTTCGGTCAGGCTCATCCCCAAGAGGATCACGGCCGTGCAGATTGCGAAGAGCGTGACGGTATGGCCCAGCCCCCAGACCGCGCCGCGCAAGGCAAGGCGGCCTTTGCTTCCGTCTTGGCCGGCCGCCATGGTGCCGACCGCCGCGAGGTGGTCGGCTTCAAGCGCGTGCTGCATGCCGATCAGAAGTCCGAGCGCCAGAAATCCTTCCACACCCTCACCCCTTCAGCAGATTCGCGGCAGCTGGTCGCCGACCAGCATGTCGACCACCCGCGCACCGCCGAATAGCGTCTTCATGACGACGGCTCCTTCAGGTTCCGAAAGCACGCGGCCGATCACGGCCGCCTGCCGTCCGGCCGGGTGGGCGCGCATCGCGGCAAGTGCCGCCGCCGCCTGGTCCTCCGGCAGGACCATGACCAGCTTGCCTTCATTCGCCAGATAGAGCGGATCGAGGCCGAGGATCTCGCAGAAGCCCTTGACCTCCTCGCGCAACGGCAGGGCGGCCTCCTCGATCTCGATCGCGACAGCGGCGGCCTGGGCGAACTCGTTGAGCACGGTCGCCACGCCGCCGCGGGTCGCATCACGCAGGCAGTGCACCTCCGAACAGGCGGCCAGGATCGCGTCGATCAGGCCGTTCAGCGGCGCGCAGTCGCTCTCGATCGACGAGTCCAGCGCCAAGTCGCCGCGGGCGTCGAGGATGGCCGCGCCGTGGTCCCCCAGCAGGCCGTTGACCAGGACGAGGTCGCCGGGCCGGGCCCGCTCGGCGGCGATCTCGCAGCCGGCGGGAATCACGCCGACCCCGGCCGTATTGATGAAGAGCTTGTCCGCCGCGCCCTTGTGAACGACCTTGGTATCGCCGGTCACGATGGCGACGCCGGCCTCATCGGCGGCGGCGCGCATCGAGGCGGCGATGCGCCGCAGGTCCTCGACCGGAAAGCCCTCTTCGATAATCATGCCGCAGCTGAGGTAGAGCGGTCGGGCGCCGCTGACCGCCAGGTCGTTGACCGTGCCGCAGACCGCCAGCTTGCCGATGTCGCCGCCGGGAAAGGTCAAGGGATCGACGACGTAGCCGTCGGTCGTGAAGGCTAGGCGGTCGCCCTGGGCCTGCAGGGATGCCAGGTCGAAGCGGGCCTGGTCCTCCAGCGGCGCCAGCGCCGGGTTGTCGAAGGCGCCGAGGAAGACGTCGTCGATCAAATCGCGCATGGCCTTGCCGCCGCTGCCATGGGCCAGGGTGACCTTCGGCAGGCTGACCCGGGCGCGGCGGCGCGGCGACCCGGGCACGTCGCCCTTGGAGAGGGGCATGTTCATCGCGGCAGCGCCTCTTCCTTTTGCGCGGCCAGCGCGGCGAGGTCGAGGCGGCCGTAATTGTAGTAGGCGGCGCAGGCGCCCTCGCTCGAGACCATCAGGGCGCCCATCGGGGTTTCCGGCGTGCAGGCCTTGCCGAAGACCTTGCACTGCCAGGGCTTGATCACACCCTTCAGGACCTCGCCGCACTGGCAGGACTTGGGATCGGCGATCTTGAGCTGCGGCACCGCGAATCTGCGCTCGGCATCGAAGCGCGCATAGGCCTCGCGGATGCGCACGCCGGAATGGTCGATCGAGCCCAGGCCGCGCCATTCGAAGTACTCGCGCAGCTCGAAGACCTCGCCGACCGCCGCCAGGGCCTGGTCGTTGCCCGCGCCGGGCACGATCCGGTCGTACTGGTTCTCGATCTCGCAGCGGCCCTCGTCGAACTGCTTCAGCACCATCCAGATCGACTGCAGGATGTCGAGCGGCTCGAAGCCGGCGATGACCACCGGCCGCCGGTAGCGCTCGGCGATGAAGGCGTAGGGACGGTTGCCGATCACCATGGAGACGTGTCCGGGCCCGAGGAAGCCGTCGATCCGCAGGTCCGGCGAATCGAGGATCGCCTTGATCGTCGGGATGATGGTGATGTGGTTGCAGAAAAGCGAGAAGTTCGCGATGCCCTCGGCCTCGGCCTGGAGCACCGTCAGGGCCGTGCTTGGCATGGTCGTCTCGAAGCCCAGGCCGAAAAAGACCACTTCGCGATCCGGGTTGTCGCGGGCGAGCTGCAGGGCGTCGAGGGGCGAGTAGACCATGCGGACGTCGGCCCCTTCGGCCTTGGCCTGCATCAGGCTCTTCTTCGAGCCCGGCACCCGCATGGCATCACCGAAGGTGGTGAAGATCACGTCCGGTTGCTCGGCCAGTGCGACGCAATCGTCGACCCGGCCCATGGGCAGGACGCAGACCGGGCAGCCCGGTCCGTGGATCAGCTCGATCTGCTTCGGCAGCATGGCCTCGAGGCCGTAGCGGAAGATCGAATGGGTGTGCCCGCCGCAGACCTCCATGATCCGCAGAGGCCGGCTCTGGCAGAGCTCGATCCGGCCGACCAGGTCCTCGATCTCGCGGAACAGAACCCTGGCCTTGGCCGGATCGCGGAACTCGTCGACGTACTTCATCGGCTCGTCTCCTCCGCCTCTGACGCGAGGCCGCCGCGATCGTCGGCCAGCAGGGTGTGCACGAGGTCCCAGAGGATGTGATAGATCGCGACGTGGCATTCCTGGATGCGGTGGATGCTGTCCGTGCGCACCACCAGGCAATGGTCCAGGCTCGGGCTGCGCGCCATCTCGCCACCCTCCATGCCGGCCAGGCCGATGGTCGTCAGACCGATCTCCTTGGCCTTGTCGAAGGCGGCCATGAGGTTGCCGGAGTTGCCGCTGGTCGAGACCCCGATCAGGCCGTCGCCTGGCCGGCCGTGGGCGACGATCTGGCGCAGGTAGACGTGCTCGAAGCCCAGGTCGTTGCCGAGCGCCGTCATGACCGCCGCGTCGGCGGTCAGGTTCACGGCTGGCAGCGCCGGACGGCCGGCGGTCACCGGATGCTGGAACTCGACCGCGATGTGTGCGGCGTCGCAGGAGGAGCCGCCGTTGCCCATGGTGAAGAGGCGGCCCTGCTTGCTGTAGACCGTGGCGACGGCGCGGGCGACCGCGACCAGCGATTCGGCGTTGTCGTCGAAAAAGCGGCGCTTGGTCTCGACCGAGTGCTCGGCCTTCTGCCGCAGGGACTCCAGCAGGCCGGCCCGGACGGCCGCTTGGTCCTGCTTCCGGCCGTGCAGGAAGGGATAGAGGCTCTCCAAGGTTCCGGTCATGGTCTCATGCCTTTCCGGAGGCCCGCATGGCCGCGAGCTCCTCTTGCACTTCGCCGAGCTGGGTCAGGATCTCCAGGGTCTCGGCCGCCTGCGCCTCGTCGATCCGGCTCATGGCGAAGCCGACGTGCACCAGCACCCAGTCGCCGACGCAGGCCTCGACGGGATGGTCTTCGGTCACGATGCAGGCCAGGTTGACCTGGCGCCGGACGCCGCCGACCTCGACCAGGCCGAGCTTCTTTTCGGGGTCACTGATCTCGACGACCCGCCCCGGGATCCCCAGGCACATGGCTCTCTCCTGAAGTTCTTTGTTCGGTTGCCAGCGCGACCACCGCCTGGCCGAGCGCCAGGCCGCCGTCGTTCGCCGGCACCTTCTCGTGACTCAGCACCTCGAAGCCCTGGGCCACGAGGCCCTCGTGGACCAGGGCGAAAAGCGTCGCGTTCTGGAAGCAGCCGCCGCTGAGGGCAACGGTCGAAAAGCTGCGATCCTCGCCCCCCACGCGCAGCGCCATGGCCACGATCGCCTTGGCCAGGCCGCGGTGAAAACGGGCCGAGATCACGCCGAGCGGCGTCCCGAGGTGCAGGTCGCCGAGCAAAGCGCGCCAGACCGCCAGAGGCTCGATGTAAGGCAAACCTTTGCCGCCGAGCAGCGGGATCGCGAAGGGATAGGCCATCTCCTCCGACTCGCCGAGGGCGTCGGGATCCAGCGCCGCCTCCAGGCGCATCGCGGCTTCGCCTTCGTAGGCCTGGGTCTCCCAGGCGAGACCGCAGAGCGCGGCCGCGGCGTCGAAGAGCCGGCCGCAGGAGGAGGACAGTGGCGAGTTCAAGCCCTTGGCGATCATCGCGTCGAGGGCCTTGCGCGGCGCCGCTTCGAGCCGGGCAAAAACTTCGAGGTGGCCGAAGTTCATCGCAAACTCGGCCCAGCCCATCTCGGCCATGAGGTGGGCGTAGGCGTTGCGCCAGGGCTCGCGGACAGCGGCGGCCCCGCCCGGAAGCGCCACCGGCTTGAGGCAGGCCAGGCGCCGAAAACCGCGGTAGTCGCAGGCCAGGAACTCGCCGCCCCAGACCGTCCCGTCGGCACCGAAGCCGAGGCCGTCGAGAACGACGCCGAGCACCGGTGCCGCGTCCAGCGGCCGGCCGTTCTCGGCCAGGCAGGCCGCGGCGTGGGCATGGTGATGCTGCACCTCGACCAGCGGCAGACCGGCCTGCGCCGCCATCTCCTGCCCGCGCTTGGTCGAGAGGTAGTCGGGATGTCGATCGACCGCGATCAGATCCGGCGCATGCTCGTAGACCTGGCGGTAGAGCGCGAGGTTGTGGGCGACGTCTTCGGCCGTCGTCGCGTCCTCCAGGTCGCCCATGTGCTGGCTCAGGACCGCTTGGCCCTCCTTGATCAGGCAAAAGGTGTTCTTCAGCTCGCCGCCGAGGGCCAGGACCTGCGCGTCATCGTCGAAACCCTCCGGCAGCGGAATGGGCGTCGGCGCATAGCCCCGGGCCCGGCGCAGGAGCCGCGGCCGGCCGAGGTCGAAGCGCAGGACCGAGTCGTCGATCCGGTTGGCGATCTCGCGGTCGTGCATCAGGGCGAAGTCGGCCACCTCGCCGAGCTGATCCCGGGCCTGCGCGTTGGTGACGCATTGCGGCCGGCCGGAAATGTTGCCGCTGGTCATGACCACCGGCCGGGTCATGCGGCGCAGCATCAGGTGATGCAGCGGCGTGTAGGGCAGCATGAAGCCGAGGCGATCGAGGCCGGGCGCCACGGCCCCGGGCAAGGGCGCGCCCGAGGCCTCCAGAAGGACGATTGGCGCCGCCGGGCTGCGCAGCAAGGCTTCCTCTTCCTCGGAGACCGCACAGTAGCGCCGGATCACCGCGACATCCCGGGCCATCAGCGCGAAGGCCTTGCCGCGCCGGCGCTTGCGGGCGCGCAGGCGGGCCACCACCTCGGCCCTGGTCGCGTCGCAGGCCAGGTGGAAGCCGCCGATGCCCTTGATCGCGACGATGTGGCCCATCATCAGCATGCCGCCGGCGGCATCGACGTCGTCGAGCATGGAGAAGGCCTCGTGGTTCACCACGCCGCCGCCGAGATGCTCGATCCAGGCGCGCGGCCCGCAGGCGTGGCAGGCGATCGGTTGGGCGTGGAAGCGGCGGTCGGCCGGGTCCTCGTACTCGCCGCGACACCCCGGGCAGAGCGCAAAGCCCCGCATCGTGGTCTGATCGCGGTCATAGGGGGCGGCCTCGACGATGGAAAACCGCGGCCCGCAGTTGGTGCAGTTCGCGAAGGGATAGCGATAACGCCGAGCGAAGGGATCGCGGACCTCGGCCAGGCAGTCGGCACAAACCGTCACGTCCGGGGCGACCGAGGCGCGCATGGGGCCGCCGACCGAGGCGGCGATCTCGAAGCCCTGCGGCGGCGGATCGTCGAGGGGCGCCCGTTCGATCCGGTCGATCCGCGCCAGGACGGGAACCTCCGACTTGAGGCGCTCGGCGAAGCGCTCCAGCCCCGCCCCCCAGAGCCGGATCTCGACCCCGTCGCCGGTGTTGCGCACGTCGCCGGCGAGGCCCAGCTCGGTCGCGATGCGCCAGACAGTCGGGCGGAAGCCGACGCCCTGGACCTGGCCGCGCACCGTGATGGCTTCACCCTTCATGCGCCAGATCCCAGAGCAGGACGCGGTTGTTGCCGCTGTCGGCGACGGCGACGCGGCGTCCCTTGACCGAAAGTCCGTAGGGCCAGCAGAGGGTATCGCGCGCGGGCAGGCCCCAGCCGTTGTCGCCCTTGGAGGCGAAGTCCGGCTGGCCGGTCAGCCGCTCGGCCGGCGCCGCCGTGGCGAGCTCGGACCAGCCGAGAAGCCGCGAGTTAGCGGTGTCGGCGGCGATCAGGAGGTCGCCCGCGGCCGCGACCGCATAGGGCATGTTGAGGGCCGCGGCGCAGGGGTAGTAGGCGGCCATGTTGTGATCGCAGGCGGCGAAGTTGGCCTGGCCCAGGACTTGATCGCAGGCTGCGCCCGGACGCGACGGGAGGCCGTCCCACAGCATGATCCGGTTGTTGCCGGCATCCGAGATCGCAAGTCGACCCTGCCACGATGCGATGCCGTGGGGCCAGCGCATGCCGACCGGCCCGACCTCGCTGCCGGCGTTCTCGTCGCGGGTCTCGAAGTCAAGCTGGCCCAGGACGCGGTCCGCCGGCTGCGCGTTGCGCTCCGGGTTCTCCCAGACCAGGACGCGGCGGTTGCCGGTGTCGGCCACGACCAGCCGGCCATCGATCTCGGCGAGACCGTAGGGCCAGTGCAAGGTGGCCGCGGTCGGCCGATCTGCGCCGCGGTTCGCCCGGACGGCCGTCGGCTCGGCCTGGCCCAGGACGATGTCGGCCGGCTGACCGGACTCGGCGGGCGTCTCGCGCCACAGGAGCACGCGGTGGTTCCAGGCGTCGGCCAGGGCCAGGCCCCTGCCCCAGGCGCAGACCCCCGTCGGGACGTTGAGGGTCGCCGGCCCCGCCGAGCCCTTGGCGTTGCGCCCCTCACGGGTGAAGTCGGGCTGGCCGATCACGATCTCGGCAGGCGCGTTGTCGGCCTCTGGCACCCGGCGCCAGCCGAGCAGGCGGTGGTGTCCGCTGTCCGCCACCCAGAAGGAGCCGTCGGGATGCAGGCAGAGGCCGCGCGGGCCGAAGAGCGTGCTCTGCGCGGGCGCAATCGGCGCGGCGAGCGCGTCCGCCGTCCAGCCGAGAATCGCGCCGGGACCGGACGGGTCGAGCAAGGCTGCGCCGGGGGTCGCGGTCCCGGGCGCCTTGACCGCTTCGAAAGCCGGCGAAAGCGCAACCCGCATCACCTCACCTCGTCAGTCGCACGTCGATGCGGTCACCGACGACGCGCACGCCGTGAGGCTGGAGCTGGACCTCCGGCGCGGTCAGGCATTCGCCGCTTTCCAGGGAGTACTGGAAGCCGTGGTAGGGACAGGTGATCAGCCCGGCCTGGATCTCGCCGCCGTCCATCGCCATGCCCATGTGGGCGCAGGCGTTCTCGAAGCACGTCACCCGGTCGCCGAAGCGCGACAGCAGGACCGAATGGCCGCCGAGCTCCAGGACACGGGTCTCGCCCTCGGGCAGCTCCGCAAGCTCACCGGCCCGGATCCAGTCGCCCGCGAGGTAGTCGGCGAAGGGCGAGGAGAAATGGACGGCCTCCGCGCCGCCGCCCTCGAGCCCCTTGACCTGCCTGACCTCTCGGATCTCGGGCACCTGGTCTTGGATCGCCTGCTTGACGCCGCCGTAAAAAGTCAGCGCCGACGCCGGGCAGCCGTCGCAAGCGCCGAGGAAGCGGACCTCGGCGACCGGCGGCTCCACGGCGACCAGTTCGACATCGCCGCCGTGGCCGGCGAGCATCGGGCGGATCGTATTGAGGGCCGCCTCGACCCGCTCGAAGAGCGAGGGCTTGAGGATTCCATGCCGACGCAGCACGGCATAGACCAGCTCGTCCGCCGCGGCTTCGCGCAGCGCCTCGGCCATGCCGGGCACCGTCTTGAGGCTGCGGATCAGGCGCCGAAAGGCCGCCGCGTTCAGGGCCTCGACCGCCTCGGCGCGGGCGGCCGCAGCGTTGCGCTGCTCCGCTGGCCAGCCCTCCGCCAGGGCTTCCAGGGCCGCGAGGTCGTTCAGGAGCGCCGCGAGACCGCGCTCCTCTTCGACAACGGTCCCGGGATTGCGGGTCCCCTCCGGCATGGCGTCAGGCGTACTTGAGGTCTTTGAACAGGATCGGCTGCAGACCGCCGCTGACCGCGCCCCCGACGATGGCGGCGACCCAAATCGGGGCAAACAGTCCGACAACGACCACCGTCACCGCGCCGGCACCGGCGCCGATGGCGAGCTGCCGCAGGGCCTTGACGTTGTCCTTGAAGAGCTTTCCGGCGAAGAGGAGCTTCGCGGAGTCGACGGCTGTGCTGAGCATGCGAGCCTCCTCAGATCAGCAGGAGTACGACGAGACCCAGCGCAACCCCGGTCCCACCGGCGAGCAGGCCATAGAGCGAGCCCATGTAGGCCGCGAGCTCGTTGCCGAGCGCCTCGCCGCCGATGCGCATGCCGGAGCCGGCGCCCGCCGCCATGGCCGCGGCGATGCCGACGATGAGACTGATGACGAAAAGCAGGATTCCCATGTTCACCCTCTTGTTGAATTGGCCGTGGGTTCAGGCGGAGCCGTTGATCTGGCCCGCTTTCGGCCCGAAGGCCGCCTCGATCTCTGCGATGGCGGCCGTGACGTTGGCGACCTTGTCGCGCTCGCCCAGGGACTCGAAAATCGCCGTGGCCTCGCGATAGAGCGCGAGCGCCGCGGCTGAATTCGCCAGGTTTCCGGCCTCCGGCCGGGCCGGGTCGTCCGGCAGGTTCGCCAGGCAGTTGGCCTTGTTCGCCACCGTGTTGGCGTAGGCCCCCGGCGTGTCGCGGCAGGTCCGCACCTTGAGCGCCTCGTCGTAGGCATCGAGCGCGCGAAAGCCGTTCTCGATCCGGTGGCTGGAAGAGACGTACTGCAGCGCGTTGCCCAGGTTGTTCTGGAGCATCGCGTACTCCGAGGGATGGTCGACCAGATTGACCACCGACAGGCCCTCCTCGAAGGCCTGCACCGCCAGGGCCTCGCGCAGTTTGGAGGCCTCGTCGGTGAAGGGGATCGAGAGGAAGGCGGTCGCGAGGTTGTTCTGCAGGATCGCGAACTCCTTGGGATGGCGCCCTTTGTCGAAAGTCCTGAGCGCCCGCTGATAGGCGGAGATCGCGTCCTGGATCCGGGCCCGGCCGAGACCCGCCAGGTTCTGGATCGCCAGGCCGAGGTTCATCTCGGCCTCGGCGATCTCTTCGCCCAGCCCCTCGGTGTCCAGGACTTCGAGCGCGGCTTGGAAGGTGTCGCGCGCCTGCTCCAGCGTCCCCGGATCCTCGGCGGGGATTGCCATCAAGGCCGTGCCCAGGCGGGCACGGATTCGGGCGGCGAGCAGGCCGAGATCGGCGGGGCAGAGATCGAGCGCGGTCCGGTAAAGCCCGACGGCCGCCTCGAGGTCCTCGACCGCCCGAGGCCTGGTCTGCAGCCCCATGGCGATCTCCATCAGCATCTCCGCCTTTTCCTGGGCCGAGGCCTCGGCCTCCTCGACGGCCCGGAGGGCGGCCTTGACCTGATCCTCGGTTCGGCTGCGCGCGGCCATGCGTGATCTCTCCCAAAGACGCGGGCGAGTCAATTCACGCCACGCAAGTTTCTTTGCAGTTAGTAAAGCCTGCTTACAGAAACCTGTCTACTAATTTTTCAAGATGCAAAGTTAGTTTGCAGTTGTTTCGGCTGGCAGATCGATCACCAGGGCGCTCTGCTCCGAGGACCAGCGGGCGTTCAGGCCTACCCCACACCATTCGGCGAGACCCTTGGCCTGGAAGACATCGGGCGCCGCGGCGACCCGGTCCCCGGCCGCATTGCGGATCTTCAGCAGGCAGCCGCCGGCCGCCATCTGGCGCACGGGGAGAACCTGCAGGCTGCCGTCCCGGATCAGAACGATCACCGCGCGGACACCGGCGAAGTAGGTCTCGTAGACCTCGGCCGAGAGGTAGACCGAGCCTTGGCGCACGTCGACCCGGGCGGTCATGCCGAAGGACCTCCGGTCCAGTCTCCCGCGGCGTAGGCCTTCGACAAGGCCGCGATCCGGGCGGCGACCGCCTCGGCAGCGGCCTCGACGGCCTCGGTCAACCCCAGTCCGAGGTCCAGGGAGCCGGCCTCGACCAGGAAGACCTTCACCTGCGCCGGGAAAGCCTCGCCGTAGATCTTGCGCCCGGCGAAGAGCGCGTGGTCCCAGCGGAAGTCGTGGAGGTTCAGGCTCCGGGGCGGCGGGGCCTCGAGGATCTCGCCCGGAACGTCGTAGATCGCCCCGGGCGCGCTCTCGGGAGACCGGGCGTCGACGATGATCAGATGCGAGGCGCCGCGGGCCCGGTACATCACCCCCATGCCGTCGGTTCCGGCGTCGTAGAGCGCGACGCCCTCCGGCAAGGCCTGGCGCCGCAGCCGGGCGATGACCTCCGGACCGACCCCGTCGTCCCGGCGGTTGGGATTGCCGCAGCCGATGACCGCCAGGGTCATATCCGCCAGAGCCGGCAGGACCACTCCGGCGCCACCGGGATCATCAGCTCCGGCAGCTCGCAGAAACCGCGGTGCACCAGGTAGTACATGCAGGTCTCACAGGGCTGCTCGATGTCGTCCGCCTCGATTGGGTGGCCGGTGACGCCGGCGATCACAAGCTTGGCGGTCAGGTCCTCGCCGGCCTCCCTGCGCAGGCGCGCCACGACCTCATTGACCATCTCTGAGGTCTCGGCCCGCGGCCAGACTTCCGTCTCGAGCCCGGATTTCAGCTTGGCCGCGATCTCGTCCCGCAGGGCCTCGTCTTCGGCAGTGGTGCCGGCCTCGGTCATCTCGGCGTCCTCAGATCCGCCAGAGCCGGCACCACCAATCCGGCTCGGCCGGCAGGCTCAGCTCGGGCAGGTCGCACCAGCGCTTGTGGACCAGGAAGTACATGCATTCCTGGCAGCGCATCTCGTCCTCGCCGTAGGGCTGGAGCAGCCAGCCGCTGACCACAAGTTTGGCACGCAGCTGATCCGCGTCGAGGTGGCGGAGCTCGTCCAGGATTCCGGCGAATTCCCTGTCGGTCTCGGGAAAGGGCTCGACCTCGGTCTTCAGCCCTTCGGTCATGAGGTCTTCGATCATCCGTAGCAAGGTCGCGTGATCGGCCTCCGAGGGCGCCACGCCGTAGCGCGTGACGTAGTCCTCCCGCTCGGCGACCACGGGATCCTTGTCGGCAACCTCGGCCATCGCTCTCTCCCCAGGACGTTTCTTCTTATCGTTTTCTTCGGCAAACGGGGGGTGGCGGACCACCCCCCGTCAAACCGATTTCATCACGCCGTGCGGAAACGGGCCAGTTCCTTGCCCGACTTGGCATCGTGAGCGTGGACCGTGCAGACCAGGCAGGAGTCGTAAGAGCGGCAGACGTGACCGACCTCGACCGGATCGCTGGAATCCTTGATCGGGGTGCCGATCAGGGCTTCCTCGATCGGCCCGCGTTCGCCGTCCGACGCGCGGGGGCCGACGTTCCAGGTGGTCGGCGCGATGATTTGGTAGTTCTTGATCTTGCCGTCCCGCACGTCGATCCAGTGGCAGAGCGCGCCGCGGATCGCCTCGGTGGCGCCCCAGCCCTGGCCGTCCTTCTCGGTCGGCTTGATGTACCACTCGTCGGCGAGCTTGAACTCGCGCAGGATGCGCTCGGCCTGGCGGTAGAGCTTGCAGAGCTCGTGCATGCGGGCGAAGTGACGGAGCAGGATCGAGGGGCCGCCCATCTTGCGGTACATGTCGAGGACCAGCGGATCGCTGTGCTGCCAGTCCTCGCCGTGGGCGCCGCCGGCGACCAGCTGCCGGGCCAGCGGGCCGGCCTCGAGGCGGCCGTTCTCGGCGTGGCGCACGGCGGTGCACCAGGAGTACTTGCCGTCGACGTCGACCGGGTTCTTGCCGACCGGGTTGGTCACCCGGTCGAAGGGATGGCTTTCGCCGGTCTCGTCGTACCAGGCGTGGGTCATGTCCTCGCGGGCGAAGGCCTGGTCCATCAGCTTGTGGCTGTCGCTGGCGCCGTCATAGACGCCCGACTTCATGATCACCGCGGCCTGACGGCCCTCGATGGTCGGGTTCTGATACTTGTCCTCGTGTGGCAGGTAGCCCCAGGAGATGAACTTGCCATGGCCGCGGCCGAAGTTCTGAAGGCCGATGTCCATGCCCATGCGCCAGTAGAGACCGAGATCCGAGTTGGCGTGCTCGGGGCGCTCGTCGAGCCAGCTCATGAAGTCGTCGTAGGACTGGATCTCCTCGTAGCGCTCCATGGCGCAGCCGAGCCAGAGCGGCTCGACCCAGTTGCGCCGGAAGTGCTCCAGGATTGACCAGGCGCGGGTCACGTCGGTCAGCGTCGGGGCACACATCACCCCGCCGGGCACCATGTAAGAGGAATGCGGCCACTGCCCACCGAGCAAGGCATAGATCTCCACCGGCCGGCCCGAGATGGTGACTCCGGCCTCGTAGGAGGTCCCGGTGAAGGGCGCATAGCGCTTGACGGCGTCCTCGAAGAACTGGCTGGCGGCATAGTTCTTGTTGGTGAAGTCGATCATGAAGAGGCCGTAGTGGTGGCGCGGCAGCGACTGGATCGATTCGACGATCTGCCCCAGGTTGCGCGCCAGGATCGCGTTGCGCGGCACCGTCGTGCCCCAGGCAGTGTCCAGCGCCCAGGCCGCACAGGTCAGGTGCGAGGCGCCGCAGATGCCGCACGCGCGCGGCGTGACGACGAGGCCGGCCTGCGGGTCCTTGTCGCGCAGGATGACCTCGAAGCCCCGGAAGAGCTCGGCGTGGGTCCAGGCATTGGTGACCACGCCGTCCTGGATGTCGACGCGAACGTCGAGGTCGCCCTCGACGCGGCCAACCGGCGAGATGTCGAGCGTTTGAACGGCTGACATGGCTGTTGTCCTCCCTTTTTCGCCGTGATCAGACGACGAAGATGTCTTCTTCCGCCCAGGCCGGGGCGGCGCCCTTGGCGGCGGCGGTGAGCTTCACGTAGCCCTTCTTGTCGACGCCCTCGGGCAGGTCCTTGGGCACGCCCATCATGGTCTGGGTCTTGAAGACCGTGCCGGGCGCGAGGTCGAAGAAGGGAAACTCCGGTTCGGTGCAGCCGAGGCAGGGCATGCCGGCCCGCGTCTTGGACGACACCCGGTTCCAGAGGATGCGGTTGCAGGGGCTATGGGTCATGGGACCGCGGCAGCCCAGGTCGTAGAACAGGCAGCCCTTGCGCTGGCCGAAGGCGGTCGCCGAGACCTTGTAGGCGAAGTGCATGTTCCGGGTGCAGCCGGTCTGGGTGAAGCTGGAGAAGAAGGTCTTGGGCCGCTGGAAATCGTCGAGCTCCAAGTCGCCGGCGCGGCCCGTGGCCACCGCCACGAGAATCTGGGTGACCCAGTCCGGATGCGCCGGGCAGCCCGGGATGTTGATCACCGGCAGCCCGGCCTTGGAGGTGAAGCCGGCACCCAGCGCGCCACCGTGGTTGCGCTTGAGGAACTGCAGGCCCTGGCTTTCCGAGGGGTTCGGCGCGGTCGCCGGGATGCCGCCCCAGGTCGCGCAGTCGCCGATCGCCACGACGAACTGCGCCGCCGTGGAAAGCTCCTTGACCCACTCCTTCATCGGCCGGCCGCAGAAGCGGTTCCATTCGCCGGTGCCGTCCGGCGCGTTCACCACCGTGCCCTCGAAGACGAAGATGTCGAGCTGGATCTCCCCCGAGATGCACTTCTCCAGGATCGCCTTGACGTTGTCGCCAAGCTCGAGCCCAAGCGAGGGCTGCCACAGGACGTTGATGCCGAAGTCGGTCACCAGGTCGCAGGCGCTGGGTTCCTCGGCGTTGAGGAATGACATGGTGTTGCCGGAACAGGCGCCGCCCTGGAGCCATAACAGATTGGCCATTCGTTACCTCCCTTGCTTCGCCGCCTCCGGCACCAGCGCGCGGATCGCGGCCCCGAGACCGTCGCGGGTCCTTCCGCGCCTCTTAAGCAAGCGGTGTGCCAATCACTCTGGAAAAAAACTTCGCAATCGGAACAGTCGATTACGGTGCGGCCACCTGGAGAGAACGCGGCCGGCGCAGGTCATCTGTAAAGTAAGTTTGCTTGCAGCCCTGTAAACCTACTTTGCGGCTACCGGCGGTCACCCTTGGCGATTGCCGCAGACCGGGCATTCGGCCTCCGAGACGTAGCCGTACCAGACGCCTTCGCAGCGGCTGCACCAGTGCCCGCTGGCCCCGCGTCCGGTCGGATCGATCAGGCGGGCGAGCTTGGTCAGGCCCAGGTCCTTGACCGAACGTCGCTTGCCGCTGCCCGGCACCCGGGACTGCGGGAAGCGCATCACGCGGCCGGAGTCGTCGCTCACCCCGGCGCTCCGGTGCGGGGCGGCTCAAGCGTCCTGAAGGCCATAGCGCTTGATCTTGTTGGCCAGGCCGACCCGGGACAGCCCCAGCTCGTCCGCCGCCTTGCTCTGGTTCCAGTGGTTGCGCTGCAGTGAGGAGGCGACGACCTGTTTTTCGAGGTTCTCGACCATCGCCTTCAGGCTGGCGCCCTCGGTCACGAAGCCCGGCTGGGCGTCCTTGCGGGTGTCGACCCTCTCGAAGACCGGCGAAAGGTGGCGCGCGGCGATGTAGCCACCCTGCTCTGCGATCGCCACCATGCGGCGGATCTCGGTCTCCAGCTCACGCACGTTGCCCGGATAGTCGTAGGCCTCGAGCTTCTCCAAGGCCTCCTTGGTGATGCCGACGACTCGCCGGCCCACGACGCCTGCGTACTTTTCGATGAAGAACTGGGTCAGCGGCGGCACGTCCTCGGGCCGCTCGCGCAACGCCGGAATGTGCAGCTCGAAGCCCTTCAGACGATAGTAGAGATCGCGGCGGAACTCACCGCGCTCGACCAATTGATATAGGGGCCGGTTGCTGGCGACGATCACACGGACATCGGCGTGGTACAGCCGGTCCGAACCGAGGGGCTTGACCTCGCCTTCTTGAAGGAAGCGCAACAGGCTGACCTGGAAGCTGGGCGAGATCTCAGAGATCTCGTCGAGAAACACCGTGCCGCCGTCCGCCGCGCGGAACAGGCCGAGGCGGTCGGCGACCGCGCCGGTAAAGGCGCCGCGAACATGGCCGAAGAGCTCCGAGTGCAGGGTGTCGTCGGACATGCCACCGCAGTTCTGCACGTGCATCGGCGAGTTCAGGCGGGTC
The DNA here is from genome assembly GCA_030066685.1 of Kiloniellales bacterium. Classification (NCBI taxonomy): domain Bacteria; kingdom Pseudomonadati; phylum Pseudomonadota; class Alphaproteobacteria; order Rhodospirillales; species Kiloniellales bacterium. The sequence continues at coordinate 960 of JASJBF010000002.1, read as the reverse complement.
GAATTGAAGTGGATCGCACGCGCCAGCAGCTCCTTGCCCGTACCGGTCTCGCCCTGGATCAGCACCGGCAACTCGGTCTGGGCGGCCTGCTTTGCCTCCGCACAAAGCTCCGCCATCTTGGCGCTGACATAGACCAGCTTCTCGAACTGCGACCAGCCGCCCTTGACGGAGAACTCCTCGCTCTCGACGAAGATGTCATCGTCCATCGAGATCTTCAGCTCGCGCGACAAGACGCGGTGGCGTCGAGAAAGCTCGCTGAGCTCGAGAGCGCGCTTGGCCAGGAGCCGAATCTGGTCCTGGGACACCGGATTCAACACGTAAAGGTAGGTTGCGGCTCGCCGGGCAATCTCGGCGCATTTCCCGGCCGCTTCCGGCGAACCCAGCAGCACGCGGGCCACGTGAGGATGCGAAATACGGGCATTGACCAGCACATTCGACGTCTCGTCCGAAATCAAGTCGGCATCGCAAAAGACAAGATGCGCTTGCAACTCGTTGAGACGTGCCATCGCCTCCTGCTCGCCGCGACAAATGATCAGCCGATAGTCCGGGTCGACGCCCAAGGCCTCCGCGGTCCGGGCCTGCAGATCCTCGTCCGTCGATATGAGCAGAACTGTGTGTTCCGTAGGCACTGATAAGTTTCTTATCAATATGAAAAGATAGAATGCAGTCTAGCGTGAAAGCGCATTTGGTCAAGTGACCCCAACCCGGGTGGGGGATCCGGTCCGCCAGCTGGCGCAAATCGGGCATGGCTCTCAAGTCGTCACGTGGGGATCCGGCGATCTAGGGCATTATCCGATCAGATGGAATCGCTCTGCGATCCATCTGGTCGGATAATGCCCGAACTTCAAGGTATTAGCGCACTACTCCCGGCCAGACGCGAACGCGTCTGATCGGGAAGTGCGCTAGGCTGTTGCCGCCACCGAAATCGCATAGCGAGCCGAATGTTTCAGCCCACGCGGG